>JBAUOO010000065.1:0-8551 GCA_049579785.1 Steroidobacteraceae bacterium
GATGTGGTGCAGCAGATCCTCACCCCAGACGAGCAGTCGCCGGCCTATGAGGTTGGTGGCCCGGATCCCGGTGAGAAAGAGCACGATAAAGGCGAACACCACCCCGAAAGCGGGCAGAAGCAGGCTCATGACCCCCTGAGGCGCGTAGCCGAACGGCAGGGGGAAAAGGAGCAGCGTCTTGTCGGCGAGGCTGAAAAGAAACTCGACCACCCAGAGGGTGGCGACGATCGGCAGCCAGACGAGCACGCCTGCGACCAGGTAGCGCCGCAGCGGCGAGCCCTTCTTTTTCGGGGCTGCCTGGCCGGGCGGAAGCGCCGGAGCGGGTCTTTGCAGGGCCGGAGTGCTCAACGCCTCAACGCCTCGAGCCGCGCTTCGCGGCCTTCGCCCGCGCGCCGGACTTCGCCTTGGTCCTCTTCGGGGGCGACCGGTGGCTTACCTTGGTGGCCGGACGCTTCGGCGCGCTGGCGGCGCGAGCCTTCGGCGGGGCGGCGGCCGTGGTCACACGGGTCGTTACGCTGCTCGTCACGCCGGGGGTCTTGCTCGATGACTGGGGCTCGGAGGGCTTCGCCACGGCCTCGGTGGCCGCAGTCTTCGCCTCCGATTGCGACGCCTCCGCGGCGGGCTTCGACTCTTCGCGATCGGCGGCGAGGTTGCGCTTCTCTTCCTTCTCGGATTTGAAGTCGGTCTCGTACCAGCCGCTGCCCTTGAGGCGAAACACCGGCGCGGACACCAGCTTCTTCAGCGTGCGCTTGCCGCAGGAGGGACATTTCACGAGCGGCGGCTCGCTGATCTTCTGCATCACCTCGGTGTAGAACTTGCAGCTCTGGCACTCGTATTCGTAGAACGGCATGGCTTTGAGTTATAAGTGGGTGGGGAATTTCCCGCTGCGCCCATTATAGCCACCGGGCCGCGGGCCTCACTTGAGCTTGCTGAAGACGATCTGTCCGTCCCGCGTGGTGGCGCGGATGCGGTCGCCGGGGGCAAATTCGCCCTTGAGGATGCGCTGCGCCAGCGGGTTCTCGATCTGCTGCTGAATCGCCCGCTTCAGCGGCCGGGCGCCGTAGACCGGATCGAATCCCGCCTCGCCGAGCAGATCGCGCGCGGCATCATCGAGCGTCAGATCCATGTTGCGCTCCTGCAGGCGCTTGCGCAGATAAACGAGCTGGATGTCGACGATCGCGCGGATCTGCTGCGCGGCGAGCGGATGGAAGACGACGATGTCGTCGATCCGGTTGATGAACTCCGGCCGGAAGCTCTGCTGCACGATCTCCATCACGGCGCTTTTCATGCGCGTGTAGTTCTTCTCCCCGGCGTACTCCTGGATCACCTGCGAGCCGAGGTTCGAGGTCATGATGATGACCGTGTTGCGAAAGTCCACGGTCCGGCCCTGGCCGTCGGTCAGTCGGCCATCATCGAGCACCTGCAGCAGCACGTTGAAGACATCGGGGTGCGCCTTCTCGACCTCATCGAGGAGGATCACCGAATACGGGCGCCGGCGCACCGCTTCGGTCAGATAGCCGCCCTCCTCGTAGCCGACGTATCCCGGCGGGGCGCCGATGAGCCGCGCCACCGAATGCTTCTCCATGAACTCCGACATGTCGATGCGCACCATCGCGTCCTCGGTGTCGAAGAGAAACTCGGCGAGCGCCTTGCAGAGCTCGGTCTTGCCGACGCCCGTGGGGCCGAGAAAGAGAAACGAGCCGTTGGGACGGCGTGGATCGGCAAGCCCGGCGCGCGAGCGGCGGATGGCGTTGGAGACGATCTTCAGCGCCTCTTCCTGGCCGACGACACGGCGGGCGAGCGCCTCCTCCATGCGCAGGAGCTTTTCCTTCTCCCCTTCCAACATCTTCGAGACCGGGATGCCGGTCCACTTGGAGACGACCTCGGCGATCTCCTCCTCCGTCACCTTGTTGCGCACGAGCTGCGGCGCCTTGCCCTCGGCGGCCACGGCGGCGGCGAGCCGCTTCTCGAGCTCCGGAATCTTCCCGTACTGCAGCTCCGCCATGCGCCCGAGATCGCCGGCGCGGCGTGCCGCATCGAGCTCGAGGCGCACCCGGTCGAGCTCCTCACGGATCTGCGCCGCGCCCTGGAGCGTCGCCTTCTCGGACTTCCAGACCTCCTCGAGATCGGAGTACTCCTTCTCGAGTCCATGCAGCGTCTCCTGCAGCGTCGCCAGGCGCTTGCGCGAAGCCTCGTCCTGCTCCTTCTTCAGCGCCTCCTGCTCGATCTTCAGCTGAATGATGCGCCGCTCCAGCCGATCGAGCGCCTCGGGCTTGGAGTCGATCTCCATGCGGATGCGCGCGGCCGCCTCGTCGATGAGATCGATGGCCTTGTCGGGAAGCTGCCGGTCGGCGATGTAGCGGTGCGAGAGGGTCGCCGCGGCGACGATCGCCGGGTCGGTGATGTCGACGCCATGGTGGACCTCGTAGCGCTCCTGAAGCCCGCGCAGGATCGCAATCGTGTCCTCGACCGAAGGCTCATCGACCAACACCTTCTGGAAGCGCCGCTCGAGCGCCGCGTCCTTCTCGATGTATTTGCGGTACTCATCGAGCGTTGTGGCGCCGACGCAGTGCAGCTCCCCGCGCGCGAGCGCGGGCTTCAACATGTTGCCCGCATCCATGGCGCCTTCGGCCTTGCCGGCCCCGACCACGGTGTGCAGCTCATCGACGAAAAGGATGATTTGACCTTCCTGCTTGGCGAGGTCGTTGAGGACCGCCTTCAGACGCTCCTCGAATTCGCCGCGGAATTTCGCGCCGGCGATGAGTGCGCCCATGTCGAGCGCGAGGATGCGCTTGTTTTTGAGGCTCTCGGGCACCTCGCCGTTGACGATGCGCTGCGCCAGGCCCTCGACGATGGCGGTCTTGCCGACGCCGGGCTCGCCGATCAGCACGGGGTTGTTCTTGGTGCGTCGCTGCAGCACCTGGATGGTGCGGCGGATCTCGTCGTCGCGCCCGATGACCGGATCGAGCTTCCCGGAGGAAGCCCGCGCGGTGAGATCGATGGTGTACTTCTCGAGCGCCTGCCGGCTCTCCTCGGCATTCGAATCAGAGACTGTCTCGCCACCCCGCACCTCCTCGATCGCCTTCTCCACCGCGCCCCGCACGACGCCGGAGTCGCGCAAGATCCGGGCGAGATTGCGATCCTCGAAAGCCGCGAGCACGAAGAGCTCGCTCGAGATGAACTGGTCGCCGCGCTGCTGCGCGAGCTTGTCGGTGACGTTGAGGATCCGGTTCAGCTCGTTGGAAACGTGAATATCCCCCGGCGCACCCTCTACCTTGGGCAGTCGGTCGAGAGCGGCGCCGAGCTCCGAGCGCAGCCGATTGACGTCCGCGCCCGCCTTGATAAGCAGCGGGCGCACCGTGCCGCCCTGGCTGTCAAGGAGCGCGAGCAGCACGTGGGCGGGCTCGAGGAACTGGTGATCGCGGCCGAGGGCGAGCGACTGGGCATCCGCCAGCGCCTGCTGGAATCGGCTCGTGAGCTTGTCCATCCGCATTGGGGAGACCTTGAGAAGGGCTTCGGCTGGTCGGGGGATGGGGGTGAATGGCTACCGGTTCAAGGGCTTGGATCGCGCCAGATCAATGCGGCCATCCTGCCGCAGCGGCCGTCGCGGCGGTAGGAGAAGAAGCGCCCGCGATCGGCGAAAGTACACCACCCCCCGCCAAAGACCGCATTCACCCCCAGGTTGGCGAGCCTTCGCCTCGCCAGTGCATAGAGATCGCACTGCCACCGCCCCCTCCCGTTCGCGCTGAAGGCGGCCGCGGCGCCGGCATCGGCGGCGAGGAACGCGGCGCGCACTTCCTCCCCGACCTCGAAGTGCCTCTGCCCGATGGCCGGTCCCAGCCACGCAAGCAGCTCCCCGCTCGGGGTATTCATCGCCCGCACCGTCGCTTCCAACACCCCCCCGGCGAGACCCCGCCAGCCGGCATGCGCGGCACCGACCGCTGAGCCATCGTGGGTGGCCAAGAGCACCGGCATGCAATCGGCAACCTGGATCGCGCAGACACGGGCTCGGCTGCGGGTCACCGCGCCATCGGCGGGGCCGAGCGAACCGCAAGAGGGTTGCCCATCGAGATCGATCACGCGATGGCCGTGGACCTGCTCGAGCCAGGCAGGCTCGCCCGGCAATCCGAGGCCCTCACGCAGGCGCCGCCGATTCTCGGCGATCGCACGCGGATCGTCCCCGACGTGCGCTGCGAGGTTGAAGTCCTCGAAAGGCGGCTGGCTGATGCCGCCCGTGCGAAGCGTAAAAGCCGCGCGAATTCCCGCCGGCACGGGCCAATTTGGCAGGAGTACATCGAGAGTCATTGCGACTCTGCTCGGCGCGGCTCGCCCCGATCGAGTGCCGCCAACAAGCCGGCCATGTCCTGCGGCAGCGGCGCCTCCCAGGCCACCCTTCGTCCGGTCGTGGGATGGGCGAGCGCGAGCCGCTCGGCATGCAGCGCCTGGCGGGTAAATGACCCGAGCGCCGCCGCCAGCTCGGGGCTGCAGCCCGCGGGCAGTCGGCGTCGGCCGCCGTATACCGGGTCGCCGACGACGGGATAGCCGATGTGCGCGAGGTGCACGCGAATCTGATGGGTCCTTCCCGTTTCGAGCTGCACCCGCACGAGCGTATGAGCGCGATAGCGCTTGACGATGCGAAAGTGCGTGACCGCCTCGCGACCGTCGCTCCGTACCGCCATGCGCGTGCGCTGCGTACGGTGGCGTCCGATCGGAGCATCGATGCTGCCGCCACCGGTCATCGCGCCATTGCAGATCGCAAGATAGGTTCGCTCGATCTCGCGCTTGGCGAGCGCCGCGACGAGCCTCGCGTGCGCCTCGGGCGTGCGCGCCACGACGAGGAGGCCACTGGTGTCTTTGTCCAGGCGATGGATCAACCCTGCGCGCGGCACCCGCGCGAGCTTCGCATCGAGCGCGAGCAGCGCGTTCTGCAGCGTGTGGCGAGGATTGCCGGCGCCCGGATGCACGACCATGCCCGCGGGCTTGTTGATGACCAAGAGCGCACGATCCTCGTGGACCACCGTGAGCGGCTGCGCCTCCGGGAGGACGCGCTCATCGGCCTCGAGCCGCGCGGCCACATCGACCCGCTCGCCCCCCAGCACCTTGTCCTTGGCGCGCGGCCGGCGGCCATCCACCTGCACGGCGCCCGCCTCGATCCAGCCCTGCAGGCGCGCCCGCGAATACTGCGGCAGCGCGCGGGCGAGCGCCTGATCGAGCCTCAAACCCGCGGCGCTCGCGGGCAGCTCGAGGGAATGGCGGCGGAACTCCGCCCCGGCGTCGGAGTCCCTAGGGGTTGCGGCGGATTCGCTATACTCCCGCGCCATGTCGTTTCCCAGTATCGCTTCCGCCGCGAAGGCGGATCTCGGAGATCTCGTGTCCGATCACGGCCGTTCGCGGTCCCGCATTCCGGTCTCGCTGCGCGCGCTGCTCGCGGCCCTTTGCCTCAGTGCTTTCGCCCTGAGCGGTTGCGCCCATCACAAGCACGAGCAGGCGACCCCCCAGGTGCTCTATCAGCGCGCCAAGCATGACCTGGACACGTACAACTACAACGGCGCGATCAAGACCTACGAGCAGCTGACGGCCGTCTTCCCCTTCACCGACCAGGCGAAGCAGGCGCAGCTCGACCTCATTTACGCATATTACCGCGCCGGCGAGACCGATTCCGCCATCGACGCCTGCGACACCTTCATCCGCGAGAACCCGACTCATCCGCGGGTGGATTACGCGTATTACATGAAGGGGCTCGTGAACTTCGAGAAGCAGCCGAACGCGATCGAGCGGCTCTTCCACGTCGATCTCTCGAAACGCCCGCCCACCACGGCGAACAAGGCCTTCGCCGCCTTTCGCATCGTCGTCCAGGAATACCCGAAGAGCGCCTACGCCTGGGATGCCCGCCAGCGCATGATTTATCTGCGCGACCGGCTCGCTTCCTATGACGTCGCCGTGGCCCGGTATTACTTGAAACGCGGCGCTTACATTGGTGCGGCGCGCCGGGCGAAGCTCGTCCTCGAGGACTACGAGGGCGCGCCCGCGACCCGCGAGGCGCTCGCCATCATGATCATCGCCTACGACCGGCTCGGCATGAAGACTCTCGCCGATGAGGCCCGCCGGGTCTATGCCGCCAACTTCACCGGCCAGGTATCGCAGGTCGCCGCGGCGACCCAGCGGCACTGGTGGCACTTCTGGTAGGTCGGCTGCGCCGGCCTCAAGTCCCTTTATCGCTTGGCGGGGACAGCGCCTCCACGTCCGCGGCATCCTGAGCACGGCCGGTGGCCCGCTTGTTCCTGATGAGCGCGGCGCGCCCGATCACGGGAATTCTCCGCCCCTCGAGCGAGAAGGAGCTGCCTTCCGCAACTGCCTCATCGAAGCTGATCCCATCGGCACGATTGAGAATGTCGACCCGCCGGGGTGGGAGCCCGATCTGCAAGACCCCGTCGTAGGTCGCAAATTCCTTTGCTTCGATGGCCAGACTCTGCAGCGGCGCACCAAACGCCGCAAGCGCCCGGTATACCTTTTCCGCGTTGGATGCATTGGCCCGGATCAGCACATCCATGTCCTTGGTCGCGCGAGGGTGCCCGTGAAACGCCACCGCGTGACCGCCAACCAACACGAATTCGGCCCCATGGTCGGCGAGCTCGATGAGCAGATCGCGGAAGTCATCGGGCAGCTCGATCACTTCGCACGCCGAGGGGCGAACGACACGGGGATCCGCTCGCGAGGATAGTGTGGGAATGCGCGACCGGCCGCCGTCCAGCTCTCTCGCGTCAATCGCTCGACGAGCGACACCGCTTCCGGTCCCGAAACAGGCACCGGATCGGGCTCGAGGCCGCCGAGTTCGGCACGATTGAGAATCGCTGTCCGACGCCGCTGCTCGGCTCGCGCGCGGCGTTCGGATTCACTCGACATAGGTGAATTTTACCATGCGGACCGGGCGAGGGACCGCTCGCCGGCGTCGGTGACAGGACTATCTTCGGTAGCCGTTCGTGATCGGATAGCGCCAATCGCGCCCAAAGGCACGGCGGCTCACCCGCACTCCCGGCGGCGCCTGACGGCGCTTGTATTCGTTGCGCTTGACCAGATCGAGGATCCGACCCACCGTGGCGCGATCGAAGCCGCGCGCCTCGATCTCATCGACCGACAGGTCCTCCTCGATGAAGGCCTCGAGGATCGGATCGAGCACCTCGTAGGGCGGCAGGGAGTCGGAGTCCTTCTGCTCGTGGCGCAATTCCGCCGAAGGCGGACGGTCGATCACCCGCTGCGGAATGACTCGACCCAAGGAGTTGCGGTAGGCGGCGAGCCGATAGACGAGCATCTTGCTGCAGTCCTTGATGGGCGCGAAGCCACCGGCCATGTCGCCGTAGAGCGTGGCATAGCCCACCGCCGTCTCGCTCTTGTTGCCCGTGGTGAGGAGCATGCGGCCCGTCTTGTTGGAAATGCCCATGAGAAGCAGCATGCGGCAGCGTGACTGGATGTTCTCCTCGGCCGCATCCGGCTGCCGGCCGGCGAACTCTTCCTTGAGCGTGCCGAGGGTCGCCTCGAACATGCCTTCGATGGAGAGCTCGCTGTAGCTGACGCCGAGGAGCCGCGCCTGCGCCGCCGCATCCTCAAGGCTCATCGGGGAGGTGTAGCGCGAGGGCATCATCACCGCATGCACCCGCTCGCCACCGAGCGCATCGACGGCGATCGCGAGCGTCAGCGCGGAATCGACACCTCCGGAAAGGCCCATGACGACGCCCGGAAAGCCGTGCTTGTTCACGTAGTCGCGAACTCCCAGGACCAACGCGCCGTAGACACTCGCCTCATCGCTCAGCTCCGGGGAAACCTCTCCCGGGCCCGGCACGACCGTGGCCCGTCCGCGCCGCTCGAACTCGATGAGGTAGGTGCCCTCCTTGAAGGCCGGCGCCCGCATGAGGACGTTTCCTTCGGCATCCATCACGAACGAGTTGCCATCGAACACGAGCTCGTCCTGCCCGCCCACCATGTTGACGTACGCGACGGGAAGACCCACATCGGTGGCGCGCGCGCGGATCACCGACTCGCGCTCGCGCTGTTTGTTGCGCTCATAGGGCGAGGCGTTGATGACAAGGAGCAGCTCCGCATGATCCGAGCGCGCGAGCTGCGCGGGCTCCGGCTCCCAGGCGTCCTCGCAGACCAGAAGCCCGACCCGGAAACCTTTGCATTCGACCACCGTCGGCTGCGCGCCGGCGTGGAAGTAGCGCTTCTCGTCGAACACCTTGTAGTTCGGCAGCTCCGCCTTGCGGTGGATGGCCGCGACGGCGCCCCCGGCGATGAATGCGGCGGAGTTGTAAATCGTCGAGCGGGTGTATTCCGGATAGCCGACGATGACGCATGGCTCGGGCACCTGCCGGCAGACCTCCTCGAGTCCCGCCTCGATCTGGCGCCGGAAGCCGCGATGAAAGAGCAGATCCTCCGGCGGATAACCCGAGAGCGTGAGCTCCGGGAAGGCCACGAGGTCCGCCCCCTGCTCGCCGTGCGCGGCGCGCGCGCGCTCGATCACGCGCGCCGCGTTGCCCTGCACGTCGCCCACCAGCAG
>JBAUOO010000066.1:0-56019 GCA_049579785.1 Steroidobacteraceae bacterium
CCCGTCTGCCCGTGCCTCAATCGGATGGCGCAGCCCACGGGGCAGGCGTCAGACAACGCTTAACACGAGCTGCCGGTCGCGCGAAGAGCTTTGATTCCCCATTGCGGCCACTCGCCGGCTGCTCTTCGGGCAGCCCTAAGCTCTACTTGGCAGTGCTCTGATAAGGGGCCTTGACGTGCCCATGCGCTGGTATTACCTTATGACTACCGAGTAAGAGCGAGCAGCGATGCATCGATGGCCGCGACAAGCCTGAAAATTCCTGAGGACCTAAAGCGACGTATCGAGCGGCTGGCGAGTGCCGCGAGTAAGACGCCCCACGCCTTCATGATCGAAGCGCTCGCTCGCGAAGCGGAGCGCTCGGAGCTGAGGGCGCGTTTCGCTGAAGAAGCAGCTCGTTCAGAGGAGGAGGCGCTCGCCAGCGGGAAGGCCTTCGAGCTGACTCCCACCTTTGATTACTTGGCTGCGCGGGCTTCCGGCGTCAAGGCGCGCCGTCCCAAGGCACGCGCATGGCGACGGTCGAAATAACTCAAAGAGCGCTCGCTGACCTCGAGCGACTGTTTGACTTCATCGCGGCCGAGAACCCCCAAAGGGCGCGTGAACAGATCCTCAGCGTGCGGAAGGCGTTTGAGCTGCTTGCCGATCACCCGCTGTTGGGGCGGTCTGCGGAAGAGGGACGACGGGAACTGATCCTCTCGCGCGGCCGATACGGCTACATCGCGAAGTACCGTTGGCTTCCGGCCGAAGACATCGTGCTGATTCTGGCGGTTCGACACCAACTCGAAGCGGGCTACGCGGGAGAATAAGTAAGCCCATGGATTCTCATCGCGGAGGGGTCAGTTCGGCCAACTGCGGTCATTCACCTCCGGGACCAGGCGCTTCCTTAGCGGATACGTCAGGGTGGCGAATCCCCTAGTTGACGCTCATCGGGCACGAGTTGCGCGGGTTCTTCCAGTATCTTCAGTAGAGCGGTTGCACAGTAGACGCGGTCACGCTTGCCCTCGCTGATCTGCCTCACGATCGATAGCTTCTGCAGCTTTTCCACTGCCCGCTGCACGGTCGTGAAGGCGACGCCCAGCTCTTGAGCAGTTTTCTTCACAGTCAGGTACGGATTCGCGGCGAGTCTATCTACCAGCACTGCGGATACTTTGGATGCTGAGCCAGCGACGTGCATTCGCCACGCGGCAAGTGTCTCGTTGATGCGCTCGGCGCGGCGCAATGCATCTTCCGACTGGCGCGCCACGCCGTTCAAGACGTATTGCAGCCATGCGTCCCATGCCGCACGCTCCGACACCGCGCGCAATGCGCTGTAGTAGTCCGGACGCGTCGCTTCGAAAAACGCGCTGAGATACAGCAGCGGCGTCGGTAGAATGGCGCGTTCCACCAGAAACAGAGTAATCAGGAGACGGCCCACGCGACCGTTGCCGTCGAGAAAGGGATGAATGGCCTCGAACTGATAATGAGCCAAGGCGATCTGCGCCAGCGGCGGCAGCGATCGATCATGCAGGAATTTCTCCAGCTCACCCATGCAGGACCGGAGTGTCTCTGGCGGCGGAGGTACGTAAGAGGCGGTCATAAGAGTGCTGCCGGGTCGCCCAATCCAGTTCTGAGAACGGCGAAATTCACCGGGAGTCGAGCCATTGCCTCGAACACCTCGCATCAACTTGGCGTGAATTTCCCGAATCAGTCGCGTCGACAACGGCAGCTTCTTCAATAGACGGATCCCGTGTTCGAGCGCCGCTATGTAGTTGCCAACTTCCCGCAAATCCTCAGGACTGCGCTCGACCGCCGCGCCCGCCTCGGCCGCCAATAGCTCGCCGAGCGTGGCTTGCGTGCCCTCGATGCGGCTCGACAATACGGCTTCGCGCGCCACGAACGGGCGCACCAGGACGTGCGGGTTGGGCAGCCGGCCGCCTTCCCCGGCAAGACGCCCGATCAGGCGGTCTGCATCGGATAACGCTCGCACCAACGCAGACGACCACTCGAGCGGCGGCGGCAGCGGATCGGGGATAAACGCCCAGTATCCCTGCGGGCATCGAACCTTGCGTCCGGGTCCCTTGTGCTTGGGCGTCATGCGGCTTTCTATTTGCGTCGGTGAAAATAGCGCACCTCAATAATAGCGGAATATACATAAAATGAAAATAGCAAGCCGTGCGGTGACCCCCCGGCATCGCAGGTCTTTGTCGACCAATTCCCACGCGGTTGGCGCAAAGCGGTCATCTGGATGTCCGCTCCTTCACTCCGTCGCCCAGGTGTGATACGGAGGCTCGATGACCGGAACGGGTCGATTCCGTCCCGTCAGTCGAGGCGGAAGCATAGAGTCTTGAAGTGCCCGTCGTCCGAGCTAGCTCACGTCGGAAGCGGATCGGACAGGTCCGGGCGCGGAATGGGGTGGATGGCGCGCTCGAGCTTTCTTCCGATTTTGCGGCCAGCGACCTCAAGGTCATACTGCGACTGAAGATTCAACCAGAGCTGTGCGGAAGTGCCGAAGTACCGCGACAACCGCAAGGCCATCTCCGCCGTAACCGCTCGGCGCCGGCGCACGATTTCATTTATCGATGGTGCCGTCACCCCCAGCTCCTTAGCCAGCTTGTACGAGCTCAGCTTGAGCGGCTGCATGAAATCGTGCAGCAGGATGTCGCCCGGATGTACCGGCCGTAGTCTCTTTGAAGCCATTTTCGAATCTCCTTCCGCCTCAGTGATAGTCGACGACCTCGACATCGAGCACGTCGCCGCTCTGCCATTTGAAGCAGATGCGCCACTGCTTGTTAATGCGGATGCTGTGTTGCCCCGCGCGGTCGCCTTTGAGTGCCTCGAGCTGATTCGATGGGGGAATCATAAGATCGCGCAGGTCCGCGGCGCTATCGAGGTACTTCAGCTTCTCGCGCGCGCGCTGTTGAATCTGGTTGTCCAGACCCTTCACGAATGTTCCCTTGAATACCGCCTCCGTGTCTTTGTTCTTGAAGGTCCGAATCACGGGTACAGCTTATCGCATCACGTTATTATCGTCAAGCGTTATTAGTGGTACCTAGGAGACGCGCTCGAGGTGATCCGTTCGGCTTCGAGTCGGGGGCAAACTGTGCCGGTCTTGTCACCTCGGGGTATCGCCATGAATCACTTCATTGAGACCACCCTCAGGGCTGAACCGTGGAATAAAGGTAAGCTCGTCGGGCAGAAGGCGCCGCTGCGCCTGAAGGAGATCTGGGCGATTCGGATCCGCCTCCAGCTCGCCAACCGCATTCGGGAATTGGCACTTTTTGACCTGGCCATCGACAGCAAATTGAGATCATGCGATCTGGTGAAGCTGCGAGTCCGCGATCTCGCGCACGGAGAACGAATTGCTGCCTGGCGACTGTTATGCAGCAGAAGACTCAGCGTCCGGTGCAATTCGAGATTACGGAACAGACGCGGGAAGCATTGATCGCATGGATTCGGCGACGAAGCTTGACTCTTCCCAAGCAGGCTTCGCCGTTCGCCTCATCTCTCCACGCGCCAGTATGCCCGCATCGTCCGTTACTGGGTGGGTGAGATCGGTCTGGATCCCGCGGCTTATGGAACGCACACACTGCGGCGAACGAAGGCTTCCCTGATTTATCGGCGAACGAGAAATCTTCGGGCCGTCCAGCTCCTGCTCGGACAATAGGCTCGAAAGCACCGTTCGGTACTTGGGCATCGAAGTCGACGATGCGCTCGAAATGGCAGAGCAGACGGAGGTATAGTCTGACACGCCGGTCAGCGGCCTTCGTCGGTCGCTGACCGGCCACATCTAGCCATTGACCGTGCCGTAATTGCGACCGCGAAGCCGCCATTCGCAAGGCTTGCACGTCAGGGCGCCATGCGATATCCTGTATTGCAAGTGCGATGCACACGGAGATGTCGATGTCGAGCGCGAAATCTCGAACCATTCCTCCACTGCGGGTTTCGGAACAGCTGCGCGCTGACGCTGAGAGCGTGCTCGCCCCTGGTGAAACCCTGTCCGCATTCGTCATGGATGCGGTTTCTCGCACTATTGATTTTCGAAAATCCCAACTGGACTTTCTGGCGCGTGGCATGGCCAGCGCCGAACGTGCGCGGACAGAAGGCGGCTACGTTCCCGCCGATAAGGCTATAGCCGGGCTACGCAAGCGGCTCACCAATGCTCGGCGCGCCGCCCGCAAATGACCTACAAGGTCCGCCTTACAGCGGAAGCCCTCGATGACCTCGATCGGCTCTACGAATTCTTGCTGAAACGTGATTTGGATGCGGCGGAACGCGCCCTCGCCGCGATCGAGCGTGCCTTGGCGCTGCTTGCTTACTCGCCGTTCTCCTGCAGAAAAGCGTTACTGCAGAAGAGCCCGCGCTGGCGCGAGCTAGTGATCCCATTCGGTAACTCGGGTTACGTGGCACTTTTCGAAATCGATGATGACCGCACCGTTACCGTAACAGCCGTGCGCCATCAACGCGAAGAGGACTACCATTGATGCTTGGCAGCTGATGCTCACGCCTGTCAGCAAGGGTCGTGACGCGACTATGGGTAACCGCGGCGTCGGTGCTGGGCGGCACCCGGCCATAAGGGGTCATTCCGGGAGGTCCCGGCGTTTTCCAGATAGCTGCCATTCGGACCGACGAGCCCCCGGACGTGAACCACGGTTGACAACCCGAGAACTATAGTGTACATTGTTCCATGGTCGAAGTGCTCAAGTCCGCCACGTTCGAGTCGTGGTTCAACTCACTTCGTGACCGGCAGGCGCAGGCACGCATCACTGCTCGTATTCGCCGGCTTTCCCTCGGCAACTCGGGCGACGCGAGGCCTGTTGGCTCTGGAGTTAGCGAGCTGCGCATCGACTATGGCCCTGGCTATCGCGTTTACTACGTGCAGCGTGGTGCCGTTCTCGCCCTGCTGCTTTGCGGAGGTGACAAGCGGACGCAGCACGCGGACATCAAGCAGGCGATCGACATCGCAAGAGTCTGGAAGGGGTGATATATGCCAATTAAGCGACGAAGAAAGGAGACGTTTTCCCGGTGGGACGCGGCGGACTATCTGAAGTCTGAGGACGACATGGTCGCCTACCTTCAGGCGTGTCTGGACGAAGCTCCTGAAGACCCTGCGCTCCTTGCTGCTGCAATTGGGGATATCGCCCGCGCACGCGGCATGGTGCAACTCGCGAAAGAAACGGGTCTGACGCGCGAGGGTCTCTACAAAGCGCTTTCCAAAGACGGCAACCCGAGTCTCGGTACAGTGCTCAAGGTCCTCAAAGCCCTGGGGCTGAAGTTTACGCCACAGATCGCCTGAGCACCCCCGCTCGCAATCACCACCTATTAATAGTCAATGTGGCAGTCCGGCGACTCGCCCTTCGAGGGCGATTTCGGGATCACGCCGGTCCGCTTGAATTGCGATGAGGATGCTGAGGTCGTCTGGTCAAAGCGGATAGATCCTGTGAGGGCTCGATTGACGAGCATCCCCTATGCGGACTCCGGCTTCTGCTACGCGGATGTGGTTCTTCACGATGGGGCGCCCGTCGGATACCGCACTCACGAAGGAAAGGAATTCGCGGTGTTCAATGTGCTACAGCTTTTTGAGTCCTCCAGATTCAGTACATACGAAGCCGATATTGTGGCGCCGAGCACGATTGACATCGCGGCGCTCGAAAAAATCTGTGACGATACCGGCACCGCTATGGAGGACTGGTCACGCTCAGTGCGCATTCTCTGCCGGGCCTGCAGCGAAGGTCGACCACACGAGCACCATGACTCTGACAAGGAAGAGGAATGGAAGGCGGAACGCAGGATCGCGCTTGCAGCAATCTCTGAGTCCCAGATTCAGCGCGCTTTCGATGCCTGGTCTGATGGCGATCGGAGTGTGACTGCGTGGCACCAAACTCTCGCGGCGACCTCGAGGTAACGCCCGTATGACGCTCATCGGGCAGGTGCAAACATCCTGAATTGGCTCGAGGACTTTCTGGTAGGCGGCCGGTCGGGAGCCTTGAGCACTGAACAGTTCATTCAAAAACGTCGTACGCATCTACATGGCATCTGAGCTTCCAAAGTGTTGCAATCTTCGCCGTTCCATAATCCGATGGTCCCGGACTGCCAGGAGTCATTAGCCCATTCAGATAGGTCAGAAAGTATACGGAGTTCTTCGAGCTGTCAGATTGGCCAGCAACGAATCGCACAACGCGATGACCATTGCTTTCGTGATAGCGGTACTCCACGAACACCTCGATGTGTCCATCGGTCTGTGAAACGCCGGATCTGACATGGTCGATCCGGGGGGTACTTCCGAGGACTTTCACCATGCATCGCAGGTCATGTCTCAAGGACGGCAAAGCGTTGCTGGTTGGACCCACCCGCACGCCGGGCTTCGTGATGGGCCTCGTAACGGTCTGCTGGGACTGAGCCGCGGATGCAGCAAGAAGGGTGCACAGAACCAAGGGCGCCTTTGTGCTCAAGAAGAGAAGCCGGCAAACGGACCGGCGCGACCCGGAAGTCCTCGTCGCTCTCGGAAAGCTAAGCGGCGATACAACATCGATTCATGAATAATTGTGCTCAAAGTCACGGCCGCCTTAGGGCCTCGATCTCTTCTTTCAGCAGCAAGTTGGCCAATAAGTAGACTCCTGCCATTGCCGTAATAGGCCACCACGGGTTCGGAAGTGGTACTGTGAACTACCCAGCCCCACACGATGGCGGGTAGGCAAGAAATACAAAAAGCAAACTACAAAGAATGCGCCGAGACCACTGCGGCCCGATTTCTGATGATACATCGTACGTTTATGTATCGCCAGGTCAGTGAGGATCGCGACGGCCGAAACAATAGTGATGTCAGCATCGGCGTCTAACCCATTAGCATCTGCCGGATAAATTTGCCCGGCGGCGGTGTTATTCGGCCCTCATAAGCGAAGTTTGCACCGGCACCTTCCCAAAGCCAATGGCCGCTTTCAAACTTGTGAACGACCCCTTTGTGGGCTGCGAATTTGACCGCTCAGGGTCGTCGGCGGACATTCGATCTCACTCGATATCGAAACGATGCGTCCGGCGACGCGGAGATGATCTTCTGGCTGCGAAGCAATCGTCTCAGCGCCCAAGGTAGTGCGTGGTGACATCTTCCCTGCTGTGCCCCAGTTCTTCGCCCACAACGTGGCGCGCGGCTCGATCTATTTCCCGATCGACGGGGGCGCCGCCGCGCACGGGTGAATCGGAACCCGTGAGCTTTTGATAGCGCTCGTTGGCATATTGATGTCGAAGCCCGTGGCTCGTAATCCCCTCCTTGCGCATGATGCCGCAGGACCGCACGATGATTCTTCCATTGGGAGAGCCGCCGTTGCGGGTCGCTGGTGCTCGATGACGGCGTCGCGCAGAAGGTCTTCGCCCGCTCAAGCAGCGCACGCTGTTCCGGTGCCCGAATCAGTTCCACCCGGTCTCGCCCGCCCTTGGTGCCGTGGGTGATGCTGAGATACGTTCCCTTATCGGCAAGATGCGGGCGAAGCTGCATGGCTTCCCGGGCTCGCAGGCCGAAGGCGAGCTGCAATTCGAGTTGCAAGGCGACGCGCTCGTCCTTCTGGCGGACCTGCTCGAGCTTTGCGGTGACATCGATGCCTCGCCCCCACCAACTTTTGTCCTGGCGAACGATGGAGGAGCGGGCGGCCGTCCCTGACCCCAGATAGTGCTCGATACCGCGGACCATGCCGGCCTTACCGATCCACTCGGCGAAGGTGCGGAAGATCGAGAGACTGTTTTGCAAGGTGGAGGCGGACAGTCCCCGCGCATACCAGTCCTTCGCCAAGGCCTCAATGTGCTTGCCGCGGAGGCTCGTCACCGTCTCGACGCGAAAGTTGAGCTCGCGCAGCCGTCTGAAGCCGGCGTAGAGCACGTCGGCTCGCTTGTCCTGGGTCGCGAAGCTCGCCACCGCCCCATCGTGCCTTGCGCCATTGTGCTCCTTGAGCACCGCGGCGAGCGAGGCCTTCCATCCGCCGGCGTCACGGGGGGCTTTGCCGCTGGCGGCATGATTTCTCGTCATCTCGAACCTGTCACCTCTGCTGCTCTGGCCAATCAATCTGCTGGGCGATTCCGAAGTCCGTCACCAGGCTCCGCGGCGCAACGTGAGCGTTGACCTGCTTTCCCGGATGCTGTTTCCAGTCATCTCGGGAAACCGCTCTTGGGGAGCGGACGGCATTGCACCGTGCCCGTCCCGTCGGACGGTTTGTGGGGGGAGACCACTGAGATTCTCCTGATGCCCTCTGGCCTGCCAACGGCCAGAATCAGGAGGGCGCCCGGGAGCTGCGGGAGACGGTCGCGCTCGCGACCGCCTACCCGAGCGGCTTGCGCATGGGCGTCCGGAAGGCTCGCCTGGGACGGCGATGTGACGAGTCAAGAGCCCTTACGGCTCAGGTTGCGGCAGTCTCCGACGCACTCTCTTTTGGCTCAGGCGCCAAAAGAGAGTGCGCCTCTGTTGCAGGAGCGTCCAGGGAAGTCTGCTTCGCGTGGGGCTCGGAACGGAATCTGCATTGGGGCACCTGACTGCTTCACGGGACGAGCCCGGTGACGGCCGAGCTGCAACAGGATGGTCCGGCTGCGGCAGGCGGCCGGCTGGTATGGCATCGTTACCCGCAGGTAATCGCTGCGAGTGCTCGCTATGATCGACCGAATCGCCGTAATCCCCGAGATACACTTCGGCAAGCCGCACGTGGCCGGCACGCGGATCACCGTCCAGAACGTCCTCGAACTGGTTGACGAGGGCATTACGTTCGATCAGATCGTCCGCGACTTCTATCCGGACCTGAAGGTCGAGGACGTCCACGCCTGCATGCGCTACGCGATCGCCCTCGTTGCCGCCGAGGACATTGACTGCGCGCGCAGCGCTCGATAGATCAACCGAACAACCGCTTCAGCAACTCGTCGCGATCTATCTTCAAATGGTCCGCGACGTCCCCAAGGCGAGAGTCCCGACTTTGAGGGGGCTATGCGCGGGAATCGTTACGTGATGAGCGGGGGATGAATCAGCCGTCAATCGAAGGTGACTTCCGCTCTGGCGTACGATGCGGTAGCCGACGCGGCCGAGTGCTTTTGCGAGCTCGCTGCCGCTCAGATCCCGCGGCAGTTTCATGCCGCGATGACCTCATCACGCACGAAGTGTAGCCGGATGAGGCCGGGGGCGGTTCCGGAATCAAAGTGGCAATGAACCGCATCACGCACTTGCGCACGCAGCTCGTCCAGCGTCTCCGCCTGAGTGAAAATCGACTCTCCCACCGCACGTGCCGAGAAGCCACCTTCAGGCGCATCCTCGATTACGAAGATAATCTCGGTCATTGTCTATCCTCTGCAATTTGCGGCCATATTGCCAAACCTCATCCCTGTATAGAATACGCCCGATCCCGCTCGGCGGCAGCGAGCCGGCGTCAGCCGGCGTTGCTTTCCTGACTCGATCGTCTGTCGGCGCCTGGTTTCCTGCCTTGGTCGATCGAAGTGACGCTCGCCACCTCGCCCGCTTTCAGTCGTTCGAGGTGCGCTGCCCATAATTCCACGGCGGCACGCTTCTCGAGCGCGTAGTCGTGGCGGTCATAGTGCCGCATCTGAACTCCGCCCAAGCCGTGAGACTGCAACTGCGCCCTCACGTCGCCCGACAGCCCGAGGCTTGCGAGCATCGTCTCCGCCGTCCGGCGCAGGTCGCGCATCTCGAAGCGTTCACGGGCCTCCCGCGATTGGATCATCGCCGCCGAGATCTTCCCGACAAGCCCGGCGAGCGTGCCCGTATGCAAAGTCGTTCGCCCGTCAGTACTGAAAGTGGCGAGCCCGGCGTCCGGCTGACCTCCTCCAGTCTGCGCTCGAGGATCGCGCTGGCCGGCTTCGAGAGCGGCACCACGTGCCGCCGCGGCTGCCGCCGTGCACCTTTCGAGTCATGAAGGACAAGGATGCCGGTGTCGAGATCAACGTCGGCGGGTCGAGCGCGCAACAGCTGCGTCGGACGCTGTCCTCCGAGCAGAAGGCAGAGTTTCACGGCGTCCCGTTGCGGCCCCGGGTAGGTGGCATCGAGTCGCCTGAGAAATGCGCCGAGTTCCGGGCCGCTCAGCACCCGTTCGCGTGCGTGGTTGAACTGCGGTAAAGCGCCGATGCCAGCGATCGGGTTCGCTCGAATGCCGAAAGCGCGCAGCCAGGGATTCGACTCGCTCGATTTCAACGGCCCCTTCCTCGGGGCGCCGCTCGCCTAGGTAGGGAGACAGCTACAGATCGATTAATCGATCACTATTGTCTTAACAATCGATTTTAGAGGCATGTTCTGCTTGCTCTCTGATCGCCGCTTGCCTTAGAATATGCTCGATTAATCGAGCGTTAGATGATCAACGCTTGGGTTAACGAGTATGAAAGTGACCCAATCCGCTCTTCTGAACCTAAGCCAGGCCGCTGAAGCAAAAAAGCTGGGGGCGGCCCTCGCGCGCTTACGGATCGCTCGCGCCATCAAACAGGACCAGGCGGCACTGCGGGCTGGCCTGTCACGAAACACGGCGTATCGGCTGGAAAAAGGCGATCCCGGAATCGCGATCGGTCAAGTCCTTCGCTATCTGGAAGCCATTGTGCCGGGCAAGACGCTGTTGGAACTCTTGTCTGAGACGGATCCTGCTTTAGCCGCTCTCAGTGCGAAAGAACAGCGGCGCCGGGCCCGGGATCTGTCAAAGCGCGAACTCGAAGAGATCGACTTCTGAACCATGACCGCAACGGAACAGAAGCTGTATGTCTTCACCTATCTCGACACGGAGTGGGTGCCTTGCGGCCAGCTCACTTTGTCCGAAGACGGAGCGAAGCTGACGGCCTCAACGTTCGCGTACGGGCTGCGTTATCTGCAACGTCCCGGCGCCCTCGAAGTGGATCCTGTGAGCCTAAGCCTTCGGGACATGGACTTGGTACGCGGTACGGCTCTATTCCCGCCGAACAATCTCCCCCTGTTCGGCGGAATTCGCGATGCAGCGCCCGATGCCTGGGGCCGGCGGGTCATCGAGTCCCGCCTGAAAGTACCCGCCAACAGTCTGCCAGAGTCAAGTTATCTGCTTCATGCGGGTAGCCAGCGCGTGGGAGCGGTCGATGTTCGGTCTTCCCGAGATTCGACCGCCACGCCGGGCTTTGGAACTTGGGACAACCTTGAGTACTTGATGGACGCTGCCCAGCGCATCGACGAGGGCTTACCGGTTCCTGCCCAGCTCGAGGAAATCTTCGCGGAGGGCAGCGCGCTCGGCGGTGCAAGACCGAAGGCGACGGTTCGTGATGAGGAACGGGTGCTGTGGCTCGCTAAATTTCCCAGCCGGAAGGATGCGCTGCTAGTTCCAGTTCTTGAGACGGCGACGCTGCGTTTGGCGGCCGCCTCGGGTCTCACCGTGCCTCCGGTCAGGCTGGTTCACTTTGGTTCCCGGACCGTAATGCTCATCCGCCGCTTCGACCGATATTGGGCCAAGGCAGGTCAAGATGCCGCGCTGCCGGAAGATCTTCTCAGCACGGTTCCAGCGTACGGATTAGCAGAGAAGCGTTTGGGGTTTGTCAGCGGTCTTACGCTTCTGGCGTGTGACGAGATGGAATCTCCAAATAAGTCCTATGGAGATTTGGCACAAGCGGTTCGACGGTACTGCCACCCGCAAGTGATACGCGAGAACAATCGCGAGCTGTTTGAGCGCCTCGTCTTTAACATCTTCGTCAATAACGACGATGATCATCTCCGCAACCACGGCTTTGTTTGGGACCCGCGCCTTCCCGGATGGCGGCTGAGTCCGCTGTATGATGTCATGCCGCGAGCGAGTTTGGCGCCCGAGCGGCGCTTGCACCTGGGCGTCGGGCCGCAGGGACGGATCGCAACCCTCGACAACGCTTTTGCCGGTCGCGAGATGTTCACCTTGTCGGCGGAGGCCGCCGCCGAGAGCATCGCCAAGATTTGGAGGATCCTGCGCGAATGGAAGGTGTACTTCGAAGCGTACCAAGTACCTTCCCATGAGATCGAGAGGATCGCACCGGCATTTCGGCACATTGACGATCTCTCGACGCGGTCGCTGCGTGGGCTGATACCTTGACC
The DNA here is from genome assembly GCA_049579785.1 of Steroidobacteraceae bacterium. Taxonomy (GTDB): domain Bacteria; phylum Pseudomonadota; class Gammaproteobacteria; order Steroidobacterales; family Steroidobacteraceae; genus 13-2-20CM-66-19. The sequence goes on from JBAUOO010000066.1 coordinate 12,023, forward strand.
GTGGAAATGCCCGAAGTGTCACCTATGTGCTCGGAATATTTCGTAACCTATGTGCCCGAAAGCACACATAATGCCGGGTCGAGGGGTTAGTCATGAGCGGCGTCGGACTCGGCAAACGCCGCCGCGGTTAGCTCGATGTCGGCACGCGCGATCTTAAGTGCGTGCGCAGCCTGCCGCCATCGCCGTGTCTCACGCAGGATTTCCGTGACGATTACCCGACCTCTGTCCTTCGATCCCACGTACCACTCTGAGGTCTCGATTACAGTCGCAAGACTTGGGCGGTTGTCAGACTCATCGATGTTGAGAACGTGATCGGCTCGCTCAGTGTTGGGGTCGAGATCGAAGGCCGGTGCGAGACGCCACCCTGTTGGGTTCAGAAGAAATCCATGGTTCCGCAGATGATCGTCGCGGTTGCCGATCGCGACGTTGAAGGCCACCCGCCGGAAGAGCTGCTCGAGGTCGCCCTCAATGTGATCCTTGGCTCCCCGCGTGTGTAGAAACTCCGCGAGCTCGAGGTAACTCGTTCCCTCGCTTGGGCTCTTGCGCAGGAGCGCCATCGCGGAGGCATAGAAGCGCCGTCGAGCACCTGAACGGTCGAAGCGCTGCACGCAGAAGGTGTGGTACTCGCCGCTGAAGCGGCGCAGCTCGGAGGCCGGTACGTCGATGCCTGCGCGGGTGCCGTCGCTTCGATTTGCCGATTCGAAAGACGATTCCCTGCTCAGTCACCCGAGAGTGGTAGTCGCTCTGAGTACGTGGCGCAAGCTGCGGCAGCTTCTCGTTGAGATAGCGATCAAAAACCGCATTCATCGTGCGCGCGGCGGAGAGCGATTCCGCTCGGCTTGCGAGTGCGCGGTACGTCATCGATCGATCGGCCCGCTCGGGAGGTCGCTTGCGATCTTAGGGCGCCGACAGCGGCGGCGGTGCAGTGAACGCGGCGAGAGTCGGACTGGAGCGGCAGATGGATCAGGCATAGAAAGAATTCTGATAAATACCTAAACTCCATTAAAGTATCTTTCACGATACCCATCTCTTGCAGATCGACCACCATATGTGATACGCTGAAAAATATTTTATTCGACTTAAGGTTTTATTCAGCATGCCCAGACCCCTCCTGTTTGCGGCGTCAGCCCCCGCCGCGGTCGAGCAAGCTGCTCACGAACTTGGGCGGCGCGTGCGGTTGGCCAGGGTGCGCCGACGGCTCTCGCAGCGCGAGCTTGCCTCCCGCGCCGGGATCTCCTACGTCACCATGCGTGCGGTCGAGGCGGGCAGTCTCTTAACCGGTCTCGGTGCTTACATTGCCGCGATCTGGGCGCTCGGGCTTGAGCGGGAATTCGCGACGTTGCTCGATCCCGACCGGGATACCGAGGGCAAGCAGCTTGAGCTTGCACGCACTCCCCAACGCGCGCGCGCGAAAAAGGGATCCACCAGTGCCGATTTCTAGCGACCGCACCTACGTCTATCTGCAGCTGCCCGGCTCCCCGGAAGTCGTGACTGCCGGCTTCTTCGAGCAGCAGGAGCGTGCAGGCGTCGCACTCGGGGTCTTCGTTTATAACCCCGCGTATTTGGAGCGCTCCGACGCGGTTCCGCTCGATCCCTTCGAGCTGCCTCTGCGCGAGGGCCGATTCGAGACCGTGAAGCGCTCGGGCATTTTCGGTGCCCTTCGGGATGCGTCCCCCGACGCTTGGGGCCGCCGCATTATTGAAAGGCACCTGCACCGAACCGACCTATCGGAGGTTGAGTATCTTCTGCACTCGCCCGAGGATCGCGTGGGCGCATTGTCCTTCGGCCGTGGCAAGAGCCCGCCGCCGCCCGGATCGCGCTTCAACAAGGTGCTCGAGCTTGCCAAGCTCCTCGAATTCACAAAGGCGGTTGAACTGGACGACAAGGTCGAGCTTCCTCCCCAAGTCGAGGAACTCGTTCAGCCCGGAACTTCCCTGGGCGGCGCGCGCCCGAAAAACGTCGTCGAGACGGACGACGGGTTGTGGATTGCAAAGTTTCCAGCACGCGAAGACCGCTGGAATAACGTCCGCGTGGAAGCCTCCATGTTGGCCCTTGCGCGCGAGTGCAACGTTCGCTCTTGCGACCACCGCGTCGTCGGTGTCGGCGAGGCTGACGTACTCCTCGTGCGCAGGTTCGATCGTGCCAAGGTCCAAGGAGGGTATTTTCGCCATAGATTCGTCAGCGGGCTCACGGTACTTGATGCCGGGGAAACTATAGGGGATCGTGCGCGTTGGAGTTATCTGCTGCTCGCCGACGAGCTTCGCCGTAGAAGCCATCGCTCGGCTGAGGATCTGCGCGAGCTATTTGCACGCATGACATTTAACGCCCTCATCTCGAACACAGACGACCACCCGCGTAATCACGGACTCATAGCACCGGGTCGCGACTTCGAACTGGCACCTGCGTACGACCTGACACCCAATCCGCTCACCAGCGTTGAGCGGCGTGATCTGGCGCTTATTGTCGGGCGCTACGGCCGATATGCGAATCGCGAGAACCTTCTTTCCGAGTGCGCGCGCTTTAGGTTGTCACGGGAGGAGGCGGGTTCACTCGTTGACCGAATGAAGGAAATCGTTCGGACGCGCTGGCGCCCGGTCATGCGCGCGCACGGTGTCAGCGAGAAGGACTGTGGGGTACTCGCTCGCTCTTTCTGCTATGAGGGATTTGAGTTTCCCGCATCTACCGCGCCACCCTGAACATCAATGTTCGACACATTCGTTCTCGGTTGGCATCAGGGTTCGAAGCAGACCTCTTCGAGGCGGCGGGGTTACTAGAAAACAGCGCGCCTACTTCGTGGTGCAGGGTAGGCTATCTGACAACCCCACTTCACGGCCGAGAACCTGACGGACGAAGCCGTCGGGTCTCTCAGACCCGATCAGCTTGTGGATGATCGCCTGAGTTTCATTGACCTGACGAGAGTCTCCGCGCCTTGTGCGCGGCGCGATAGGCGTTCCAGACATCGAGTGAAGGGGCCCTGAGAGGCGCCTGCTGTCTCCGCACCGCGACTCGGGCGTACGGCGCGTCTCTCCGCGAGTGGCGCTGAGGATGGGCGGCCTCGACCACGGTGGCTGCCGGCGCAGGCGCGGGCTCGAGCTCGCCCTCAGCCACAAAGAATTAGGCCGCTCCGGGGGCGCGTTCTAACATCAACGGCCGTACAATTGACGCTCCCACGAACCGCCGGAGCGACGTTCATGAGGCTGCGAGTTCTGATCGTGAGCGATGTGCGAGTCGTGCAGGAGGGACTGCGCGCGGTCCTTGCCCAGCATGGACTCGATGTCGTCAGCACGGCCGATACGCGCTGCGCGCAGGATCAGAGTGCGCGGTTGCAGCCCGACGTGGTCCTGTTCGACGCGGCGCGGCAGGACACTTTTGACCCTGTGAAGGACCTCGTCGCCGCGGCGCATGGCTCCAGAGTCGTGGCGTTTGGTGTGAAAGAGACCGATGAGGAGATTCTGGCACTGGCAGCGGCCGGGACAGCGGGTTACGTACGCGACGGCGCCGCAAGCGCCGACCTTGTCGGGATACTCGAGCGGGTGATGTGCGATGAGCTGCCGTGCTCACCGCGAGCCGCTGCGTCGCTATATCGCCTCGTTGCGATGCTCTCGCCCGGCAACGGCACCAGCTACTCAAGCGCCCACTGCACCTGCAAGGTCCCGCTGTCGCGGCGCGAATTGCAGATTGCGCATCTGATCGACTGTGGGCTCACGAACAAGGTAATCGCTCGTCAGCTCGGAATCGAAGCCGCCACGGTCAAGAATCATGTGCACAACATCTGCGAGAAGCTGAGCGTACACAGGCGCGGCGAAGCGCTCGCCCGGATCCGAGCCATTCTGGGCGCGCGTTCGCCGTTGCCCGCGGCGCTAGCGGACGCGGATGCGGCGTCGGCAGCGCAAGCAGCGGTATCAGAATAAGCCAGCGGTCGGCCACCACCTCTGCGCAGACGCAGGCCAATACGCAGACACGGCAATGTGCTCGGGACTCTCTGGGGTCGGAAGTCCCATGAAGAGGCCTTGGCCCACCGGAACTCGCGACAGGTTCGGCACCCCGGCGCCGCCACGCTGCGGGTCAGAGACATGGGGCACCGTGCTCGCTCGGATCAGCTCGAACAGCGCATGCACGCGTTGCTCCGACCGCATCCTGAACGGCTCCTCGCGGAAGAGGGGGTGGTGTGCAAGTATCAGTGCGGCAAGACCCGTCACATGTGCCGCCGACGCTGAAGTTCCATCCGAGGCCACATAGCCGCCGCCCGGAGCCGTCGACACGATCGCAACGCCCGGCGCGGAAACCGCAACCTGTGGGCCGAGGGCGCTGAAGCTCGCGGGGAAGACGCCGTCGCCGCTGATCAGTTGCGGAATCACACTGAGCGAGTGCGAGCTGTCCGCCGGGAATTCCCTGATCTTGCCAACGGCCGCGACAGCCACCACGCCCGGAAGCGTGGCTGGGAATGCGACTGGGCCACCAGTGTTTCCCGCTGACACGATGCAAGCGATGCCCGCGCTGCGAGCCTGCAGCAGCTTCCGGCTCACAAGCTCCGAGAACCCCTCACTCACCACGCCGATGCTGATGAGATCGAGCTCCCGCTCGATGCATGCGTCGAGTGCGGCCAGCAGATCGCTGATCCGCCCCCCGGGGGCCACCTTGAACACGTGCAGCTCGGCGTCCGGGGCGCAGCCGGCGACGCCTTGCCCGGTGCGCTGCGCGTTGATGATGCCAGCGCTATGCGTCCCGTGCGACAGCGGATCCTGGGTCCAGCCGCTCTCCGTGCCGCCGGCGGTGAAGTCCCGGCCCCGCGTGATATGGCGCAGCAACGGATGCGAGGTGTCGCAGCCAGAGTCGATGAGGCCGATTCTGACGCCGCTCCCGGAGAAACGGGCGTTGGCCGGGTCGATGCCCATCAGGCGCTGACCCCAGCCCACCAGACGCTCGCCGGGAAAGTTGGGATACACGTCCGAAAGGGGACGCAACTTCACTGTGTTGATACCCGAGCCGAGGCGAGGCGCGCGGATCAGGCGATCCCAGTGATTGGCGGCGGATCGGACGAACAGCGTCTGAATGGCCTCGATCGAGTCGCCGAAATAGGCGATGCGCGCGGTTCCCGTTTCGTCGGTAAGTCCCTGGGCCGGGAGTCCTGCTCCTTCCAGGACTACCGTGGCCCCGCCGAGGGGCTGATCGCGCTCTCCGAGCACGCGGACCACTACCTCGATCTCAACGGGGTGAAGTGGCAGCAGCGTCCCGATCGGCGCGACCCACCCCGGCGCCGACAGGAAGTGGGCACACATCAACAGCCGATCGCGCTCGATGATCAGATCAGCCGGTGCAACGCTCTTGAGCCGCTGCGCCCTTCCCGGGTCGATTTTCGCGACCACGATTTCACTGACGGTGCTGCGGTCTGCCGTAAAGGGCTGCGCGCTGCCCAGCTTCAAACGCCTGACGACTTCGACATTCTCCTGATGGTCGAGATATTCGACCACATCGCTCATGGAGCATGACTGCTGGGGGTGGCCGAAAGGCTGCTCGGCGACCGCACGGCCTCCGATGACGTAACGCTCGCGGCGGCTGGCTGGAGGCGGTGCCGTGAAGACCCCACTTCCTCCGTTGCCCGATTCCCGCTGAGCGGGCGATTCCCGCTGGGCGGCTGGCCGGACTGGTGTCGTCGCTGTGGCCGCTCCTGTCGTCCTCTTCGCTAAATCCTCGCCGCCGCCGGCCTCGCTCGTCTTCTTCATCGCCGCGCCAAGGCGGTCATCTTTTTCAGGAGCCATCGAACCCACCTCCACTTGCAGTATCTAACATCGCTTCAGGTCAGGTTGAGTCTTGCGCGGGCCTACTGAATCGTTGGCGGTCGGCCGGCGCCCCAACCCAGTCCGGACTGCGGACTGAATGCGCCTTGCACCCCTATACCCCCATAACCCTGGGTGCTGCTGGCGAAGGGTTGCCAGAAGGACTGACCAGCGGCACCGAAGGGCTGGGTGCCCGCAAACGGGCTCGCCGTTCCGAAGGGCTGGCCGAAGCCCAAAGGCTGGCCGAACGGCTGTCCGACAGCCACGGTACCGCTCTGCGACGCCTGAAGGTTCTGCACCAGCTGCTGACAAAGTTGGTGAAGCGCAATGCCAGTCTGCTGGGTCACCGCGCCCTGCGTGAGCATCTGCTGCGCAAGGTACGCAAGTCCCTGCACGATCTGAGTCTGCAGGTGGGATTGCATGAATGGCCCCTGTGCGAACGGACTCTGCAGCAGCGGATTCTGCTGCCAAGCGCTCATCTGTCCTGTCTGTCCGGCGTAGGGATACTGTTGCGTCGCAAAGGGGGACTGTGCCTGTCCGTTGATGCCATACAAGCTGGGCTGGGCGAACAGGCCCGGTCCCGCCTGAGGAAACCCTGTCGCCTGTAGACCGGTAAACTGGGGCATGAACCCTTGCGGGGAGTACTGTGAGGGGTTTTGCAGCATGAGGCTCTCCGTATCGGAATTTGCGAAAGCTGAAGCGCTCCCGTGTGGTATCGAGTCACCCGGCATCATCGGCTGCAGACGATCGGCCGGGAATAGTCCGAAGATCCCAGCCGCGGGTACAAGACGGGCTACCGGGCCGGGCTTACCGCGCCCGTCCGTCCTGCGGACGCTGTGCCAGGAATGTGCCGAGCTCAAGTTGGGTGTGCCGTAATTGTGCCTGGGTGGGCCTGGCGACGGCTGGCAAGCGCTGCAAGTGGTTTCTGTCTGATGGACTCCGGTAGGCGCTCGGCGAGCTCGGTGCGAAAGCGCTCGATATCGGCCACCTGGACCAAACGGAGCTTGCGTCGCAGCGTTGCGGCATTCCCGGCCGAGGGTCGGGCGGGCGGCTACCGTGCTGGTGTCGGCCCAGAGCTGGCGCGTGTATGTCTCGGGGTGGTCGAGGCCCCACTTGTCCGCCGTGTAATCCCAGATTTCATCAAGGTCGGATTGAGCGCGGGGCTTAAGGACGAGGCCGCCGGTCATGCGGGGCGGGGCTTCTGTTTCCGCTTGCGCGCGATGAACGCCTCGAAATCAAACGGCGTTGCCGGGCCGCTTTCCTCGCCCTCGAGCAACTGGAAACGAGGCTAGGGGACGGACGCTGCGGGGACCAAGGGTTGTCGTCTTCAGCCCTTCAAGCCGGCGAGCTTGCTGTGGGTTCGCGCCGCATCCTCCTCGGTCAGGAGCGGATCCTCTCGCAGCAGCTCCTCGAACTGCGCGGGGAGGAGGGCGGGGCTGAAATAGAACCCCTGGTACTGGTCGCAGCCCAGCTCGGCGAGCAGTTGCAGCTGCTCGGGCGTCTCTACGCCCTCCGCAATCACCTTCAAGCACAGACTATGGGCGAGCGAGATGATCGCGCCCACGATGGAAGCGTCTTCTCGGCGCGCAGTCATCTGCTCGACGAAGCAGCGGTCGATCTTGAGCTTGTCGATCGGAAAGCGGCGCAGATAGCTCATGCTCGAGTAGCCGGTGCCGAAGTCATCGACCGAGACCAGCACACCCATGCGACTGATGGCTTCCAGAATGTGCACCGATTCCTCGGCATCGCTCATGACCGCGGTCTCGGTTAGCTCGATCTCGAGGAGTGCAGGCTCGAGCCCCGAGGCATCGAGAGCGCGTCGAATCTGACCCACCAGGTCCACGAGGCGGAACTGCGAGGGCGCAAGGTTGACGGCGATGCGCAGGGCACGCGGCCCGCGCTGCTGCCAGATCCTCCCCTGGCGACACGCCTCGAACAGTACCCACTCGCCGATGGCATCGAGCAGGCCGCACTCCTCGGCGACCGGAATGAAATCAGCCGGCAGCAGCAGGCCGCGCTGCGGATGGCGCCAGCGGATCAGCGCTTCGGCGCTGTTGATCCGGCCGGTCGCGGTGTCAACTTTGGGCTGGTAATGCAGCTCGAATTGCCCGCCGCGCAGTGCCTCGTGCAGCTCGCTCTCGAGCTTCACGCGCTCCTGCGTCACGCTGCTCATGCTCTCGGTATAGCACTCCACGTTGTTGCGGCCGCGCTCCTTGGCGTAGTACATGGCGGCGTCCGCGTGCGCGAGCAGGGTATCGATGGTCGCGCCATCGCCGGGGTAGAACGCAATGCCGATGCTGGGCGAGACGTGCACGTCGATGCCGAGGAGCCGCATGGGCCGCTCCATCACCTTCAGCAGGCGCTTGCCCATCTCCAGCGTCTCCGCCCGCGTCATCGGCCCGTCGAAGATGATCACGAACTCGTCTCCCCCGAGGCGCGCGATGCTATCTACGGCGCGGATGGCTCCCTTGAGCCGCGTCGCCACCTCGCACAGGAGCTCATCGCCCGCGCGATGGCCGAGGGAGTCGTTGATGAGCTTGAAGCGGTCGAGATCCAGCACCGCCACGGCGAACCCATGCGCTTGACGGTTCGCCTGGGCAATCGCCTGAGTGATGCGGTCATCGAGCAGCAGGCGGTTGGGGAGCCCGGTGAGCGAGTCGTGCGAGGCAAGGTGCCGCAGCTGCCGGTTAGCCGCCTCAAGTCCCCGGGTGCGATCGGTGACGACCCGCTCGAGGCCCTCGACGTGGCGCTTGAGTGCGCGTGCGTTCTGCCACTTGCGGCTCAGCGCGCTCGCGGACTGCAGGATCTCGATGGACTCGAAAGGCTTCTTGATGATGATGAGCTTGTCGGAGTGCCCGAGTCGCGCCAGGAGCTCCATCCAGTCGTAGTCGCTGTAGGCTGAGCAGACCACGACCTGGATCTCCGGGTCGACCTTCCAGAGGTTTTCGATCGTTTCCAGCCCATCCCAGCCAGGTGGCATACGCATGTCCACGAAGGCAACTGAGTAAGGGCGTCCCTCGGCGAGGGCGCGACGCGCCAACTCCACGCCGTCCCGTCCCTGCATCGCGGAGTCCACATCGAATGTCGGACGCGACACCGCCGACTGCGGCTCGCCGAACAGCGCCGCTTCCGCCGCCGAGGTCTGCGTGTCATCGCAGGCGGTGAGGATCTTGCGATAGTCCTCGTGAATGGCCGGATTGTCGTCGATCATCAACAGGCGGTGGGTCAGCAGCTCGAATTCATCGGCCACGGGACTGCTCCGGCGGGGTGAGAGGCAGTGTCAGGGTGAAAGTGGCCCCATGGCCGGGTCCGGCACTCTCGCCCTGCAGCGAGCCGCCGAGGTCCTTGGCCGCCAGAGCGCAGCTGTGCAAGCCGAAGCCGTGGCCCTCTTTGCGCGTAGTGAAGCCGTGACTGAAGATGCGCTCGAGATTCTCCGGCGGGATGCCGGCGCCGGTATCGATGACGGCGATGCGCATCGTGCCATTGGCCGCCCGCACGCGGACGGTCACGCGCTTCTGCGCGGTCCCGGACTCATCGCAGGCATACTTGGCGTTGCGGATCACGTTCACCAGGATCTGTAGCACTTTGTGCTTGTCGACCGTGATCAGCGGCACCTCCTGGAAGTCGCGCACCAGGGCGACCCCATGGCGGCTGAAGGCCCCCTCGTTCATCCGCAGGCTGTCCTCGACCAGAGCGCGAATATCGACCATCTCGGTCACGCCGCCGCGGCGTGCGTAGCTCTGCTGCATCGCCACGATTTCCTTGATGTGCTCGATGTTGCCGCGCAGCACCGCCAGCTCCGCGATGGCCACATCGCGCTCCGCCATGAGGTCGGTGGCAAGCTCCTGCAGGTACACCGGCAGGTGCCTGCCTTGAGAGCCCGTCAGGAAACTCGTCAGGTCGGGCGCATGCTCGCTCAGAAGTGCAGCGACCCGAGCCAGCCCGGCGCACTTCGATTTCTTGATGCGCTCGGAGACGATATTCGCCGAAACATTGACGCTGTTGAGCACGTTGCCGACGTTGTGGAGGACATTCGTAGCCACCTCGGCCATGCCCGCCTGCCGGGAGGCGGCCAGCAACTGCTTGTGTACGCGCTCGAGCTCCTCTTCGGCGAGCCGTCGCTCGGTGATGTCTTCGATCACCGCGAGAGCGCCAAGGGGCTGGCCGGCGTGGCCGACCAGGCGCTGCGCGCTCGACAACACGGTGCGGCGTGCGCCGTCAGGGCGGACGATGACGAACTCGGCGTCACGCACCTTGTCACCGAGCAGGGTTCGCGCCAGCGGACGATCCTCACGCGGCACTGCCGTAGTGCCATCCGCCAGGTAGACCTGGGCGGTGAGGGGGTAGGGGTTGCGCGGGACCGCGTGGGTGGTTTCTTCGGCGGGAATTCCAAGCAGCTCGGCCGCCGCGCGGTTGTGGTGCGTCACCTGAGCTCTGACGTCGCACGCAACCAGCGCAATCGGGAGTTCGGCGATGACCGTGGCGAGCAGCGTCTGGTTCTGCAGCAGGGCGGCTGCCATCTGCTTGCGCGCGGAGATGTCGAGCAGAAACTCGACCGAGCACTCCGGCTCCGGGCCACCGCCGCTGACGAGTGAGGTGGTCGCATGAACCCACAGCGCGCCGCCGCTCTTGCGCAGATAGCGTTTCTCGACCTCCAGGTGAGCGATTTCTCTGCGCCACAGCCGCTCGAGGCCTGCCGTGGTGGACTGAAGATCCGCTCCGTGCGTGAGGCTCGCCATCGATTCGCCCTTGAGCTCCTCGGTATCGAAGCCGAGCATGGCGCAGAACGCCCGATTGCAGTAGCGATAGCGACCCTCACGATCGGCGAAAGCGATGCCGACCGGCGCATCCTCGACCGTATTGCGGAATAAGGTCTGGACGTGCCGCGGCTCGCTCTGCCCCAGCAGAGCTTCGATCTCCTGCCCGGCAAGGCTTCTATCAGGGCTGTTCATCGCCCCCGATCCATGCCGATTCAAAGGGCACTCCACAGCCGCCCAACCCGCAGTATCCACTGGGATTCTTCGCCAGATACTGCTGGTGATAGTCCTCGGCGTAAAAGAACCGCGGCGCGTCGCGGATTTCCGTCGTGATGGTGCCGTGTCCCGCGGCGGTGAGCCGGGCCTGATAAGCGCGCCTCGAGATGTCGGCGGCATCCCGCTGCGCCTTGTCAGTCACGTAGATCGTGGAGCGGTACTGTGTACCGACATCATCCCCCTGCCGCATTCCCTGTGTGGGGTCGTGCGACTCCCAGAACGCCTTGAGCAGATCCTCGTATCGGACCTTGGTCGGGTCGTAAATCACGCGCACCACCTCGGCGTGTCCTGTCTCGCCGGTACAAACCTCCTCGTAGGTGGGATTGGGAGTGAACCCGCCTGCATAGCCGACTGCGGTCGAGTACGCCCCGGGCAGCTGCCAGAAAAGGCGCTCCGCCCCCCAGAAGCAGCCCATGCCGAACACCACCTCGCGCAGGCCGGCGGGGAACGGGGGTACGATTCGATGACCGTTGACAAAATGCGTCTGCGGAACGCCGAGCGGTGTGCTGCGCCCGGGCAATGCCTCGTGCTCGGCCGGCATCGCCGATTTCCGTCTCATATGCAGTTCTCGCCGCAGCGGTAGCAGCCGTAGCCAAGGGGGCGGCCCCACCGTTTTGAATGGGCCGCCCACGCCGGGGCTCGGTCGGAGACCTCGGTACCGCAGTCGGGGCATTTGACGCGAGACATGCCGGCTGTCCTCGAGCTAAGGGCTGTGAGCGTCGGATATGAGACGCTCGGCACGACATAACTACCGTGATCGCCATCACGTCGGCAGGTGCGTCGATGTGACGGAGCGCGCGGTGCGGAAGTTACGCGGTCGGCTGCCGGCATCCCGCCACTGCGATGATCTGCTGCGCTCGCCTGTCCCAGAGAATGCATTTCAGCGCGCCGCGCACCTCGCACAACCTCACGCGGGTGACTCTCGAAAACAAGTGCCGATATTCCTCGTGACACTTGGCCAGGCGGTAGTTCGGAATGCCAGCCGACAGGTGGTGGATGTGATGATAGCCGATACTGACGGTGAACCAATCCAGCCAGCGCGGCAGCACCAGATAACTCGTGCCTTCGATCGCACCGGTGTCCTGATCCCAGTGCTCGCCATCGCTTGCATAGGAGTGCTTGAAGTTGTGTTGCACCGTGAATAACACAATGCCCGCCCCGCCAGCAATCGATACGCTGAGCACATAGATGCAGAAGAAATGTGCGATTCCGCACTCGAAGCACATCAACGTCCAGGCGCTCAACAGCACGACATTGTTCCACGACATGTGGCGGTACTCTCTGGCCGACTTCCAGTAGCGCGTTTGGTAAGTCGCGGCATGCGTGTGTAGCGATACACCGGGTTGGGCCAACTTTTGCCGGAGCGCGTGCATCGCCATTGCGATGCTGCCCTTGATCCAGGTGAAGCGCGGGGTGAAAATCAGGTAGATGAAACCCGCGAGTGGGGCGGCCACAAGACTGCACTTGAATCGATACATGCGCTGGCGGGCGCGGCTCAGTGCCGCATACTCATCGACCGAGAGCGTTGTGTAGGGTCCGCGATATCTATCCCAATTGCCGTTGTGAGCGTGGTGATAATTGTGATGCTGCGCCCATACGTACTGCGGCATTCCGGATATCACGCCCAGCAGGAACCCGACCAGGCGATTGAGCCAGCGGCTGCGAAAGAGGCTCCCGTGGCCGCACTCGTGCATCAGGCCGAAGACGCGCACGTTCAACAGGATGATCAAGAGCAATGGTACCGCGGTGAGCCAGAGCGATACGCTGCTGAGCCGGATGGCAGCCCACCAGAGAAGCGCGAACGGAAGCAGGGTCGTGAAGACTTGCGCCAAGCCTCTGCGGTCTTCGGACCTGGCATATCGGGCGATCATGGCGCACTTCTGCTGCTTCAGGCAGTCATTCGACTCCACGGTGATGTAGCCCCCGCCCGTCTCGAAATCGTAATTATCGGAAAGTGCCGACGCCCGCTCTCGCGGTGGCGCGGCAATGCTGCGCATCAACCGTTCGGCGTCGCGGCGATCGCTGAGTCAGGATACGGGAGACAGCTCGCGGAATCGATCGTTCAAGTCTCACTTCCCCGCGCACGCCCGGCGCCGGGCCGTCGAGCCGCACCTCGAAGAGCCGCGATTCATCATTGAGCCGCCGGCTCGAGAGGATCGACTGCGCGGACAAACCCAATGAAAACAAGGACTCTGCCCCGCTTTCCAGCCGGCGAGGCGTTCACGGCGTGCACTCCTTGACCGTCGTGGGCGCCGCAGACGCGGCCCTGCCAGGCTGCTTTTCAATCCTCGCGCCACGCGTGGTCTATTCTGTGCCGCTAAAGAGGAGGATTAGTCCGTGGACATCGAAATGATCCGGCTCAAGAGTGAACTGGTGGCTTTAGAGACGCTTGTCGTCGCCTTGACTCGCTCGCTGGCGAGCTGGCAGCCGTCCTTGGACAAGTCACTGCGAACGACGGCGGATGAATTGCGGGAGCGCTTCCGACATCTACCGATACGGGACTCATCCCCCGAGACGGCCGATCTCGTGGCGGCTCAGTTCCAGGAGGCCTGGGATCGGCTGATGCAACTCGTGCTACGCCAGCACTGAGCGGGCGGCGTGGTTTCCGAGGCACCCAGCGTGCATACTGATATGCGCCGAGCGAGGAGAGGATCATGACGAGGTTCAAAGCCGGTGTCTGGATCGATCACCGCAAAGCGCTGATCGTGGTGGTGACACCCGCTGGGGAGCGCACGACACTCATCATCTCGAAGGTCGAGAAGCACCCGGAACGCGCCGGGGACTCGCCTTTGAAAGGCCGCTATGCGGCGGACCAGGTACCGGCGGACGATAGCCGCCAGAAGGCGTACACGGGAGAGCTCAATATCTACTACGACACCGTGATCGCGGCGGTGCGCAACGCCGAGTCCCTCGTCATTCTTGGTCCGGGCGAGGCGAAAGGCGAGCTGAAGAAGCGGCTTGTCAGGAACAAGCTCGGCGGACGAGTTGCCGCGGTCGCGACCGCGGACAAGATGACCGATCGGCAGATTGCCGCCAAGGTCCGCGAGTATCTCTCGGAGCCCTGGTCGGCGAAGGCGCCGAATTCCGGCCGCCCGAATTTAGGCCTCCGAGGAAAGGGCCCGATCCGTCGACGCACCCGGCGGTGACGGCATCCTGATGGACCGAGCCGGACGTTGCGGGCAGGCTGGCTGTCGATTCCCGTGGCGCTCATTCGTCCAACCTGGGACAGTGCCCGCAAAGCGACGGACGAGGAGACACAACCGATGGCCAAGAATGTGATTTGCCTTTGGTACGACGGCACGGCAGAAGAAGCCGCCAGGTTTTACGCCCGCACTTTTCCAAACAGCGCCGTCAGCGCCGTCCACCGCGCCCCAGGGGATTACCCGGCGGGCAAGCAAGGACAGGTGCTGACGGTCGAGTTTACGGTGCTGGGAACACCCTGCCTCGGCTTAAATGGCGGCCCCGCCTTCAAACACAGCGAAGCATTCTCGTTTCAGATCATCACTGAGAATCAGGCCGAGACCGATCGGTACTGGAATGCGATCGTCAACAACGGTGGCGTCGAAAGCGTATGCGGCTGGTGCAAGGACCGATGGGGCTTGTCCTGGCAAATCACCCCGCGGGTGCTTCTGGAAGCGACAACCGGCGATGATCAGGCCTCAGCCAAGCGCGCGTTCGATGCGATGATGGGCATGAAGAAGATCGACATTGCCGCGATCGAGGCCGCACGGGGTGCCCCGGGTCGCGCTTAGCGCGCGACCGCGGCACATCGCGCGCTCATTCCCGATACCCGGGATTCGATCGATCCAGCCTGCGCAGCAGCCCTGGCCACGCGAGGCTGCTTCCCAATCCTCGCGTTACCTCTCGGGCCGCGGCCCGGATGCCGGCGAGGATGGGTTCGGGGATTCGGCTCAGTTCCTGTCCGCCGCTTTGGGCCCGCACTTGGATGGCGCATGCGGACTCGAAGATATACATGTAGAGGAAGGCGTCGGCCGGTGACGAGCCGGCCGTCAGGAGCCCGTGATTGCGCAGCATCAGATAGGACTTGTTGCCGAGGTCCGCGACCAGGCGCGGCTGCTCGGCCGCATTGAGCGCAACGCCCTCGTAGTCGTGGTAGGCCAGGGACGAAAGCACGAACAAGGATTGCTGTGAAATCGGCAGCAGCCCCTGCTTCTGTGCCGCAACGGCGACGCCGTTGAGTGAGTGGATGTGCATGACGCACGCGACATCCTCTCGCGCCGCATGGATACAGCTGTGAATCGTGAAGCCGGCCGGGTTGATCTCGTAGGGGGAGTCCATCACCTTCCGGCCCCCGAGGTCGACCTTGAGGAGCGAGGAAGCCGTGATCTCCTCGAACATCATACCGTAGGGATTGAGCAGAAAATGATGCTCGGATCCGGGTACCCGCGCCGATACATGTGTGAACACGAGGTCATCCCAACCGTAGAGCGCAACGAGCCGATATGCGGCCGCGAGATCCACCCGCATGTCCCATTCGGCGGCGCTGACTTGCTGTCTTACGGAGGTGGGCATTTTGTGTTCCATTCAGTACGCCGCCTCCGCCGCGCGGGGTGTTGCGAGGATCCTGCCGATGATGACCGTGGCGCCGATCAGCAAGCCGCCGCCCACCGCCTCCATGAGCAGCCATAGCCGAGGATCGGGGTTCGGCGCCATCAACGCAAGGCCTTGGCCCCACTCGGGGCCGATGAGGCGCGCCAGCACGCCGATCGCGGGCGGCGCAAGCATTACGAGTCCGATACCGACGGCGGCGCCGATCAGAATGGGGGGCGCGCTCCTCGGGTTCATGTGCTCGCCGAAGAAAAGGACCCAGGCCACGAATGCCGGCCACACCGGAAGCTTGAAATGGATGCCGAGGAGCTCGGTGCTGAGGATGAATGCGAGCACATAGAGCCCAAGAATCACACGACCGCGGTTGAATTTCACGTGTCGGCTCCCAGCGCTTCGACTCCAAGCGCGTCGCTGAAGCGTGCCAGATGATGGTCGGCGTCGCCGAAGGTCATGTCGATCATGGTCAGGCGCTTGAAGTAATGGCTGACGTTGAGCTCATCGACGACGCCCATGGCGCCGTGCAGCTGCACGGCCTGCTGGCCGACGAAGCGCGTGGCTTGTCCGATATAAGCCTTCGCGCCCGATATGGCGTGGCGGCGAGCCGTGGGCTCGTCGCTGCCGGCTTCGATTGCCGCGATGATCGCCATCGAACGGGTCTGCTCGGCGGCAATGTACATGTCGACCATTCGATGTTGTAGCGCCTGGAAGCTGCCGATCACGGTGCCGAACTGCTTGCGGGTCTTCAGATGATTGAGAGTCGCCTCGTTGAGCGCCGTTACGATACCCATCGCTTCGGCGCACAGCGCGGCGATGCCCTGGTCGACGGCGCGCTCGATGATGGGAAGCGCCCGCCCGGGCGCGCCGATCACGGCGTCATCCTCGAGAGGCACATCCCGCAACTGCAGGTCCGCGGCTCTGCCGCCGGACTGAGTGGCATACGCTTGCAGCGTCAACCCCGGTGCGTCGCTTCGCACCAGAAACAGGGAGATACCCTCGGCGTCGGTCAGACCGCCGCCGCTGCGCGCCGAGACGAGAAAGCAGTCGGCCGATGGGCCATCGAGCACGACGGACTTGCGGCCGGTGAGCCGCCAGCCTTTGGCGTCACGGACGGCGGTGGAAGCGACATGCGCGAGCTCATAGCGCCCGGCCGCCTCATGGGCGGCGAGGGCGATCTTGAGCTTTCCCGCGGCGATCTGCGGCAACAGAGTCTCTTTGATGGTGCGAGCGGCGGCATCGCGCAGCAGCCCCCCGCAGAGCACGACCGTGCTCACATACGGCTCGAGCAGCAGTCCCTGTCCGATGAGCTCCATGACGGCCATGATGTCCACACCATTGCCGCCGAGTCCGCCGAACTCCTCGGGAAACGGGAGACCCAGGAGGCCGAGCTCGGCATATTGCGCCCAGGCTTGCGCGGAGTAGCCGAGCGGCGAGCGCGCGAGCGAGCGGCGCTGCTCGAAATCGTAGTGCTTGCCGATGTAGCGTCGCAGCGTCTCCTGCAGCGCGAGTTGTTCTTCTGTCAGACGAAAATCCATGGCAGACCTGTTCAGAGACCGAGGATGAGTTTCGAGATGATGTTCTTCTGGATCTCGGTCGAGCCCGCATAGATCGTGGTCTTGCGGTAGTTGAAATACTGCGCCGTCAGCGGCGGCGCGAACTCGGCGTAGTGATCCGCGAGCAACGGCGGCGCAATCCAGTCCGCCTCGAGCGCCTCGCGCAGGTAGGGCAGGGCATCGTGCCCGAGCGCGTGCATCTGCAGCTCGGCAAGCTGCTGGATGATCTCCGATCCCTTGATCTTGAGCAGCGAGACCTCCGGCCCCGGAGCGCGCGATTCCCTCGAGACCGCCGAAAGCACCCGCAGATTGGTGATCTCGAGCGCCGCGAGCTCGAGCTCGAGTTGCGCGATGCGATCGCGGAAGCGGGGGTCGGCGATGAGCGCGCGGCCCTCATGAGGCTGGCGCGTTGCGATTTCCTTGAGACGCTTCAACGCGCGCTTGCAATGCCCGATGCCCGCATTGTTGGTGCGCTCGTGCGACAGCAGGAATTTCGCGTAAGTCCATCCTTTGTTTTCCTCGCCGACCAGGTTCTCGACCGGCACCCGCACGTTGTCGAGGAAGATGTCGTTGATCTCCTGTTCGCCGTCGACCATGGTGATGGGACGCACCGTGATGCCGGGCGATCTCATATCGATCAACAGGAACGAAATGCCTTGCTGGGGACGCGCGTCGCTGCTCGTGCGCACCAGGCAGAAAATCCAATCGGCATGCTGGCCGAGCGTGTTCCAGGTCTTCTGCCCGTTGACGCGATAGTGAGCGCCTTCGCGCACCGCGCTCGTGCGCAGCGATGCGAGATCGGACCCCGAACCGGGCTCCGAATAGCCCTGGCACCACCAGTCCTCGCCGGCAATGATGCGCGGCAGAAAATGATTCTGTTGTGCCGCGGTTCCGAAGCTCATGAGCACCGGTGCGACCATGCGCAGCGCGAACGGGATCTGCGCCGGCGCGCCGGCCGCGGCGCCCTCCTCATCGAAGATGTGCTGCTCGACGACGCTCCAATCGCAGCCGCCGTAGCGCCGCGGCCACATGCCGGCGCCCCAGCCCCGACGGTAGAGGATCTTCTGCCAGCGCACGAGATCGTCTTTGTGCATTCGTCTTCCCAAGCGCACTTTGGTGCGGATCTCATCCGGAAGCTCCGCTTCGAGGAACGCACGGACGTCGGCGCGAAAGGATTCTTCTTCGGCGGTGAAGTCGAGATTCATGAGACTCTTCTCAGTCGATGATGACGACGAGCTTGCCGCGCGCATCGCGCCTACCGAGCCTCGCGATCGCCTCCATTCCCCGCTGCAGCGCGAAGCGCTCGGTGACCGCCGGCTTGAGGCGGCCCTCGAGATAGAGCGCGATGAGTGCCGCGACGTTGGCGGCGTGCTCCAGGGGCCGGCGCGCGGTGAACTCCCCCCAGTACACACCGATCACCTCGCAACTCTTGAGCAAGGTCAGATTCAGCGGCAGCTTGGGGATACCGGCCGTAAAACCGATGACGATATGCCGTCCCTGCCACCCGATCGCGCGCAGCGCCGCTTCCGTGTAATCGCCGCCCACCGGATCGAAGATCACCTGGGCGCCATTCGTGCCGCAGGCGGACTTGAACTGCTCCGTCAGCGCGCGCGCAGCGGCTTTGTCGAGCGCCGCCGCCGGGTATTGCACGGTCTCATCGGCGCCGTGTTCGCGTGCGAGCGCGAGCTTCGCTTCAGTCGAAGCCGCGGCGACGACGCGAGCGCCCATGACCTTGCCCAGTTGCACGGCGGCGAGGCCCACGCCGCCCGCGGCCCCGAGCACGAGCAGCGTCTCGCCGGGCTCGAGCCGGGCTCGATCCTTGAGCGCGTGGTGCGAGGTGCCATAGGTCAGAAGCAGCGCGGCCGCCTCATCGAACGGCATCGCATCGGGAATCTTCCAGCAGTTTCCCGCGGAACCGACGACCTTCTCCGCCATGCCGCCCCGTACCGGACTCATGAGCACGCGATCGCCGACGCGCAAGCCCTCGACGCCGGCGCCGAGCGCATCGACGCTGCCGGAGACCTCACCGCCGGGCGCGAACGGTCGCGGTAACTTGACCTGATACAGATCCTGAATGAGCAGCAAGTCCGGGAAATTGACACCGCAGGCGCGCACCGCGACCCGAACCTGACCGGGACCTGCCACTGGCTCGGGGATCTCGCCCAGTTCCAAAGTCTCCGGCCCGCCAGGCCGGCGGCTCAGCAGCGCCCTCATGTTGCGCCACCGTGCGCGGCCGTGGCGCTGCGCTCGGCTTCGGCCCGCCGTTCGCGATCCTGCAGCTCTCGCCACTGGATCTTGCCGCTACCTGATTTCGGCAGCGCATCGACGAAGTCGAGGATCCTCGGGACTTTGTACGCCGCCATGTTCTCGCGGCACCAGTCGATGATCTCCTGGGCACCGACCCGTCCCTTCCATTCCGGCCGCAAGACGACGAAGGCCTTGACGGTCTCGCCGCGATGCGCATCGCTCGAACCGATGACGCATGCCTCGGCCACCGCGGGATGCTGATACATCTGCGATTCGACCTCGGTCGGCCAGACCTTGAAGCCGGACGCATTGATCATCCGTTTGAGGCGATCGACCATGAAGAAGTAGCCGTCCTCGTCGACTCGGCCGAGATCGCCGGTGCGCAGGAAGCGTTTGCCGTCGATCTCGATGAAGGCCTGTGCGCTGTCCTGCGGCTTGTTCCAGTAGCCCAGGAACACCTGCGGGCCGTGAGTCACGATCTCGCCGACCTCGCCGGCGGCGAGCTCGTTGCCGGTCGCCGGATCGATGACTCGCGAATCGACGTTATATATCGGTATGCCCAGGCATTGCGGTTTTGCACGAGCGGCGGGGTTGATGTGCGTGGCCGCCATGGTCTCCGTGAGTCCATAGCCCTCGCAAAAGGTGATCCCCCGCTGCAGCAGCCGCTGCGCCACGGCGGCGGGCATCGCGGCGCCGCCGCCGCTCAATCTGCGGATCGAGGACAAGTCATAGCGCTCGATGTTCGGATTCATGAAGAAATCCTGGAACATCGTGGGAACCCCGGTCCAGCTCATGATCCGATACCGCTCGACGCATTCCGCGGCGGCGACACGATCCCAGCGCGGCAGCAGAACCACCGTGTTGCCGTTGTAGAGCGGGCCGTTCATGCTCCCTTGCATGCCGGTCACGTGAAAGAAGGGCGCGACCCCGAGGAGCGTGCTTTCAGGCTGCACGGTGAACCAGCGCATCGAGGCCACGAGCGTGTGCATGGTGCTGCGGTGCGTGTGCATGCAGCCCTTGGGCTCACCGGTGGTGCCGGAGGTGTAGGGCATCACGGCGAGATCATCGGGACCTGCGCTCAAGGGTCCCGGCCGCAGGTCGCTCGCGCGCACATCGCGCCAAAGCGTGACGCCGGGGCGCGAGAGCTCGCGGCGCGGCGCCGCGATGAAATCCGGCAGAGGGAGGTTAGTCGGCTGCTTCAGATAATCCGAGTAAGCGGCGACGATCACCTGCTCGAGCTCCTTCGAATCGAGCAGCGGCTCGATGCGCGGGTACAGCTCCTGCGAGAGGATCGCGGTCTTCGCTCCCGCGTCCTTGGCGCAGCGCAGAAATTCCTGCGTGAGGTACATGGGATTCAGCGGCACGACGACCGCATTGGCGCGCAAGATGCCGTAATACGCGATCACGAACTGCGGGCTGTTCTGCATGTAGAGCAGCACACGATCGCCGGGGCGTACGCCGCAGCGCTGCTCGAGATGGCCCGCGAGCCGCTGAGCTTCCTCGTGAATCTCGGCAAAGCCGATCGGTGTGTCGTAGTAAACCAGACCGGGTTTGAATGGATAGCGCCGGGCGGACACCTCGAGGTTGTAGAAGAGGTTGGTGGCCGGCGCGTCCAGGTGCTGCCGCGAATGGTCGGGCCAGAATTTGAAGTGTCTGTCCGACACGGCGCGCTCTTTAGGCTGATCGGTACCGCGACAGCTCGAGCTTGCCGATCTGCGCGCGGTGCACTTCATCCGGGCCGTCGGCGAGCCGCAGCGAGCGCGCGGCCGCATAGGCGTGGGCGAGCGGGAAGTCCTGGCTCAGGCCGGCGCCACCGTGCACCTGGATGGCCCAATCGAGCACACGGCAGGCCATATTCGGCGCTGCGACTTTGATCATCGCAATTTCCTTCCTGGCGGCGCGGTTACCGACCGTGTCCATCATGTAGGCGGCATTGAGGACGAGCCATCGGGCCTGATCGATCTCGATGCGCGATTCGGCGATCCGCTCGAGCGTGACGCCTTGCTCGGCGAGGCGCCGGCCGAATGCGACGCGCTCGAGCGCACGGCGGCACAGCATCTCGAGCGCGCGCTCGGCGAGCCCGATGAGGCGCATGCAGTGATGAATGCGCCCGGGGCCCAGCCGGCCCTGCGCGATCTCGAAGCCGCGCCCTTCGCCGAGCAACAGATTCGCGGCGGGCACGCGCACGTCGGCGAAGTCGACTTCGCTGTGGCCGTGGGGTGCGTCGTCGTAGCCGAAAACCGAGAGCTGGCGCTGCACGCTCACCCCGGGTGTGTTCATGGGCACGAGGATCATCGAGTGCTGGCTGTGCCGCTCGGCGCCGGGATCGCTCCTGCCCAGGAAGATCAGGATCTCGCAGCGCGGATCGCCGGCGCCGCTGGTCCACCACTTGCGGCCATTGATCACATAGTGAGCGCCGTCGCGCGCGATCTCGGCCTGGATGTTGGTCGCATCGCTCGAGGCGACCGCCGGCTCGGTCATCGCAAAGGCGGAGCGGATCCGGCCTTCGAGCAGTGGCTCGAGCCAGCGCTGGCGCTGCTCCGGCGATCCGTAGCGAGCCAGCACCTCCATGTTGCCGGTGTCGGGCGCCGAGCAGTTGAACGCTTCGGGACCCAACGGCGAGCGTCCCATGATCTCGCACAGCGGCGCGTATTCGAGGTTCGTGAGACCGGCGCCGTGCTCGGAGTCGGGCAGAAACAGATTCCACAGCTTCGCGGCCCGTGCCTCGCGCTTGAGCTCCTCGACGACCGCGCTCGCGAGCCACGGGTTGCCGCCACGGCGGTTCGTGGCCAGCTCGTCCTGAAAGCGGCTCTCGGCAGGATAAACGAACCTCTCCATGAATGCGGCGACCCGACGCTGCAGCTCGCGGACCTTGTCGCTGTGCGAGAAGTTCATTGCGGTCTCAGGTCACTTCAAACAAGCCCGCCGCCCCCTGGCCGCCGCCGATGCACATGGTCACCACCACGAGCCTCGCGCCGCGCCGCTTGCCTTCGATGAGGGCATGACCCGTGAGGCGCGCGCCGCTGACGCCATAGGGATGTCCGACCGCGATCGCACCGCCGTTGACGTTCAAACGCTCGTCCGGAATGCCGAGGCGATCGCGGCAGTAGAGCACCTGGCAGGCGAAAGCCTCGTTGAGCTCCCACAGATCGATATCGCCCACTTTGTAGCCGGTGCGCTCGAGCAGCCGCGGGACCGCGTAAACCGGACCAATGCCCATTTCGTCGGGCTCGCAACCGGCAACCGCAAAACCGCGAAAGAGGCCCAGGGGTTGCAGGCCGCGCCGCTCCGCGAGTCT
This sequence comes from Steroidobacteraceae bacterium, assembly GCA_049579785.1. Taxonomy (GTDB): domain Bacteria; phylum Pseudomonadota; class Gammaproteobacteria; order Steroidobacterales; family Steroidobacteraceae; genus 13-2-20CM-66-19. Next base: position 34,497 of record JBAUOO010000066.1, read on the forward strand.
GCGCTCCATGAGGAGGCAGGCGCAGCTGCCGTCGGAGAACTGGCTGGCGTTGCCGGCCGTGATGAGGCCGCCCGGCAGCGCCGGGCGAATCTTGGCCACGGCTTCGAGCGTCGTATCGGGGCGGATGCCCTCATCGGCGTCGATGGTCGTCTCCCGCGTGAGGATCGCGCCCGTCGACTTGTCGATGATGCCCATGGTCGTGGTCATGGGCACGATCTCGTCCTTGAATTTCCCGGCGGACTGCGCCGCGGCCGCGCGCAGTTGGCTGCGGACGCCGTACTCGTCCTGCGCCTGCTTCGAGATCTGATAGCGCCTCGCCACGTTCTCGGCGGTCTGCAGCATCGACCAGTAGAGCGTCGGTTTGTGCTCGAGAAGCCAGGGATCGGCGCGCATGTGGGTGTTGGCTTCGTTTTGGACACAGGAGATGCTCTCGAGACCGCCGGCGACCAGCACTTGCGCGCCCTCGGTCATGATGCGCTGTGCGGCGATCGCGATCGACTGCAATCCGGAGCTGCAGAAGCGGTTGATGCTCAGACCCGCGGTCGTCACGGGCAGCCCTGCGCGCAGCGCGATCGCGCGTGCGATGTTTCCGCCGGTGGTGCCTTCGCCGAACGTCGACCCCATGATCACGTCCTCGACTTCGGCGGGGTCGATGCCGGCACGCAGCACGGCATGGCGCACCGAATGAGCGCCAAGCGTAGCGCCATAGGTCATGTTGAAGGCGCCCTTCCAGCTCTTGCCGAGCCCGGTGCGCGCGGTGGAGACGATCACGGCTTCAATCACGTGGAGGATCCTGTCGATTCACTGAATGTCCTGCCTTCCCGGGCGAGTCGGGCGAGAAGCGGCGCCGGCGTCCAGAACGCCGCCTGCGCGCCGCCTGCTGCCGCGATGCGACTCAGGCCGCGCGCGACCGTGAGCAAGCCGACGCTATCGCCATAGAACATGGGGCCGCCCCGGTAAGCCGGAAAACCGTAGCCGTTGAGGTAGACGAGGTCGACGTCCGAGCTGCGCTGGGCGATGCCCTCGTCGACGATTCGGGCTCCTTCGTTGATCAGCGCATAGACGCAGCGCTCGACGATCTCGGCATCCGCGACCGTGCGCGCCGCCACGCCCTTGGCTTGCCGGAATCTTTCGATGATCGCAGTCACCGCCGGATCGGGTATCGCCTCGCGAGCGCCGGGCTCGTAGCGGTAGAACCCCGCGCCGGTCTTCTGTCCGAATCGACCGGCCTCGCAGAGAATGTCCGCGACATTCGAGAAGTCCTCGTCGGGGCACTCCGCCGCGCGGCGCTTGCGAATCGCCCATCCGATATCGAGCCCGGCAAGATCGGCCATGCGAAACGGGCCCATGGCCATGCCGAATTTCTGCAGCGCCGCATCGATCTGCTGCGGCAGCGCTCCGGCCACCAACAGGTCGTGCGCCGCGAGCCCATAGCGGGCCACCATCCGGTTGCCGATGAAGCCGTCGCAAACGCCCGATACGACTGCGACCTTGCCGATCGTCTTCGCCAGAGCCATGGCCGTCGCGAGGGTGTCGTTCGCGGTTTGCGCTCCGCGCACGACCTCGAGCAACCGCATGATGTTTGCGGGACTGAAGAAGTGCAGGCCGATGACGTCCTGCGGACGTTTCGTGAATCCGGCGATCGCATCGAGGTCGAGGGTCGAGGTGTTGGATGCGAGGATCGCGCCAGCCTTGACGATCTCATCGAGCCTCTCGAAAACCTTTCTCTTGACCGGGAGATCCTCGAACACCGCCTCGATCACCAGGTCCGCATCGCGCAGAGTCTCGAACTGCAACGTGGGCGTGATCAGCGCCAGGCGCTGCTCGAGCTTCGCCTCGGTCAGCGACCCCTTGCGCAACGCGCTCTGATAGTTGCGGCGAATGTTGGCGAGGCCGCGCTCGAGCGCTTCCTGGGTCGTCTCCAACAGGGTGACCGGTAATCCGGCATTGATGAAGCTCATCGTAATGCCGCCACCCATGGTGCCTGCACCGACCACGCCGACCCGACTGATTGGGCGAGTGGCGAGCGACTCGGGGAGCCCCCTGATGTGGGCGGCGGCGCGCTCGGCTTGAAAGACGTGCCGCAGCGCGGCCGACTCCGGCGTCGCCATGAGGCCCACGAACAATTCGCGCTCGCGCTTGAGGCCGGAGTCGAACGGCTCTAGCACGGCGGCCGCGACGGCGTCGACACAAGCGAGCGGGGCAGGGTAGGGGCCGGCGACGGATTTGACCGTGTTGCGTGCGAATTGGAAATACGCCTCGGCATTCGGTATCCGGATCGCAAGGTCGCGCACCCGCTTGATGCCGCGCCGCTCGGCGACAAGTGCGCGCGCGAACTCGAGAGCGAAGGTCGTGAGATCGCCCTCTGCAACGGCATCGAACAATGGTGTGCCGCGCAGCTTATCGAGCCCGACCGTGGTGCCGGAGACGATCATGTTCAATGCCGCTTCGACGCCGATGAGGCGCGGCAGTCGCTGGGTACCGCCGGCGCCGGGAAGCAATCCGAGCTTGACTTCCGGCAGTGCGAGTCGGGCACTCGCGGCGGCGATGCGGTAGTGGCAGCAGAGCGCGAGTTCCAGGCCGCCGCCCATGCAGATGCCCTCGATCGCGGCGATCACAGGCTTGGTGCAGTCCTCGACGGCGCGCAGCACCGCGTGCAGGTTCGGGGCTGCGAGTGACTTCGGCGTGCCGAATTCGCGGATATCGGCACCGCCGGAGAAGCCCTTGCCCGAGCCGATGAGGACCACGGCCTGCACGGCAGGATCGTCCTCGGCGCGCGCCAGTGCTTCCACGATCGAACGGCGCAACTCGTGGCCGAGGCTATTGACCGGAGGATTGTCCAGGCGCAGGACGGCCACCGCGCCGCCTACTTCGAAGTGCAGGTTACTCATACGCCGCCGCGCATCCCCGGGGAGCTGCTGATCGCATGAGTGTAGTCTGCCTCGGCGCGCAGGTCGCGACTAGAACTTCACGCGTATGGTGGCGCCGAAGGTGCGCGGGTCGCCCACGAACGAATCGATCTGATTATTGAAGCCCGGGACGGCCAGGCCCTGGAACGGCGCATCGAAGGCGACCTGGAAGTAGCCCTTGTCGGTGAGGTTCTGGCCCCAGACCTCGAAGGTCCAGTTCCCGCCGGGAGGGCCGATGCCGATGCGCGCATCCAAAATTCCATAGCTTCCTTGAAGCTTGATCGGGTCCAGATCGGAGCCCGTATTGTAAGAGGAGCTGTACTTCTCATCGGCACTGATCCGCAATGCCAGTGATGAGGAGAGTGGCACCTGATACGCCCCCGCGAGCACTCCCGACCACAGGGGCGAGAACGACAGCCGGTCGTTCAGGCGATTCGTGGCGAACAGATAGAGCGCATTCCCGAAATTCGTGATCAGCGTGTCGGCGTAGACCACACCACCGGTGACACTGAGTCCCGACAGGGGCGTGAGCCAGTCGAGGCGCAGCTCCGCGCCCTTGGAGTCGACGTCCGGGAGTGAGCTGACGACGAACACGATGCCGGTAAAGGTGTTGAGCTGGAAATCATGGTACTTCTGATCAAACACGTCGGCATTGAGGCGCAGGGTTCTCTGGGCAAGCTCGCTCTTCACGCCGATTTCGAAGGAGTTGACCGTCTCCCGCGGGAACTCGGTATCGAGGATCGGCGCCAGCGGGTTGGCGGCGGCCGGATTGGTCACCCGCGCGAGATTGAAGCCGCCCGCCTTGGTGCCATTGCCCCAGGAGGCATACCCCATCATGTCATCCGTGAAGTGATAGTCCAGTTTGACCGTGGCGTTAAGATCGTTCTCGCCCAGGGACTGATCGTGCGTGATGCCGTTGAAGAACGGATTGAAGGGTGTTGCGCAACCATAGCCGAGCAACAGAGTCTGTACATAGGGGAGCGCGAGCGACGGTGGCGGCGCGGTGAGCAGCTGTCCGCACGCCGAGCCGCCATCGGGGTTGAGGTAACTGGCCGTGTCGTCCTTGGATTCATGCGTATAACGCAGCCCCGCCGTGAGATCCAGATGCTCCATCAGCGCATAAGTCTCGTTGGTGAAGAAGGCGTAGCTTTGCTCGGTCTGCCGGTAGGAGTCCGCCTGACCGGAAACGCCGGGAATGAAGGTCTGTCCGGGCAAGTTTCCGGTCAGCTCCGGCAGCAAGAGGAAATTCGGCGGGCTGACACCCGCAGCGGCGCTCGCCGTGCCGCCCAGATACAAATCGAAGTCGTCGTCGGCAAGAATCGTTGAAGTCAGGTTCAGAAGCTCTTTGTCGGCGAAGCCACCGACCAGCCAGTTCAGTCGGTCGGTCTTGCCCGCGAGTCGCAACTCCTCGCTCATCTGCTTGAAGTCAGTCACGTTGCCGTTGGCCGGCTCCTGTACGAGCGGCGCTTCGGAATAATCCGGATCGTTGCCCGCGGCGATGCTGTTGTCGCGCCAGGCGCTGATCGAGGTCAGGTGGGCGCCGCCCAGATTCCAGTCGAGCTGAGCGGAAAATCCGCGATCCCAAATCTGCTGCGAGATCGGATAGTTTGCAAAGGACTGGCGGTTGAAGGGGTTCGTGGGCGTGTCCGGGAAGGCCACCTGTCCGGGCGTACCCCCGAGCAGGGGGTTGGTCGCGAGCGCGGTGATGATCCCGGCAAAGGGGCCGGGATAAACGGGCGTGGCCTGACAGCACATCTCATTGCGGCGCGAGAAGTCACCGATAAGCAGCAAACTGACGTCGCTGCTGGGAGTAAACAGATACTCTCCGCGCACCAGGTAGAGGTTGCGGTTGTCGACCGCATCGTCGCGATTGCCCGTTCCACTCTCAACGTTGAGGAACCCGTCGCGCTTCTTGTACTCGGCATAGAGCCGGAAAGCCGAGGAATCACCCACCGGGCCGGTGATCGATCCCGAGACCTCCCTGTCGGCGAAATTTCCGGCCGTGATCTCCCCGCTCACCCCGAAGGTTTTCGAGGGGCGCTTGGTCTCGATGACGATGACGCCGGCGTCGTTGTTCTTGCCGAACAGCTCCCCCTGCGGGCCTTCGAGGACCTCGATGTTTTGGATGTCGCCGAGATCCCCGAAACCGACGCCGTTGCGCGGCCGGTAGACCCCATCGATCACCACACCGACCGAGGACTCCAGGCCGACGTTGTCACCGACCGTGCCGATGCCGCGGATGCGCGCGGTGGTCGAGTTCTCCGAGGTGGTCGAAGTCACCGTCAGGCCCGGGGTGAGCTCGGTCATGTTCTTGATATTGGTCACGCCCGCGTCCTGCAGCTGCTGCCCGGAGAGCGCGATCACGGCGATCGGCACGTCCTGCAAGTTCTGCTCGCGCTTCTGCGCGGTGACGATCACTTCCTGGAGCTCGGGGGGGCTTGCGTTTGCGTCGGCCGCGTCGGCCGCGCGGCTGACGTTGCCCCCCGGGCCGAACGCGATTGCCAGCACGAGGGCCGGCAGTATCCCCTTGAAATCAATCCGCTTTGAGTTATTTTCTGCCGCGAGGTCCCAAGTGACGACCATTGAATATCCCCCTCTTGCGCGCTGCGCCCGCAAGCCCCCGCGCAGCGCCGCTGCCAGCGCACCGCCGTGACGGTCGGGGTGCCCCTCGGGCAAATTGCCGGATGAAAGCTTACGGAAAACTTCCCGATCCGGAGGCACTTCAGGCGCCAAACTGTTAACCCCAGACGCCAAAAAAACCTGTGGGGAAAGCGCCACAGCCGGATGGCCTTCGCGGGCTGAGCTTCCGGAGATGCCGAAAATGCCCGCGGGGCCGCTAGCGCCGTCGAGCGGCCGATCTTTGTTTGCCGCGCGCTTCAGGATCGACACTTCCCCGGCTTTGGGGCTAAGCTCCATGCTGCATTCAGTGCTTCCGACCGGGGGGTTGTTGCGGTATGGGGACACTCGACGCGACGCATCAGAACTCGATATTGGTGACCTGGGTGAAGGCCTTCGGGCGCGCACTGGACGCCGCCGGGTGCGATGGGGGCGCGCTACTCGCGCAGGCGGGATTTGACCTGAGTCATCTCGGCGGACCGGATGCCCGCTGCCCCCTCACCAAGACCGGAAAGCTGTGGCAGGTGGCACTCGAGGCGACCGCGGATGAAGCCTTCGGCGTAAAACTGGCCAGTTATTTCACCCACACCGCGTTCCACGCTCTGGGCTATGGCTTGAGCGCCAGCTCGACTCTCAAAGAGGCATTCGAGCGCGTGCAGCAGTACGCGCATGTCGTGAGCGATGCGGTCGGGTACCGCTTCTACCGCTGTGGGACGGAGTATCACTTTTACATTGAGCCGAGGACCGAGGTGCCGATCGAGGCGATCGACGCCCTGGTCGGGATGCACCTGCGCATGTGCCGCTCGCTCATCGGGCGCGATTTCTCGCCCCTGTCGGTCGAATTGCGGCGACCACCGCCGGCGGTCATCGACGATTTCGAACGGCTGTGGCGCGCGCCGTTACGCTTCAATGCCGAGCACAACCGTCTGCGGTTCGATCCGACCAGCATCGAGCGCGTGCTCGACAGCGGCAACCCCGAGCTCGCGCGCCTGAGTGATGCCGTCTCGGCGCGTTACCTGGCGCGCATCGAGCGTCACAACATGGAGGCACGGGTGCGCATGGTGCTCACGCAGGGCCTGCAGCACGGTGAGCCCACTCAGGAGCAAGTCGCCGAGATTCTCAACGTCAGCGCGCGCACACTGCAGCGCAAGCTCGGCGACAGTGGCACCACCTTCAGAAGGATCGTCGACGAAATCCGACGCGCGCAGGCGCTTGCGCACTTCAGCACGACGCAAATGAGCGTCAACGAGGTCACGCATCTGCTCGGGTTTTCGTGCAGCAGCAGTTTCACGCGCGCGTTCAAGCGCTGGACCGGTCTATCGCCGTCCGAATGGCGCGCGAGCAGCGGCTCGGGGTCGCGCATCCGGCATGCGCCGCCGCCCTCACTCGGATCGGTCGACCGACACCCTCAGTCCAGGAACGGCGCGTACGCCTTGTCGCGAAATGGCATCCGGTAGCATTCACGCCGGCCGGCTGCTCAAGCCGCATCTCCAAAGACGATGACGCCGCGGCCCGCGCGCCCCTCTTGCAGATCGGCAAGTGCTTGCGGCGCCTCGGCGATCGAATAAGTGCGGGTAACGAGCTCGTCGAGCCTCAGTCGACCGCTGCGATAAAGAGCAATGAGCCGCGGAAAATCCAGCTGCGGTCGCGCCGAGCCGTAATAGCTGCCGGTCAGCGTCTTCTCGCTGATCGCGACGTGCTGCGCGTTCAGAACGATCTTGTCGGCGGGCGCGGCAATACCGACCGTCACGGCTGTCCCGCCGCGGCGCAAGACAGCGAAGGCCTGCTCGGAGATCCGACCGAGTCCGACGCAGTCGAAGGCGTAATCCGCACCACCGCCCGTGATCTTGTACAAGGCCTTGCCGATCTGCTCCTGTCCGGTCACGTTGAAGGTGTGCGTGGCCCCGAGGCGTCCGGCCAATTCGAGCTTGGGCGCGCTGTTATCGACCGCCACGATCATTGCGGCGCCTGCAATCGCGCAACCCTGGATCGCATTGAGACCGACTCCGCCGCAACCGAATACGACCGCGATCGAGCCCGCTTCGACGCGAGCGGTGTTGACCGCGGCGCCGAAACCGGTCATGACGCCGCAGGCGATCAACGCGGCCCGCTCGAGCGGCATTTGCCGGTCGATCTTCACGAGGTTGTCGGCATGCAAGGTCGCATACTCGGCCATGACGCCGCAGCCGCAAAATACGTTGAGCGGCGCTCCGGCCGCATCGAACGTACGCACGCCGCCATCGGGCAAGGTGTAGAGCGCCTGCAGGGACTGCACGCACAGCTGCGGGCGACCCGTCTGGCAGTAGTGGCAGCGGCCGCAAATGCTCACGAATGAGCTGACGACGTGGTCGCCGATCGCATAGCGGCTCACGCCATCGCCGACGGCGATCACGACTCCGGCTCCCTCGTGTCCCAACACGAGCGGCAAGGGATAGGCGATCGTGCCGTTAGTCGCCGATAAATCGCTGTGGCACACGCCGCACGCGGCCAGCCGGATCATGACCTCGTCGTGGCGCGGCGATTGCACCTCGATCTGCTCGACCGATACGGGCAGGCCGAGTTGTCGCGCGACGACGGCTCTCGACAGTTGTCTCACGGCGCCGCGCCGCCCGCGCTCGCGCGTCCGATTCCGCCCGCTGCGCCCGGCACGAAAGCCGCTTTGGCCTGTAACAGATTCATGCGCTACACTGACAGTATCACAGCTTCGGTGGACTCGCGCGGATGCCGGTATGGTGAGGTGAGGGTGCGATCGTGACTGCACCAACTACGTTCCGCGCTGACATTCCGTTCCTCAACGATCTCGGCGTGGAGTTTCTCGCGGCCGATGCAGGGCGCGCGACGATCGCGCTGCAGCTGCATGCGCGCCACCTCAATAGCTGGAACGTCGCCCACGGCGGTGTCATCATGACCTTGCTCGACGTCGCGATGGCCGTTGCCGGTCGGTCGCTCGACCCTGGCGCCGGTGGCGGCGTGACGGTCGAGATGAAGGCGAGCTTCGCGCAGCCGGCGTTCGCGGGCAGCCGCCTCACCGCGAGCGGTCATGCGTTTCATCGCTCGTCGACGCTGGCCTTTTGCGAGGGCGAGGTGCGCGATGAGACCGGCCGGTTCATCGCGAAGTCGATGGGCACCTTCAAGTATATCCGCCAGCGCCCGGCCGACCAGCCGGCCGATGGCGGCTGATATCAGCAGCCGCTCAAGCGATCGAGGCGCCACCGTCCACGGCGATGTATCAACCGGTTACGAGCTGCACGCCAATGCCTGGATGCACGAATTCCGCCACCAGTGCGGACACTGCCGATCTTGATGCCGGCGCGCTCGCCGCTTGGCTCGAACGGCATGTCCCGGGCTTTCGCGGGCCGATTGCCTTGAGGAAGTTCGAGGGTGGACAGTCGAATCCGACTTATAGGCTCGATGCAACGAGCGGCACCTACGTGCTTCGCCGCAAGCCCTTCGGGCCTTTGTTGCCGTCGGCCCACGCCGTGGAGCGCGAATATCGCGTCCTGAGCGCGCTGCACCCGCTCGGCTTCCCCGTGCCTCGCGTGTTCGCGCTTTGCCAAGACGACGCCGTGATCGGCTCGGCCTTCTATTTGATGGCCCTGGTCGAGGGCGCGAATTTCACCGACGGCGCGCTTCCCTGTTTGACCGAAGGTGCTCGCACGATCGTTTATCGCGGCATGATCGATACGCTCGCGACGCTTCATCGGATCGACCCGCAGACCGCCGGCCTTGCGACATTCGGTCGTCCCGGCAATTTCTTCGAGCGTCAAGTCGCGCGCTGGATCAAGCAATATCGGGCATCCGAGACCGACAGAATCGAGTTGGCCGAGCGACTGATCGTTTGGTTGCCCGCGACCCTGCCGCCGCAGAGCGGTGTGGCGATCGTGCACGGTGACTATCGGATCGACAATCTCATCATGACTCGAACCGGTGATGAAATACTCGCGGTTCTCGATTGGGAGCTTTCGACGCTAGGCGATCCGCTCTCGGACTTCTCGTATTTTCTGATGAGTTGGGTCACGCCGGTCGATGGGCGTGCGGGGCTGCTGGGCCTGGATCTCGATCGGCTCGGTATCCCGACCCTCGAGCGAGTGGTTGCGCGATACTGCGAGAAGACGTCGCGGGATGCGATTCACGCTCTCGACTGGTATTTTGCATTCAACCTGTTTCGTCTCCTGGGGATCGCGCAGGGCATCAAAAAGCGCCTCATGGACGGCAATGCCTCGAGTGCGCGCGCCGGCGAGCTGGCAGGCCGCATACCGCAGATCGCTGCGCAGGCATGGCACTTTGCGGAGCGCGCCGGCGCCTGAGGCGGCGGGTCCGCGCTCGCGCGAGCATGCGTTTACCGGTGCGCCGACCCTCGGCCGCGGTAGCGACCGAGCCGCGACGCCTACGGGGCTTTCCTAACGGCGGCGATCCGAAGAATTGTCAGCCGCCTCTGCACCCATCAGCGCGGTACGTCGCTGAAAGAGCAGCTGCAGGCTGCTCGAGGACTGATGGTCGGGACACAGGACGTGGGGCTTGGTGTCGCGTCCCAGCCGCGCCCTAAGCGTAGTCGGCGCGCCGCAGATCTCGCATGCGTGAGCCTGCTGCCGTTCCAGCCACAGGGCGGTTTCCCGGTCCAACTGAAACTGCAGATGGTGGGTAAGGGCGGCAATGCTCGATTCGTGCCCCGAACAGCCCCGAGCGCAATAGCCGATCCGGTGCGTGAGGCCACCGGGCTGAATCGTGACGGTGAACCACCGTCCGGCGTCCTTGCCGAATTCACATTTTTGCGCGGTGAACATGGCTTGCCTCTGTTGAGGGCCGCTCTCGAAGCACTTATGAGGGCTCAGGCCGACAGTGGGTTTCTGCCGTCACTGCGCTTGGGCCACAGTCGCCGCAATCTCTCCAGAAACCGCTGCCAGCCCGTCTGAATCCCGTTGTCGCTCATAAGTCACCGTTCCTCGCCGCCGCGGCGCACCGCCACGCTGGCGCATTTTCAACGCATGCAGGCCACAGTAACGCATAGATCGGGATCGATGTGGGTTTTATTTGCATGGCGGTGTGCCAAAAAGAGTATGCTGAATCCTCCCGCGGGCATCCGCCAGCAAGGTCGTCGGGCCGGATCGCAAGCCACGCGGTGTCGGTCTATGGCGCGGCAAGACGCCGAGGCAGCGACGTGACAGCCGTGGCCGGCCTCTGTTTGACGTGGTACACCCGGGTGTCACGCTGACTGGACCTTTCAAGGAGCTCGCATGCCAGCCTCATCACGCGCGCCCGGTTCCGTATATGAGCTGCATCGGCAGCGATGGCTGCGCGACCGTGCCGCCGCACGGACGCTGCGCAGCGCGTTCCCGGGTGTCGAGCGGATCCGTGTGGATCTGACGTTCCACGACACCGCAGCGCTGTCCCCAGGCGCCCAATCTCACGCGGTGCATCCCGCGGCGCGTGCGTTCTTCGAGTTTCTCTGTCCCCACGCTGACTGCGATGGCACGTTCGACCTCACTGCTGCGGTTCGCTCAGTGATGACGGAAGCGTCCGCGCATGCGGACGGCATGCTCGACTGTAAAGGCATGCGCCCTCGTCCGGGCCTGACCAAGGGCCCCTGCGGGGTAAGCGTTCGATACAGCATCGTCGCGCAGTACCGCGCGCAATCGAGCTGACGGGCGTCCGGGCTCCAGGAGCGCGACGACCCCGGACCTGGTGCGGGGCAGCCGCCGGTCAGGATGGTTGCAACATCTACGCGCGTTCCGATCTCACCCGCGCATCCGGGTCGGGGCGCTAATGTCGTCGTTTTCAGCGCGGTGCGAGCATGGCGGGCGTTCTGATCGTCGATGACGATGCCGTTTCGGTGCAGACGCTCGTGCGAGTGCTGCACGAGTACGGACAGCGCGAGATTCGCGTGGCAGCCTCTGCTGCGCACGCGCTGCGCACGGCGGTCGAGTTCCGACCGGACATGATATTTCTCGACATCGAACTGCCGGACATGGGCGGGTACGAGCTCGCGACCCTTCTGCATCAACATCCGCAGCTTCAGCAGGTGAGACTGATCGCCCTCACCGGCGAGGGTGGCCACCCGGCGCGCGAGCATGCGCGTGCCTCGGGCTTCGAGCGGTACATCGTGAAGCCCATCAGTGATTCGGCGGTACGGGAGGTGCTCGAGCGCTAACATAAGTCGCTCGAGGGCCCGCCGAGAGGCAACACGGCTTGAGGCAATGCTGCTATGCTCGCATGCAACAGGAGCATTTATGGCATTCGACCCTGCAGCTGGTGACCGGTATCGTGACTCGGTGGCCGCATCCGGCGGCAACTGGATGACGGATCACCGGGCGCGGATCGCCCTGGAGGAGAGCGAGCGGCTGGAGCGCAAGCAGCAGGAGCTCGTGGAGCAGACTTCCGAGCGCAATACCCCCGCGGAACGCATCCGCATCTGGGAGCGGCGACACGGATTGACGCTGCCTCGCGACTCGAATCATCGCCTGCTCGCCGTTGTCGCCAATCAGACCGATCTCGCGCTTGAGCAAGTGCGCGAGGAACAGCAACGCCGTTTGGCGCGTGTCAGCGAAGAGGCGGCGGTTGTCCCGGCGGTTGTCCCGTAGCACGGCACGGACGCTGGGGTTTCTCGCGCCGAGAACGCGAGCCCCGCCCGCTCGAGGGGCTCAGTAGCGCCGCGGGCCGCCGCGGTTGCCGCCGGAGCGCTCGCGCTCCTGCGCCTCGCTTACCTTGAGTGAGCGACCGTCGAGGTCGGTGCCGTTCAGCGCCTGCATGGCGCGCGCCGCATCCGAATTTGACATCTCCACGAACCCGAAGCCGCGCGGCTGGCCCGTATCTCGATCGCTGATGAGGGAGACTTTCTCGACGGTGCCGTGTTGCGAGAACAGCGCGCGGACGGATTCTTCGGTCGTCGTGAAGGGTAGATTGCCAACGTAGAGTTTGGTCACTGAGAAATACTCTGAAAGTGAAGATGTTGAAACGGCAGACGAGCCTGCCCCGTGGTTCGCTGTACTTTGCGAGGGTGGCAGACGTTGGCCGCGAGGAGCGCGCTAGCGCGCAGTGGCCAAGGCAGACAAGCCGAAAGGTGACGAGCGGAGCGCACGTTAGCACATCCGGAATCAAACTGCTCCGAATTGTTCGCCGCTGCGAGACTTTGCCTGCGCGCCACCAATGCGGACAATGCGCGCATGTCCCTGATCACGCTTCGTGATGCGCATATCGCCTTCGGCGAGCGCCCGCTCCTCGATGGCGCGCAGCTCACCCTTTTGGCCGGCGAGCGGCTCGGCCTGATCGGGCGCAACGGCACCGGCAAGTCGACCCTGCTCGCGGTGATCGCCGGTCACCTGCCGCTCGATGAAGGCGAGCTGCAACGGCGCGAGGGATTGCGGCTGGCGCTCGTCGAGCAGGAACCGGAGCTACCCGCGGCGCAGAGCCTGCGCGACAGCCTGCTGTTGCGCGGCGGGCAGCCATCGGCCGTGGCCGGTGCGCCGCCTGGGGCTGTGGCACCGATGGCCGCTCACGCCGATGAGCGCGAGCATTGGAGAATGGAGTCGCGCCTGGAGGAATTTCTGGAGCGCTTCGGTCTGACGGGCACTTCTTCGCCCTCGAGGTGCTCGGGCGGGGAGCGCAAACGTGCCGCGCTGGCGCTGGCTTTCGCCCTGAGACCGGATCTGCTGCTTCTTGATGAACCCACCAATCACCTCGATATCGAGGGCATCGAGCATCTGGAGGCGCTGCTGCTCAAGGTGCCGACCGCCATCGTCATCACCCACGATCGCGCCTTCCTCGATCGGATCACCAGCCGCATAGTTGAGCTCGACCGCGGGGTTCTGCGCTCCTATCCGGGCAACTTCGCCGTTTACGAGCAGCGCAAAGACGAGGAGCTCGCCGCCGAGGAAACCGCGCGGCGTCGTTTCGAGAAGTTCTGGCGGCAGGAGGAGGTCTGGATCCGCAAGGGCGTGGAGGCGCGACGTACGCGCAACGAGGGCCGCGTGCGCCGGCTCGAGCGGCTGCGGCTCGAGCGCGCCGCGCGGCGCGACCGGCTCGGGAACATCCGCCTCGCGCTCGACGCCGGGGAACATTCAGGCGAGCTGGTGGCGGAGCTCGATGCTGTGAGCAAGGGCTTCGGCGCGCGGCCGGTCATCGCGAAGCTCTCGCTGCGGATCATGCGCGGCGATCGCATCGGCCTCATCGGTGCGAACGGCACGGGCAAGTCGACCCTCATCCGACTGCTCCTGGGGGAGCTCGCCCCGGATGCTGGCACGCTGCGGCTCGGAACCCGCCTGAGCGTCGCCTACTTCGATCAGCTGCGCGCACAACTCGATCTCAACACCACACTTGCCGAGGCGATCAGTCCCGGCTCAGACTGGGTGCAGCTCGGCGCCAAGCGCAAACACATCACGAGTTATCTCGGAGAGTTTCTGTTCGCCGCGCAGCGCGCGCAAGCCCCGGTCAGGACGCTCTCGGGCGGCGAGCGCAACCGCCTGCTGCTCGCGCGACTTTTTGCGCGGCCCGCGAACCTGATCGTCTTGGATGAGCCGACCAACGATCTCGACATCGAGTCCCTGGAGCTGCTCGAGCAGAGGCTGCAGGATTATACCGGCACGCTGCTGCTGGTGAGTCACGACCGGCGCTTTCTCGATAACGTGGTGACTCAGACTCTCGCCGCCGAGGGCGAAGGGCGGTGGCGCGAGTATGCCGGAAGCTACAGCGACTATCTGCAGCAGCGACCACCAACGGCGCCCCGCCGGGCGGGTGACACGGGAGAGACGGCCGCGCGGGCCCCGGGCGAGTGCCCGGGGGGCGCACCCCCGGGCAAGACGCGCGCTCGCCTGAGCTACAAGGAGCAACGCGAGCTCGCAGCGCTTCCCGATGAGATCGAGACACTCGAGCGCGAGCAGGCGCAGCTCACCGCACGCATCAGTGCGCCCGACTACCATCGGCTGGGAGGCGAGCGGCTGCGGGGCGACCGCGCGCGGCTCGAGCAGCTCGAGGCGCTTCTCTTGCAGAAGTTCGCGCGCTGGGAGTGGCTCGAGGAGCGGCGCGCTCGCTCGGGGTAGCAGTGAGTTCGAGCGGTGTTATCGCGAGGATCTGCCGCGCGGCGCGTTCGGCTCCACGCGCGTGTTGCTGCGCTCGGGGCCCGGTGTGTTTGCTGCAAAGGCTCGCAGACACTCCTTCGAGCAGATCATCATCGGGGGTTGCTGCTGGTCGATGGCGCCTGGATTGGGATGGCGGCTGACACTGAAATGCTCATACGGTCGGCGTCCGTCCTCATAGCCGATGTCCCGTCCGCACACATCGCAGGTCAGCACCAGGATCTCCTCGGCCGGTCGATATTGACCTGTCTTGCGCGAGCCCACGGCTGTCTTTACTCCAACTGTCCCGAAACGTGCAGCATTTCACCTTACACGCTTTCGTGCCGAACCGCCGTACTTTCAAGCTCGCGGCGCACCTCAGCTCGGGCGGAGCGTATCCGCGCCATGGAGGGGGATCTGCGCGGAGCCTCAATATCTCCACGAGCTCGTATCCGCTCCCTTGGGCGCCGTCGCCAGCATGTGCTTCACCATCTCGGGCAGCACGCGCTGCGCCCACGTCCCATTGTTTTGCTGCATCGTGTACTCCGCCGGCCCACCCGTGTAGCAGTGCGGCATTACCGGCCCATACTGGAAGGTCGCGTCGGAGTGCGGGTTTCGCGTGGCCTCGAGTTGGTTCTGCAGCATGTGCACGGCGTTGTTCAGGAAGAAAGTATCCCCGTCCCCCACCGCGAAATGCAGCTTGCCTTCGAGCTTCGGTCCGAGCGTCGGCCAGTCCCGCTGCAGAATCGCCGAAAGGTCGTAGTGCTCGTGCCAGTACGCCACCACCTTCTTGTCGATCGCTCCCGTCACCGGATCAATCACCTGCGCCGGGTATCCCTCTGGTCCTGCCGGGGAGAATACCGCTTGCCAGATGTCCCACTGCTCCGTCGAGCGCCCGTGCGTCCCCAACACATACTCGTATCCGTACTCGCCGCGCATGTCCGCGATGATCGTTCCATCCGGCTCCCGGTCCCCCGCAATCGGAATTTCGGCGAAGTCCCCCGACCGCTCGAACGCATTCGAGTCCTTGTAAAGATCCACGTTCTGGTAAGCGTGAAAATTTACCGGGTCCGGGCAGGCCACCCACGCGCCGTTGTACTCGTCAGGATAGAAAACCTGCGTTGCGAAGGCCTCCCAACCACCCGTCGACCCCCCGAACGTCGCGTGTGCCCATCCCTGCGGAATCGCCCGGTACTTCTTCTCGATGGCGGGCAGCAGCTCCCGGTTGATCGCCGTTCCATACGGCCCCACGTTGGCCGAGTTCACGGCGTACGAGTCATCGTAGTAGGGGTTGGCATTCTGCACGTAGATCATGATCACCCGCGGTAGCCGCCCCGAAGTCCAGTCCTGGAAGAATTCGTACCCGTACCTCTCCCCTCGGTCGTTCAGCGACTTCGAATTCGGCGGCGAAGTCACGAACGGCTCCGGTCCGAACCCAGGATGAAAGTGGTCCTGGTAAACCACCAGGGGAAAGTGTGCGTTCGGATGCTCATCGAATCCATCCGGCAGCAGGATCCATGCGCCCAGGTATATGTCGCGCCCCCAGAACCTGCTCAAAGCCGGGCTCCGAAACCGCATGTATCTGAGCCATTTGTCGGCGGGCGCTCGTCTCGCCAGGACCTCGGGGTCCTGGTCGGTTCCGGCGATCGGCGGAATCGTCTGATCGAGCGCCAGCCTGATTGTCTGGCTGCTCTTCGGATCGAAATGAATCCTCATCGGCTTGTCGTAAGGATTGCCCGGCTTGCGATTCCACTGCTGACCCTCACCCTCATCCGGCGGCAGCCACAGCGTCTTGCCGCTCTGCAGACGGAACGGCTCATAGACATTGAAGACCGCCTGCACGTAGTAATCGCCCGCGTCCAGATCATCCAGCGACCGGCGGGGATTTCCAAACGTCTTCGCATCCACCACGATGGGTGTGTCCGGCTTCAGTTCCTGCACGTCCACGCCGAACCCTTCCGCGGAAAGATAGTTCTCCGACAACTGAAAGCGCGGCTCGGGCCGATTCTTCTTCGCAAAAACGAGGATCAGGTGCCCGGTAAGCGGCTTCGCCGCCGGAATCCTCACCTCGATGCGCTGTGCCAGGCAGAACGGGCCCGGAAACAGCAGCAGCGCGGCGGCCAAAAAGGAGTATTTACGCATGGGAGTCCGAGGACCGATGGGGTTCGGGTTTCAGCCAACGCACCGCCAGCGGCGGCACGAGCAGCAGGCTGACGATGGTCGAGGACACCAGACCGCCGAGGATCACCACCGCCATCGGCCCTTCGATCTCGTGGCCGGGCTGGTGCAGTTGGATGGCGACCGGCAGCAGCGCCAACGCGGTCATGAGTGCGGTCAGCAGCACCGGGGTCAGCCGTTCCTCGGAGCCGCGCAGTGCGGTTTCCAGCCCCCAGGTCTGCCCTTCGGTCTGCACCAGGTGATCGTAGTGCGACACCAGCAGGATGGTGTTGCGCGCCGCCATGCCGAACAGCGCGACGAAGCCGACCATCGCGCCGAGCGTCAAGGTAGCGCCCGTGAGCGCCGTGGCGGCGACGCCGCCGAGCAGGGTGCTCGGCAGCGCCAGCAGCACCAACACCACGTGCCGCGCGTGGCCGAACGCGAGCGCCATCAGCAGCACGATCAGCACCAGCGCCGCCGCGGCGTGCAGGTAGAGCTGATGCGCCGCCGCAACCTGTGCCTCGGCCGCGCCGCCATAACGCAGATACACTCCCGGCGGCAGTTTTACCCGCGCGGCGATCGCCCGGCGGGCGGCCGCGGCGAAACCGGTTTGGTCCGAGGTGCTCGGATTCGCGGTCACCACCTGGCGACGCAGTCCGTCCTCGTGGTCGATCAGGCTGCGGCCGGACTCGACCTCGACTTTCGCGACCGCCGACAATGGCACCACCGCGCCGTCGGAACTGCGCAGCAGCAAGGCACTCACCGCCTGCGGGGATGCGTCGGCGCCCGCGATGCGTACCGCCACGGGGATGCTGCGGTCGGACTGCGCCAGCTCGCCGACGATGGCGCCCTGGTAGGCCGCGTTGAGCGCCTGCAGCACATCGCTCGGCTGTAGCCCGTACAACGCCAGTCGCTCGGGCCGCAGTTGCACGTGCAGCTCCGGCTCGCGCGGCGGGACCTGCAGGCGCACCTCGCCGGCGTGCGGCAGCTCATCGAGCACCGCGGCGATGCGTGTGGCCACCGCGTCATCGGTGTCCAGATCGCTGCCGAACACACTGACGAAGAACGGCGAGGTTTCGCCCGACAGCGTCTCGCCGATACGTTCGGCGAGCACCGAGTAGATCTCGGTGAGTTGGTTCGGGAAGTCCTTGAACACTTTGCGGATCCCCGCCTCGATCTGATTCGCCGTGTAGCCCTTGGTCGGGTTGATCTGAATGTCGAACTCGCTCTTGTTCGGCGCGTCCGGGTCCTGGCCGTTGACGGCGCGGCCGATCTGCTCGGCGACGGTTTCGACGCCGGGGATCGCGACCAGGCGGCTGGTGATCCGCTCACCGATGCGAGTGGTCTGTCGCAGCGAGATGCCCGGGCGCAGACTCGCATGGGCGATCAGGTAGTTCTCGCGGAAATCCGGCAGCAGTCTCTGGCCGAACAGCGGCAGCAGCAGCGCGCCGGCGACGCCCGTGCCGAGCAGCAGCGCCAGCACCGCCCGCGGGTGCCGGTAGAGTCTTTCGATCGTGCGCCGCTGCAAGCGCTTGCAAGTGAGGAGGAACCGAGCCTCCGGCGGCGGCGTGTGCTTGCGCATCAGCACCGCGCATAAGGCCGGCGTGCTGCTCATCGCGACGATCAGCGAGATGCCGACGGCGAGCAGGAAGGCGAGTGACAGTGGACGGAAGAAGGCGCCCTGGATACCGGTGAGCATCAGGATCGGCAGGAATGCCACCGCCACCGCGGCCGTCGCGTAAAACACCGGCAGCCGCACTTCCAGCGAGGCGCCGACGAACAGCTGGCGGGCATCGAGTTGCGCCCCCGCGGCGGCGGCATTGCGGCGTCTGCGCGTGATGTTCTCGACATCGATCACCGCGTCGTCGACCACCACGCCGAGTGCCACCACCAGGCCGCCGATGCTCATCGTGTTGAGCGACAACCCGAACATCTCCAGGATCCACACGGCTGCAAGCAGCGACAGCGGTATCGATGAAAACGAGATCAACGCGCCGCGCCAGTCGCGCAAAGTCGCGAGCAGCAGAATCACGACGAGCACCGCGCCGATGAGCAGCGACGTGCGCAGGCTCACCAGCGCGCTCTCGATGAAGCTCGCCGGCCGCAGCAGCGCCGGGTGGTAGATGACCCCCTCCTTCTTCAGCGCCGGGGCGATCTGGTCGAGGCGCTCCTCGAGCGCGCGCGTCACCGTCAGCGTGTTGGCGCCGTACTGCGTCGAGGTCTCCACCAGAATACCGGGTTGGTCGCCGATGATCGCGTCCCCGAACCGCGGCGCCGGACCGTCGCGCACGTCAGCCACGTCACCGAGCCGGATCGGCAGGCCGTGGCGCGTCGCGAGCACCGCCTGCGACAGCGCCTGCGCGGTAGCGCCGGGCGCCTGCGCGCGCAGCACGAGGCGCTGCGACGGTGTCTCGATGTAGCCACCGCCGATCAGTTGGGTGGCATGCCGGGTGGCGTGGAACACGTCCTCGAGGGTCAAGCCGTCGGCGGCCAGCTTCTGGGAGTCGACCATCACCTTGCGCTCGCGCTCGGCGCCGCCGTAGAGCATCACCTGCGCCACACCGGGCACCGCGAGGATCTGCGGCTCGATTACCCAGCGCACCACTCCGCGCAGCTGCATCGGTGTCAACCGGTCGCTGGTGAAACCGAAGTGCTCGAGATACTGCATCGACGAGGACAGCGGTGACAGCAGCGGCGGACCCACCCCGGCGGGTAGGATGCCGGCAGAGTCCGCCAGCCGTTCGGTGACCAGCTGGCGCTGCAGGTACGGATCGCCCCGGCGGTTGAACACGACCTGGATTGCCGACAGGCCTTGGCTCGAGGTGGAGCGCACGGTCTTGACGTCATCGGTACCGGCGAGCAGATCTTCCAGCGGCCGTGTTACCAGCGCCTCGACTTGCTGCGCGTCGAGTCCCGGCGCCTCCGTCTGCACCAGCACCTGCGGCGGCGCGAAGTCCGGGAAGACATCGAAGCGGGCCTGGAGCAGCGCGCCGAAACTCAAGACCGCGATCAGCACCGAGAGCGCGGTGACGATGCGCGGATGCGCCAACGAGGCGCGGACGATGGCGCTGAGCATCAGTCGTCTTCGTCCGAAATGTTGTTTAACCCTTGCATCGACCAGAGCACACCGGCACCGCGAACGACGATGCGGTCATCGGCATCGAGCCCGGTGACCAGCCAGCCGTCGCCGACCGGTTGCAGGAGGGTCACCGGCACCGGTGCGAACCGCGTATCGCCGCCTTTGGTCTTGTCCGGCAGCATGCGGTAGACGTACACGCCCTGCTGACCATAGAGGAGGGCTCCATCCGGCACCACTCGTCCCGCGCGGTCGCTGCCTTCGAGCATCACGGGCAGCTGCGCGCCGGGTCCGAGGCCGGCCGGCGCACGCGCGATCTGCAGCAGCAGGCCGACGCTTTGCATCTGTGGCGCGGCCCGCGGCAGCGGGCCGAGGACGCGCGCGGGTACCTTGACCCCATCGACATCGACCAGCGCCTGCTTTGGCATGGTGCCCAGGCTGTGGCGACCCGGCAGATCGGCGCGTAGCAGCAGTTGACGACCGGCGGCGAGTTGTTCGATGAGGCTTGCGCGCTGCGCGTCACTGAGCTGCGCCAAAGGTCCCCAGCGCAGCTGGAACTCGGTTTGCGCCTCTCGCACGCGCGCCTGCGCTTCGATCTGCGCCGCCTCGCCCGCCTGCAACGCTTTCAGCGACGCGCCGGCGCCGCCGCGGTAGAGCCCCTCGAGCCGCGCGGTCTCCGCCGCGGCCATATGGGCGGCGGCCCGCGAGGAATCGAGTCGGCCGGCATCGGCCACCAGTTGCGACGGGTCGAGCACCCGGCCGTAGGCGGCGATGCGCTGCGGCGGCGTTGCCGCCGGGGCTGCGGCGATGACGATGCCGACGGCGCGTTGCTGTCTGGCGCTGAGCGTCGGCAGCCGATCGTTCCGGTCGGCGGCGGCTCGCGCCAGACTTCCATCAGCGGCCGCGTACAGCGCGGCGGATGACAGCAGCATGGCGCCGGCGGCGAGCAGCAGGGACTTCGGCGACGTCATCGGCGGACTCCTCTGTTGGATTCTTGGCGCCCCATGCCCAGCTCCGAGCCGGAAAGCGGTGCGCGCAGCGCGTCCTCCAGCGCATCGCGCGCCGACTGCCAGCGGGTCTGCGTCTGCAGCAGGTCGAGCCGCGCGCGCGTGACGGCGATACGGGCGGCAAGCTCCTCGCTCCTGTCGATGGCACCGAGCTTGAGTCCGAGGCTCGCCTGGCGCAGTTGCTCGCGCGCATCGTGCAGCCGCTGTCGGGCCGCGTTCTCGTTGTCATGGGCGATCGCTTCGGCGCGCTCGGCACCGGCGATCTCACCGTAGATCGAATCCTGCAGTGCCAGCATGCGCCGCCCGGCCAGTTCGCGGCCGGCGCGCGCCTCGGCGATCTCGCCCTGATTGCGGTTGAACAGCGGCAGCGTCAGATTGACGTCCAACGGAAATTTGCGAATGCCGTGGTCCCAGTAATAGCCCGGCAGCAGCGTGAACTGCGGATACTGACGTGCGATCGCCTGGCGCAGCCTGTTCTCGGCTTCGGCATAGTCGTCGATCGCGGCCGACAGGTCCGCGCGCGAGAGCAGCGCGCGGGTACGCGCGGCGTGCAGCTCATCGGCGCTCACCGGCGGCGGTGTGCCCCAGTGCGACCATTCGAGCTGCAGATCGTCTAGCGCCTGTGGCGGCAGGCCGAGCGCGGCGGCGGCATCGCTTTGTGCGCGCTGCGCGTCCGCGCGCGCCTGCCCCCGCTGCAGTTGCGCCTGCAGC
>JBAUOO010000067.1:0-17365 GCA_049579785.1 Steroidobacteraceae bacterium
GGATCGCCTCCTCCTCATCTCGATAGGGCAGGATCGCCAGCACCGGTCCGAAGATCTCCTCGCGCGCGATGGTCATGTCGTTGTTGACTTCGGAGAAGACGGTAGGCCGCACGAAGTACCCCTTTTCGAGTCCCGCGGGACGGCCTTCGCCGCCGGTGACGAGCTTGGCGCCCTCAGCGATGCCCTTGCTGATGTAGCCCTGGATACGGTCGAACTGGATCTTCGAAACCACCGGCCCCACCGCCGTGTTCTCCGATGCCGGATCCCCGACCAGCACCGCCTCGGCGGTCCTTCTGGCCAGCGCCTCGACCTCCGCCATCCGGGCGGCGGGTACCAGCAGCCGCGTCGGCGCGTTGCAGGACTGGCCGGAATTCTCGAACACGTGCCGCACGCTCGATTTCACGGCGCGCTCGAAATCGGCATCATCCAACAGGATGTTGGGCGACTTGCCGCCGAGCTCCTGGTGAACGCGCTTGACGGTCGCGGCCGCGACGCGCGCGACTTCGGTGCCGGCGCGGGTCGAGCCGGTGAAAGAGACCATGTCGATGTCGGGATGCGCGGCGAGCGCCGCGCCAACCTCGGGACCCGTGCCGTTGATGAGATTGAACACGCCCGCCGGAACCCCGGCCTCGTCCATGATCTCGGCCCAGATCGCCGCGCTGAAGGGTGAGAACTCCGAAGGCTTCAACACCATGGTGCAGCCGGCCGCGAGCGCGGGCACCACCTTGGCCGCGACCTGGTTCATGGGCCAGTTCCACGGGGTGATCAGGGCGCAGACGCCGACCGGCTCCAAGGCGAGGCGCGTCGAGCCGCGGCGCTCCTCGAACTGGAATGTCTTCAGCAGATCGACCATGGCCGCGATGTGGCCGAGACCGGCACCGGCCTGGGAGCCCTTGGCGAGACTCGCCGGAGCGCCCATCTCTTCGCGAATGGCGCTGGCGATGTCGGCGTAGCGTTTCTTGTAGAGCGCAAGGATCTTCTCGAGGAGCGCGCGCCGCTCTTCGCGCGAGGTCTCCGCGAACGATTCGAACGCGCGGCGGGCGGCGGCGACCGCCCGGTCCACGTCTTTGGCGGAGCCCAGGCAGATGAGGCCCGCGGGCGCCTCGGTGGCGGGGTTGATGACCGTGAATTCCTTCGGCTCGAGGGGCTCGACCCAGCGGCCGTCGATATAGAACTTGCGGTAGTCGTACGCCATGGCGGATCCGGCTGCTTCGTGGAGGTGAACGAGCATCTTACTACGTCATGCGCGCGCTGATGGGCCGCTCCAAATCAGAACAGAACCGTACCGCTTAAGGATCGTTGCGGCGCACGCCGGCGGCATCTGCTGCCCCGGTGGGAGCCGCTCAGCCGCCGCGCGGTACACTGTCCGCATGCGCCCGCTCTCGTTCCTCGACCGGGACCGCACGGTGGCCGGCCCCGGCTTCAGCCGCTGGATGGTGCCGCCCGCCGCGCTCTGCATTCACCTGTGCATCGGACAGGTGTACGCCTTCAGCGTGTTCAATCTGCCGATGACGCAGCTCCTCGGGATCCATGATTCCGCGCGGGGGGACTGGCAGCTCACCGCTCTCGGTTGGATCTTTACCCTGGCGATTTTCTTCCTCGGAGTATCGGCGGCCCTTCTCGGCCGTTGGGTGGAGGAGGGCGGGCCGCGCCGTGCGATGTTCACCGCGGCGCTATGCTTTGGCGGCGGGTTCCTGATCTCGGCGATCGGCGTCCATGTCCATGCGATCTGGATCATCTATCTTGGCTATGGCGTGCTCGGCGGCATAGGGCTCGGTCTCGGGTACATCTCTCCGGTCTCGACACTCATCAGATGGTTTCCCGACCGGCCGGGCATGGCGACCGGCATGGCCATCATGGGCTTTGGCGGTGGGGCGCTCATCGCATCGCCCCTCTCGGTGTGGCTCATGAGCCGGTTCTCCACGGCGAGTCACATCGGCGTCGCCGAGACCTTCATCGTGCTCGGAGTCGTCTATTTCCTCTTCATGATGATGGGCGCGGTGATCGTGCGGGTACCCGCCCCGGGTTGGCAGCCCTCGGGCTGGACCCCGCCCGCGCAGCCGCCGAAGCTCGTGACCAACGCCAACGTGTACGTCTACCGGGCGCTGCGCACGCCGCAGTTCTGGTTGATCTGGTGGGTGCTGTGCCTCAACGTCACCGCGGGCATCGGCGTACTCGGGCAGGCCTCGGCCATGAGCCAGGAGATGTTTCCCGGCAAGGTGAGCGCGCTCGCCGCCGCCGGGTTCGTGGGCCTGATGAGCCTGTTCAACATGGCGGGGCGGTTCGTCTGGGCGTCGGCTTCCGATCTCATGGGACGGAAGAACACGTACTTCTGCTTTTTCATCATTGGCACCGTGCTTTACGCGCTGGTCCCCACCGCGGGCGGGCTCGGGAGCGTCGGCTTCTTCGTCCTCTGCTTCCTCATCATCATCAGCATGTATGGCGGCGGATTCGCCACCGTGCCGGCATACCTCAAGGACATGTTCGGAACGCGTTATGTCGGGGCGATTCACGGCCTGCTGATCACGGCCTGGTCCGCCGCCGGTGTGTTTGGTCCGGTGCTGGTCAACTACATACGCGCTTACGAGATCGCGCGCGGCGTGCCCAAGGCGGACGCCTACAATCTCACCATGTACCTCATGGCCGCTCTGCTGGTCGTCGGCTTCTTCTGCAATCTTTTCATCACCCCCGTGCACGAGCGGCATCACATGCCGGCGGCGCAGGGTGAAGCCACGCTTGCCGCGCGGTGATCGGCGGAGGGAGTATGTCGAGCCAGACCTCGAGCGGTACGCGCACCCTCCACCTCATCCTCGCCTGGGGCTTCGTCGGCATTCCCCTTCTCTGGGGCGTGCTGCAGACGTTGAGAAACGCGCTGAAGCTCTTCCACCACTGACGGGATTGCGGATCTACCGCGGGTGATACTTCTTGTACGCCGGCAGGCTCTTGAAGAGCTCGCCGGCGGACGGTCCGGGCGGCGGCAGGCACCCGAAATGGGTGATCCTCGCGTTCTTGAGGAAGTCCGGTTCCGCAAGTGAGGGCGGGTCGGAGATCACGTAGCAGCGATCGCTCGTCCATTGGATAACTTCCCCGGTCTCCGTTCGGTCGGATTCGCCGGCGTAGTGGGCCGGAGAATGAGCGGAAGGCACACCGAGCGTGAGAGCGCTCTTTCCGCCCGCTGGGAAGCCGAAGGACATGGGCTTCTTGCGCTTCAGGGCTGTGGCCGCGTCTTCCCTTGCCGCGGCGTCCCAATCGATGGTCCGGCCGTTCGGATTCTCCAAAGGGAGCAGTGGAGGAGCCAGCGTGATAGGCTCGACCATCGGTGCCAGAGGCGCGGGGGTTTCGCCGAGCCGCGGGCGCGCGATGGGCGCGCGCGGATGTGCGGCCAGCCGCAGAATGAAAGCCGTGAGGGGAACACCGGTCCAGGAAGGCAGGCGGATCGCTCGCGAGTCGCCGATGAGGACGCCGAGAATCACCGCGTGAGCGCCGGCCACCGCGATGAAAACGAGATACCGGTTCTTATTTCCCATTCGGAGCGCCCCTACCCTCGCTTCAGGGGCCGGCTTGCGTTCAAGTGACTGTCCGCGGCGAAGTCCGGTTCCCTGCCGGTGAAATACTTTCCGCTCATCGGGTCGGCCCTGTGGCGCAAGCCCGCCGAGGCTGTCCTGGTATGGCTTGCAGTGGCGGCGGCATTCACGCTCTTTGGGCTGATGGTCGGCTTGCATGCGACCTACGATCATCTCATCGCGAGCTCCAGAATGGATCGCCTCGATGTCAACGCGCGCTTCCCCGGCGCAAGCCCTCACGGAGTCCTGCTCCCCCTCGCCCTCCGGGATCAGATAGCGCGAATCGACGGGGTATCCGCGGTGGGCACTTATTACTGGCTCTGGGGTCATTACCAGAACCCTCACAGGACCGCCCGGGTCATCGCCGTGGACAGGCACATGCGGGCCGCATGGCCGGAGTTGCCTCTGACGCCGGCCGAGTGGAATCAACTCTTCGCGACACCCACGGGCGTATTCGTCAGCCGTTCACCGGCCGCGAGGCTGGGCCTCGCCAAAGGAGATACGTTCCCCCTCATCACCGCGCCGGGCCTGCGCGCCGACGGCAGCTCGATCTGGGAGTTTCACGTGCTCGCTGTCGTACCCGACGACCCACGGATCGGTGCCTTCATTCTCGGCAATTTCAGGTATATCGATGAATCGCGGCCGCCGCAGGATCAAGGGTATGCGATGGGATTTCGAGTAGCGGTCCGCGATGCGGCCCAGGCGGACGAAGTCAGCCTCAGAATCGACAGACACTTTGCCAATTCGAGTACGCCGACCCTCACCATTCCTGACAAGGTCAACATGCTCTATGCCGTCAACTCGGGAGCCTCGCTCGCGAAGAGCACGTGGCCGTTGGCTGGCGCCGGAATTTTCATGATCCTGCTGCTGACGGCCAATGGGATCGCGCAGTCGGTGCGCGAGCGTACGCCTGAGTTCGCCGTGCTCGGGACGTTGGGCTATCGGAACACGAGCCTCATGGCCCTGGTGTTTGCGGAGGCTCTCATCCCGTGCCTCGCCGGCGCCATTGTCGGTACCGCTCTGGCGGCTGCATTGACTCGGTTGCCAGGCCACTACCTCCCTCGCGGTCTTTCCGGGATTCCCGAGCCCACGGTGTCGGCGGCGGTGCTGGCGTGGGCTCTTGGCACCGCAGCGCTGCTCGCCTTGGCGAGCGCCGCAGCTCCGATGTTAAGACTGCGGCGCTTGCGGGTCGCCGACGCGCTTGCGGGCCGCTGAGGGTGCGCCTGCTGACTCAAATCGTGGTAGTGGGGCGCCTGGGGCTCGCGGGGCTTCGCCAGCGTAAATGGTCATCGTTGGTGATCATCGGCAGCATGGCTTGCGTGATCGGCGTGCTGCTATCGATGCTCTCCGTCACGGTCGGCCTGTTGCGCGCGTATCGGGCGGGAGGTGATGCGCGGCTTGCGATCGTGCTGTCGCCCGAGTCCGATACCGAATATGGCAGTGCGATTCCCGGCAACGCGATCGGGACGATCCTCGAGGCGCCCGGAATCGCCTCTGGACCCGGCGGTCATCCGCTGGGAGATGCCGAGGTTCTCTTCTGGGTGCCGCCGATCGGATTGCACTTTGTCGGCTCGCCCGAGTTGCACGGCATCGGGCCGGCGGGTCTCGCGTTGCGGCCGAATTTGAGGATCGTGGCGGGCAGGATGTTTCGCTCCGGCCGGCAGGAGCTGATCGTGGGCGTGGGTGCCGCGCATGCCTATCACTTGCAGATAGGAGATGAGATCGGGTTGCCCGGGGGGGAATGGCCGATCGTCGGGCTTTTCACCGATGGCGGCAGCATTCTCGAGGGGCAACTCGTCGCCGATGTGATCACCCTGATGTCCGCGGCACACATGTCCGGCTACGGAAGCGTTCTCGTCAGGCTCACGCGACCCGGTGAGTTCGATGCCTTTGCGCACTGGCTTATCACCAACCCCGCTCTCAAGGTGACCGCGGAGCGGCAGTCGCACTACGCCGCGCGTACGGTGAACCTCTACGCGGCGTTCTTCACCGAGCTCACGTACCTCATCGGGGGGATCATGGCTCTCGGGGCGCTCTTCGCGACGGTGAAGCTCATGTATGCGGCGGTCAGCACTCGCACCCGCGAGATAGGCACACTGCGTGCGATCGGCTACGAGCCGTTCCCGGTGGCAGTCTCGGTGCTTTTGGAGACCGCCCTTCTCTCACTCGTTGCCGCGCTCCTCGGCGGCGCGGTGGCCTGGCTATTTTTCAACGGCAGGCAGGTGGCGGACATCCACAATGTGTACGATCTCACGGTCTCACCGCGACTGCTCGCAGTGGGGGTGGGATGGGCGCTGACGCTCGCCATGCTCGGCGGCCTTCCGCCGGCCATCCGGGCGGCAAGGCTGTCCGTTGCCGAAGCGCACAGATCCGCGTAGGGACCGCCCCGCTGGGAGACGCACGGCGTAGAATCTCAGGTTCAATGGCTCGACCACTACGCTTGATCGCCATCAGTCTCCTCGGCGCCGCCGCGGCTGCCTTGCTGGGCTGCGCCTCGAGCCAGGGCGCAACCGGTGCCAAGGGTCAGACGAGCGCCGCACTGCCCGGCACGCCAGGATGCTTCTGGCTGAGGGATTTCGATGGCTCGTGGACCGTGCTCAATGACAGCGAGCTCATCGTCTACGTCCCGATGCATTCTCAACCGTACCTGATCAAGCTGTTCGCGCCCGTGCCGGACCTCAAGTTCGATCAACGCCTGGGTTTCCAGGACATCGAGCACTCGGGAATGATCTGCGATGGCGAGATGGATAACCTCGCCGTGCCGCACTGGGAGCCGCGCCGCATGCCGATCGTGGCCGTGCGCAAGCTGACCGTGCCGGAAGAACGCAGCCTGTTGGTCGAAAATCACATCAAGCTGCCCTCGGCTTCCCACCCGAGCAAGGGCAACCACGGCGCCACGCACTGACGACGCGGCTCTGGTCCATTCAGCCGAAGTACCTGGACTCTCGCGGCCTCGTGGCCCTGTGGCGCGAGGCGCTGCTCGCGCGGGAAGTGCTGCGCGGCAACACGCGGGGCTATCGCCATCATCCGCAGCTCGAGCGCTGGGAGCGCGGCGCCAATGCCGTGGCGGATGCGACCGGAGCCGGGGCACGGGAACTGCCGCTCGGCGCCGATCGCATCAAGGCGGCGATGGGGAGCTGAGCATCATCGTCGCCGGGTGCAGGAAGTAGCATCCGATCGCGATGAGGATCAAGTAGGCGAGCAGGATGAAGGTCCAGCCCATGTTGTGGCGGATGACATCGCCTTCCTTCCTCACGAACTTGCTGGTCGAGACGCCCACGCTCGCGGTCTGGGGCGCCACCGGCTTGCCGATCTCGGCGCCCACGGAGTTGAGCGTCGGCAGCAGCAGCGGTGGCATACCGAGCTGGGTCGCCACGATCGCCTGGAACTTGCCGAACATCGCGTTGGTCGAGGTGTTGGAGCCCGACAGGGCGACGCCGATGAATCCCAGGACAGGCGAGACCACGATGAATGCGGTACCGATGCTCGAGAAGCCCTTGGCGAGTGAGGCGGCGATGCCGGAATAGTTGAAGATGTAGGCGAGACCGAAGATAAAGAGGCCGACGAGGCAGGCGCCCCACATCTGGTGGAATGTGCGGCGGAAGATCTCGCCGATCTGCGCGCCCTTGAGTCTGCCCATCGCGAGCAGCAGCAGCGCCACGATGATCCAGGAGGCGAGGATTGCGGTGCCCCCAATGTAGGGCGCGAACTTGAATACCGCCGTGACACCGGGCTTTGCCGCATCGCAGGTGGCCGCGAGAGAGGAGCACGCCACCGCCTGGGCAGTGAACCACGTCTTAGCGGGTAGTGGCGACCATGGGCCGGTCCAGGCCGCAACCACGATGAGCAGCACCACGAATGGCATCCAGGCTTGCGCGACCTCTCCGGAGCTCAGGCCGTGTCCCCGCGTCTGTCGGGCCACGGCTGGGTCGAGCGGCACTCCGCCGTAGCCGAGGACGGTCTTCGGCTGCCAGAATTTGAGCAGCGTGAGCAGCGCGGCAAAGCAGACGATGGAGCCGGTGATATCGGGCAGATAGGGACCGAGATGCACCGCAACCGGATACTGACCCGCGATGTACGCCAACGAGCCCACCACGGCGAGCGGCCAGCCGCCCTGCACCCCTTTCCTTCCGGAAACCAGATACAACAGCACCCACGGCGGCAGCAACGCGAGCACGGCCACGATGGCGCCGACGGAAGCCGAGAGCGCCAGCAGCGGATAGTTGGTCACCGCGGCCAGCACGATGATGGGAACGCCGAGGGCGCCGAAGGACACCGGTGCGTTGTTGGCGATCGCCGCAACGCGGATGGCGTTGAGGTCGGAAATGCCGAGGGAGATGAGGATCGGGGTGACCACGGCCCAGGGATATCCGAACCCGACCAGGCCTTCGAGCAGCGCGCCGAACGCCCAGGCGAAAAGAAGCGTCTGCACGCGTACGTCCAGGCTGCCCTGCGCGATGAGCCAGCGGCGGAAGTTCTCGAACACACCGCTGAGCACCAGCGTGTTGAAGAGCACCATGCCCCAGACAGTGATCCAGTCGACGTTCCAGACCCCGGTCGCCGCGCCATAGACATAGGCGCGCCAGCCATCGCCCCAGGGCATTTTCCAGAGCCAGGCGGCCACCGCGAAGGTGATGATCGATCCGACCAGTGTCGCGAGCCACGCGGGCCAGCGAAAAACCGCGAGCAGAATCAGCAGGGCAACCACGGGTATCAACGCCGCCAGACAGGTCAGTGTCAGGTTGTTGAGCGGATCGAGCAGTTGCGTGAACATGACTTCCTCCCCGCCCTGCCGCGTAGCGCGAAGCCTGAAGGTCTCCGCGTCGCGGCGGTTTGTGTTCTTCGGGTGAGACCGATGAGGCCGGAAGGTAGCGCCGGAGCGGGCAAAACGCAACAAAGAGCTGTTTCAGCTCCTCTGTAACCGAGCAGTCACAATTTCCTGGCTGGTTTGATCAGGACAGGCTCATCGAATTCGAGGTGGTTTACGCGCGGGCTGACCGGATGACAGACCATCTGCGTCTGCGGATAAGGCCGCAGCAGCTCCTGCGCTTGCGAGACGTTGGATCGCAGCCAGAGGTCATAGTCGTTACGATGAATAATTGCGGGCATCTGTGCGGTGATGTTGTCGATCTCGGCCAGCAGCGGGTTGGCCTCGACCGCGATCAGCGCGCAGCTTTCGATCACTTCGCCCTCATCGCTCTCCGCCCGCTCCCAAAGCGCTGCGACGCCGAATACCGGTCGGTTCACCAGCCGGACGTAGTAGGGCTGATGATGTCCGGCAGGGGCCCGCTGCCAGAGATAAAACCCCGCGACGGGCACGATGCCGCGCTGGCCATAAAGCCATGCCGTGCGCAGATCCTGACCGGAGCGCAGGGTGTCGCTGCGGACGACCCCACGGGTGGTGAGGTCGACGCCACCGCGCGCGAGCTTCAGCGCCAGACCCCAGCGCATCATCACGCCCTCGCATTCGCGCTCGTGCATTCGCGCAAGCGGAACACTCTGGCAGATCGCGACGTTGAAGCGCGCCGCGAACCGCCACCACGGGCGTTCGACCGGAAGATCGCCGTCCGCCTCGCTACGGTCCGGTATCACCAGTCGCAGGGTCATAGGGTCAAGGCTACGGGGCGATGAGGTTCGAGAAAACCTGTCCGCAATGGACGACAGAGAGGCGCGGAGCCCGTTGCCCAGCCGCGACCCCGCTGCCACGCGGTAAGGCGAGTAAACGGTACGCTCGCGCGGCTCGCATGTGCTCCAGACCGAGGTAAGCTGCGGGCTATTCGTCCAATCCGCCGAGGAGATTCGTCATGTCACGATACCGGGGTTTCCTACTCACGGTGGCATTCGCCGGTGCGCTCGCCGGAGCAACGTCGGCGATGGCTCAAGCCGAAGCGGCCACTGCCCCGGTCGAGTACCGTCTCGTCAAGAGCGTGCCGCTCGGCGAGCCGAACGGATGGGATTACGTGGTGTACGACCCCTCGACCCATCGGGTTTTCGTGGCGCATGGAAACCGGCTGACGGTCGTCAACGGCAAGAGCGGCCGCATCGTGGGCGAGGTGGGCCCGATTGCCGGCGGTCCGCACGGGAGCGCCTTCGATCCGGCCGCGGGTCTCGGCATCACCGACGACGGTCACCTCGGTCAGGCGGTGATCTTCAATCCGAAGACGCTCAAAGTGCTCGCGCGGCTGAAAGTTCAGCCGGGCGCCGATGCAGTCACCTTCGATCCGGTGAGCGGTCATGCGTTCGTGATCGATGGGGATACCGGCGATGTCGCGGTAATCGATCCGACCCATCGCCAAGTGGTGACCTTCATCCACATTGGTGGGGATCTGGAGTACGCGGTGCCGGGCGATAACGGCGAGCTCTACGTCAACGGCGTGACTCACCACGAGATCTTTCGCATCAACACCGCCACCAATCGCGTGGATGCGACCTGGCCGATGCCCCAGTGTCTCGAGCCGCACGGCCTCGCGATCGACACCCGCACCCACCGGCTGTTCGCGAGCTGCGAGAATCAACGCCTGGTCGTGGTCAACGCCGAGGACGGGTCGGTGGTCACCGCGCTGCCCATCGGACAGGGCACCGACGCGGATCGGTTCGACCCGATGAGCCATTTGATCTTCAGCTCCAACGGCCGCGACGGCACGCTATCGGTCATCCGCGAGGTCAACGCCAACACTTTCGTGCCGCTCGCGACCGTGAAGACGGCGCTCTCGGCGCGCACCATGGGAATCGATCCCGAGAGCGGTCGGGTGTATCTGGTCGCGGCGCGCACCACGGAAAAGGCCATGCAACAGTTCATGGCGCAATGGCGCAAGACGCATCACCGGCCGCGGCAGTCGCCGTTCGCACCGGGATCGCTGAAACTGCTTATCTTCGATCGCGGGCGGTAAACTTCGGCGGTCGTCACCGCCGCAACGGTCCTGGCGGGCTCCCGACGGGGCACCGCCCGGTGCGGCCACGCACGGGGCCTCGATGATCTCGGCCGCGGCACGGGGTTGCACTTGGAAATCAGGACCCGATGCGCCGAACGGTGCGAGTGGCACGGCGGAAGGCCGAAGGTCGCGAGAAGACGGATGGCAAAATGGGCGGCATTATAAAAGAGGGGCCCGCCCGCCATGTCCAAAGCACGCCACCTTGCGCTGGTTTCCTGTCTGTCCCTGGCGATCTCGGCCGCGTTCGCCGCGCCCCTGCCTACGGGCAAGCTCACGGGCGCGCTCAAGTGGCGCAGCGTCGGTCCCTATAGCGGTGGTCGCGTCACCACGGTGGCCGGCATCGCCGACAAGCCCAATGTCTTTTACATGGGCACGGCCGGCGGGGGCGTCTGGAAGACCGAGAACTACGGCAATAGCTGGACGAACATCTCCGACAAGAACTTCAAGAGCAACAACATCGGCGCCATGGCGATCGCGCCCTCCAATCCGAAGATCATCTATGTGGGCACGGGCGATTCCGCTCCCCGCAACACGGTCCTGACGGGGGAGGGGATGTATAAGTCGACCGATGGCGGGAAGAAATGGACGTACATCGGGCTCGGCGAGACCCACATCATCAGCTGGATCCTCGTGGACCCGAATAATCCCGACGTCGTGTATGTGGCGGCGCTCGGCCATCTGTTCGCCTCGAATCCGGATCGCGGGGTATTCAAGAGCACGGATGGCGGCAAGACCTGGAAGAAGATTCTCTATGTGAATGACGGGACCGGCGCGATCAGTCTGGCGATGGATCCGAGCAATCCGCAGGTGCTCTATGCCGGCATGTGGCAGCTGTACCGGAAACATTGGACCTTCTCGAGCGGGGGGCCTGGCAGCGGCATCTACAAGAGCACCGACGGTGGGGCGATCTGGACCAATATCTCGCATCGCCCGGGGCTGCCGACCGGCATCTTCGGGAAAGTCGGCGTCGCAGTCGCGCCGAGTAAGCCCAATATCGTGTATGCCCTGATTCAGGCGGACTACAAGGGTCAGGCGGGCGGACTTTTCCGCTCCGACGATGCCGGCCAGAGCTGGAAGCTCATCAACAGCAGCATGGACATCACGCAACGCGCCTTCTATTACATGAACGTGTACGTGGATCCCAAGGACCCGAACACGATTTATCTGCCCAACGTCGAAGTCTACGTGTCCCACGACGGCGGCAAGAAGCTGAAACAGCTGCATCCGCCCCATGGCGACAATCACGTGTTCTGGATCAATCCGAACAACCCGCAGATACTGATCGAGGGCAATGATGGCGGCGCGACCGTCAGCTTAAATGGCGGCAAGGCCTTCAGCTCCGAGGACAACCAGCCGACCGGCCAGTTCTATCACGCCAATCTCGACGATCAGTTCCCGTTCCACATTTATGGCGCGCAGCAGGACCGCGGCTCGGTCGAGGCGCCGAGCGCCGTGGCGGGCGGGAAGATTCCGCCGGTCTGGAAGGACGTACAAGGCGGCGAGATGAGCTGGGTGGTACCGACGCCGGGTCAGCCCTGGGTTACCTACGGCAGCGGCTATTACAGCATCGAGTGGCAGGAGAATCGCAGGACGGGACTGATCACGAACGTGAGTCCCTGGCCCTCCTACAAGCTCGGGCTTGCGGGCTCGAAGATCAAATATCGCTATGGCTGGAACCATCATCCGGTGGTGTTTGCGCCCGGCGACCCCAAGGAGCTCCTGATGGGGGCGAACGTGTTG
Source organism: Steroidobacteraceae bacterium (assembly GCA_049579785.1). Lineage (GTDB taxonomy): Bacteria > Pseudomonadota > Gammaproteobacteria > Steroidobacterales > Steroidobacteraceae > 13-2-20CM-66-19. The sequence continues at coordinate 12,236 of JBAUOO010000067.1, forward strand.
TTCGAGAGCACGGATGAAGGCTTCCACTGGAAACCGATCAGTCCCGACCTCACGCGCAACGACAAGAGCAAACAGGGGCGCCCGGGCGGCCCGATCAGCGCGGATGTGACCGGCGAGGAGATGTTCGACACCATATCCTCGATTGCCTTCTCGCCGCTCACCGACAACGTCATCTGGACGGGCTCCGATGACGGCCTGGTATATGTGACGACCGACGCGGGCGGACACTGGAGCCAGGTGCGCCCACCGGCGCTTCCGATGTGGTCCACGATCACCTGCATCGAGCCATCGCACCTCGAGGAGGGCACGGCTTACGTCTCGGCGAGCCGGTACGACTGGGATGATTTTCATCCGTACGTGTATAAGACCACCGATTACGGCAAGCACTGGACGAAGATCACCACCGGGCTGGCGCAGGGTGAGTACATCGAGAGCGTGCGGGAGGATCCGGACGACTCCGATCTGCTCTTCGCAGGTACCAGCGATACGGTTTACTTCAGCCTGGATGGGGGCCGCGACTGGCAGCCGTTGACACTCAAGCTGCCGGCCGTACGGGTGAGCGACGTGGAGATTCAGCCGGAGCAGCATGCCGTCGTGCTCGCCACCTTCGGACGTGGCTTCTGGGTGCTCGACAACCTGCAGTTCCTCGAGCAGTTGGGCGCTGCGCGGGTGGCGAGTGATGCGCCCTATCTATTCAAGCCGCAGCAGACCTGGCTGGTCACGCGCGGCGGGGGCGGCGAGGAGGGTGGACGCGGACCGGGAGGAGAGAATCTGCCGCCCGGAGTGACGGTGCTCTTCCACCTGCCGGCCGACTACCACGGCAAAACGCCGGTGAAGCTCAGCTTCAGCGACGCGAATGGGAAGTTGATCCGCGCCTTCACGCTGCACCTGAAACCGAAGGGTAAGCCGAAGAAACTCTCGGACAACCCGACGGTGGCGAGAAAGCAGCGTCAGGAAAGGGCGACGGCGGTTACCCCCGGCATGAACCACTTTCAGTGGGATCTGACCTACCCGGATGCGGCAGACGTGAAGGGCATCTACAATTCGTTTTTCGCAGCCGCTGCGCCCGTCGGTCCGCAGGTGCTGCCGGGTACCTACTACGCAACGCTGACTTATGGCGCTCATGCGGCGCAGAAGCAGCCGTTCGTGGTGAAACTCGATCCGACGTTGCCGACCACCCAGGCAGAACTGCAGCAGCGCTTCGACTTGCTGATGCGGATTCATGCTGCGCTTAACCGCCTCGATACCAACCTGAATCAGGCCATCGACGCCCGTGAGGCGCTGCAGAAGGCGCTCGCTGACCACAAGGCATCGGGCAATGCGGCCCAGGCGGCGCTGGATAATCTCAACCGTGACGTAGACGATCTGGTGGATCTCAGGATCCAATCCAGTGAAGGTGCGCTGGTGTACCCACCCAGACTGCGCTCCTGGCTGAGCTCGATTTCCAACCAGGTGAGCATGGCGCTCGTGCCGCCCAACCCCGCGATGGTGGCGGTGGCGGACGGGTACATCAATGATACGGCTGCGGGGGTCTCACGGCTGCAATCCGACGTTGCGGCTGCGAACGGGATGCTGAAGCACTGACCCGTGGCCACCGGGTACTGAGCGGTTCCCTGTCGGCCAGAGGCCCCGCCCCCCCCCCGGGGGGGCCTCTGGGCGCTGCTTCGGTCTACGGTTTTGAGAGCAGATCCGGCTTGCCGGTGCTGAGGTCCACGGGCACGGAGACATGCTCCTGCACGATGAGCCATCTGCCGTGAATCTTTCGGTACACGTCGCTGACCCTGACGACCAACTCCCCTTTCGAGGCGTTCGCGCGGGTAAACGTCATCTTTTGGATGCTGTGGCCATAGGCGACCGGCCCCACGACCGTGACGCCGAGGTCCGAGATCGAGAAGTGAACCGGACCCGGAGTGGTCTTGAATGTGTTCTCCCAATCGGCCTTGTAATCGGCCCAGCCCACATGCTGGCGCGGCGGGGTCACATCGAACACGAACAGGCTCTGCCCTGGCTCGTACACACGCATGATCGCGCTCACGTCCTTGGCATTGAATGCGGCGGCAAAGCGAGCTTCCAGGGCCTCGATCGCGGCCTTATCGCGCGCACCGGACGCATTGGCCGCATGGACTGGAGCCGAGGGCGCGAGCAGCCCTGAGACCGTGAGTACGCTGCCGCAGAGCAAAGTGATGAATCTGGTCATGGGGTTACTGCTCATTCTTTGTTGGTTGTGAAGGAGGCGCGAGCGCGAGGGCCCTTCTACGCCCCAGCGTCGAGCCTGTCAATCGAGCAAGGCCGTCAGTCCCAAATCAGGGCCTATGGCTATCCATCGGCCGTCGGCCCGGCTTTCAGGCCCTGCACGGAGCTGGTAGTTGATGTGTGATGAGTGTGGCGTGCATCATCCCCGATCTGGAGCTACCGGCCCGCCAGGGTGCGAATCTCGCTGCGCAATCCGAACCTCGCACAGGAAGAGTTAATCAACATATGAACGACGTCGAAATGCGCATTGGAGTCCAATCGGCGTATATGCAGGCCTTGAAGAGCTTTCGGGAGGGAGGCATACCGGTCGGAGCCGCTCTCCTTCTCGAGGGAGCCATTGCATCGCTGGGCCACAACAGGCGGGTCCAGCGGCGCAGCAATATTCTTCATGGCGAAATGGATTGCATAGAGAATGCCGGCCATGATCTGGATTTCACGAAATCCGTGATGTTTACGACGCTTTCCCCCTGTTTGATGTGTTCTCACTCGATCCTGTTGTTCAGAATTCCGCATCTGGTCATTCTGGACAATATAAACACGAATGATTTTGTCACCAACCTGGAGAGCTTGAGAGGCGGAGGGGTTCAGATCACGCTCATGGAGCACAAGCCTTCGATGGAGCTGAACCTCAGGTTCCAGACCGATCCGTCGACGCGACAAGTATGGATGGGAGACGTAGGCGTATAACCTGCGAGCCACGCCTACGTCAGCACCGGCGCGACGTTGGCAGGATCGGAGACGCTCTCGTGTCCGTCTTCGATGTGTCCGGCGAGGCGCCACTGATGTTGGTCCACACCGATGGTGAGGTCGTACCAATGGTGACTTGGCTGCAGGTCCCAGAGAAGGTCGTGTGTCTCACCCGGGGCGACGGCAACGCGGCGCTCACCTCGGCCGTAGCTCTGGTCCCGCACCGTCGCCAGGAGCGACCTCTCGCCGCCGTTGTGGAGGCGCAGCCTGAGGTCGCCAGCCGGGGTGCCCGCACTGGATACCTCAAGTGCGCAGTCGCCCGGTCCGCGCACGGTCCGCAGAAAGCCATTGGGACCATACACGGAAAGGGCCAGGGCCTGATTCGCCGCAGGGCGCACCAGGTCGTCGAGCTGGTGTCCCGCTCCGATGGTATAGCGCCGCGGAATCGCCAAGCTCCCGTCCCGATATGCCGTACAACAGACGCCCACGGCCGATCGGTTGTCGAACTGCAGCCGAATTCCGCCCGCCTGCATCTTAAGATTCAATTCAAGCGCGTAGGGCAGGGCGCGCACCGGCCGCACGCCCCGCTCCTGGGCAATGATCTCGATTGGCTGTTGGTCAGGCACGCCCGGGGGCGGCAATTTCGCCTGCTGATAGACCATATCCCGGTAGCCGAAGGTGTTCGGGAGATTGAACCGCCGGCTGCGGTAAGAGGTGAAGTCGAAGGCTGAGGTCAGATTCCCACAGATGGACCGCCGCCACGGAGTGATGTTCGGCTCCTTCACTCCGAATCGCACTTCCAGAAAGCGAATCACCGAGGTGTGATCGAAGACCTCCGAACAGACATAGCCGCCTCGGCTCCAGGGTGAGATGGCGAGCATCGGCACGCGCGGCCCGAGGCCGTAGGGCAATTGATCCGCGGTATACAGGGTAGGGTGATGAGGATTGACGATATCGTGAATCTCGCCCTCCGTCGTCACCGTGGAAATGCCCGGTAACACGGGCGTTGGTGGCTGCGGCGGCACCATGTGGTCGAAAAAACCGTCGTTCTCGTCATAGTTGAGAAACAGTACGGTTTTGCCCCACACCTCTGGATTTGCGGTCAACGCCTCGAGGACCCGGGCGATATAGATGGCGCCATAGGCGGGTGGATAGGAGGGATGCTCGGAGTAACCGGCCGGCATGACGATCCAGGACACCTGCGGCAGACGCTCGTGCAGCACGTCCTCGCGAAGCCGGGCAATGCCGCCCTCGGACATCGCGCGTCGCCGGAGCTCCGAGCCTTGTGCGGCATCGGCGAAGGGTTTGAAGTAGGCGAGAGCGTTGCAGTGATAGTTGCCCGTCATGGGGTCGTCATTGATCTCGCTCAGCCCCTCCTGATATACCCGCCAGGTGATCCCCGCCCGCTGCAGACGTTCCGCGTAGGTCGTCCAGCCGAACGGCTTGACGCCCTTCGTGTAGATCCACACGTCGTCGTCTATGAAAGGACCGCCGCCCGTGCCCTGCGGGTCGATCGAGCCGGCCCACAACATTGTGCGGTTGGGGCAGGTGGGACCGGCGATGGAGCAAAAATAATGATCACAGACCGTGAAAGCATCCGCGAGCGCGTAATGAAACGGAATATCCTGCCGCCGGAAATATCCCATGGTCATGTCGGTCTTGTTGAGCGGCCACGCGTCCATGCGGCCCGCTCCGATCGCCGCTTGTTGCGAGGCCCAGCTGTGGTCGAGATCCTGAAGGAGCTGGGCGGAGCAATGGCGGGTATTCAGATGGAACGGCAGGATCGGCTGGTCCGGATGCCGCATGCGCGGTTGGAACCAAACCGGCTTGCCACCGGCAATGCTCAGCGCAAAGCGGTCGTTGTATCCACGCACGCCACTCAGATGTCCAAAATAGTGGTCGAACGAGCGGTTCTCCTGCATGAAGACCACGACGTGCTCGACGTCATCGAACGTGCCGGATCGCCTGATAGCGGGCAGCGCGGCCGCGCGCGTCAGACTGTTGTGCAGATACGCTGCCGTGGCGACTCCCGAGCCTACGGATTTGAGAAAGTCGCGTCGATTCATTTCCGCTGCTTTCGCAGATGTTGGATGGCGGTAATGGCCGGAGCATATTGCAGCGCGGCGGCACGACAGAGGTACCGGAAAGCGCGCACACGATCGCGCGGCACTCCATCGCCATAGGTGTAAG
>JBAUOO010000068.1:0-17291 GCA_049579785.1 Steroidobacteraceae bacterium
GGTCAGATCACGCTGCGCAAGGTCGATGGCTGGCAGACGCTTCACGTTCAACCCAACACGCTTGACATCGCGGCATAACACTGTTAGAACTCAACATGTCCGGAGATGAACCATCAATTTCTACCAAATTCCGGACACGACCTTGCCATCTTCCGTACACTTCTGTGCTTCGTGAAGCCTAGAGTACTTATCGTGCACGGTTCTGGAGCCAGAAAGATTCTCGGAAGACTGCTGAGTACCCCGCTGCCCGCGCCTCCGGCAAAATTGACCAAGCCTAAGTCAACGGACATCAACGGGATGAACGTCTTTGTTATCCCCAGCCTAGCCCCGCCAAAGTGGAATCAGTGGTGCGGCTGGGCAGATACATATCTAACGCAAGTGGCGAAGGCGGCAGCGAAAGTGCTGCACCGGACGTGACTGCCCAGCCGCGACTGATAGTCCGTGTTACGATGACGCCCAGAGCCGACCCATACGGCTCGTAAGCTTGTCAGAGGCCCAGCGCCGCCTCACCAAACCCCAACTGACGGTGGGCCGACCGGGAGTGCGCCGCGCGCCCGCGGTTCGGCGTGGCTCGAGTGTTCGCGAGAGAGGCGAAGCCCTAGATCGCTGTGAACCGGCATTGCACGTTGACCCAGGAGCAGCGTCTAATCGAGACCAGCTGCTTGGAGCGCAAGTAATTGTTCCAACTCGGAAGACCGCTAATTCTCCCCTGGTCATAGGATGCTCTTTGCGAACATGATCGAACGCAGAAACACCTCGATGCCCAGCAAGCCGCTGGAACCTCACGAGCTGGACGAGATCGCCACCGCGACGCTCGCGCACTACGAGCAGCACGCGGAGGAATTTCGGGCCGGCACGCGCGATCACGACGTCAGCCAGAACATTGCCTCTCTCTTGCGACATATCGAAGGCGAGTCGCCCTTCACGATTCTCGATTTTGGTTGCGGGCCGGGGCGCGACCTCAAGACCTTAGCCGGACTAGGCCACACGGCCATCGGGCTGGAGGGCGCCCCCGGCTTTGCTGCCATGGCGCGTGCCGACACCGGGTGCGAAGTGTGGCAGCAGGATTTCCTCAAGCTTGACCTGCCGGGGGAGCGCTTTGATGGAATCTTCGCCAACGCTGCGCTGTTTCATGTGCCATCCCAAGAATTGCCGCGTATCTTGCGGCAATTGCACGCCGCACTGAAGCCCGGGGGCGTCCTGTTCAGCTCCAATCCGCACGGCGAGAACGAGGAAGGCTGGAACCGCGGGCGTTACGGTGCTTACCACAGTCTTGAAGCGTGGCGTCGCTACATGTCAGATGCACGGTTCACAGAGCTCGAGTATTACTACCGGCCGGTCGGGTTGCCGCGCGAACGGCAGCCGTGGCTGGCGAGCGTGTGGCGCAGGCCCAAAAAGACCAAATAGCGTTGGACATTGCATAACGCTCAGCGTAGGGTCAATGATGGCTCGTGACTCTTTCCTCTTGCGAGTATCTATTGGCCCGGGCGCAATTCTCGCGCCACTCTCGCCAGCCCGCAATCCGACCGGTCCTCCGAACTAGACAGGCATGCCGCGGTATGCGTCGCCTGCGGCTTGATCGTGTGGACGCCACGCGCGTAGTGCGTATCCCGGCATCTGCGCGATCATCCCGCTCTATCGCGAGCGCGCCGCGACGGCTCATTCCATAAGCAAGCCAAGCGGTTTGTGCGAAGGCAGCGGACGCTGGAGGAGTGGTGTTCATGAGTACTCAGCCTCATATGGATCTGAAGTCCACTGCGCCCACCGGCGTCGTCTGCTGACAGCCTCTTAACGTCACATAGGCGGATACTCACCCAAAGGACCGAAGTAGCCTGGTTCCCCTTTATGTTCATGAGGATCCTTGCATGACTTTTACACACCCAGAACTACACACCTCGCGCTACTTTCTGGGATTGATTCTCCCCGTGCACCCGATGAGTGGCACCGAAGATGACGAGGATAACCGAGACGATGAACGTGCGGGTGAGAATGAGACACCGGTGCGCGCGCTCGACGAGGGCACCGAAATCAGGGTTCTCAACAGGTTTGAGTAGTCTTCCTCCATGCGATACCTGAGTTCCGATTTTGAGTCAGCTTGAACCTGGACTAAAACGGGTCAGGTCGGTTCCTCAAAGTCGTATCCAGGTAACGTGGTGAGCCGCGTATCCTCGAGTGGGCCACCCACGGTGAAGTGATAGAAGCTCTGCCATTCTCGTGAGGCGATGCCAAAGACCTCATGGACGGGATCGTCGAAGTAGCAGCCAATCCCAGTCGAGCGAATACCCGCCTCTTCGGCCTCGAGGTAAAGCACCTGGCCCACCATGCCGGCCTCCCAGAACAGGTTCCGGTAGAACGCGGCTCCGTACGTGGTTAGGCTGTCGATGTAGTCTGCGATCATCCCCAGGCTGAAAGCTCCGTCGCCGGCGATGTGCTGGCCGCAGGAGACAGTGGCCGCGAGCGCCCGACAGTCCCCTTCCTGGAGCAGGTACAGCGGGAGCCCCGGTGGACAAGAGGGCAGGCGCTCCCAGCGGAACTCCCCCCGCATCACTCCCTTGAGCGCCGCGAGCTTCTCGGGATCGCGCGCGAGCGCATAGAGGCCCGGAGGAACGCCTTCGACCCGGTGGACGAACAGGCCGAGATGGATGCGCGGCCGCCACCCGATCGCATCCCAGGGCATCGATCGCCGGTCGCGCGTCGGCATCAACCGAGCGAGCGTTCGGAAGAACGCTTCCTGCGAGATCGCTGTGACGCCGTCCATTGCTACCGCGCTTCGGCGGCCAAGAATGGCCTTTCCCGCGCTGAGCAGGCCCTGGCGGACAGGTACGCCGAAGAGTTCCTCGTACGTGGGGAACCCGAAGAAATCTTCCGTGATCGGCACGCCTGCCGATCGTCGCGTGGCCTCTGCAACCTCATCGATCACGGGCCAGTGGGCGCTGTGCTCGGGGCTCAGCGTGTTGGCCTCGCCGCACCATTGCGCGCCAATGCTGCCTGCCGTCAGCCCGCTTAGAAGTCGCGGAGACGTTAATGGAGGACCGGGTGTGATCAATGCGAGAAGCTCAGGCTCCTCACGCTCTGCCGTCCCGTAGTCATCACCGCGGCTGAGCCCAAGAAGAGCGGCGATGGCTCTATCGCTCATCCCGTCGAGGAGCACCAAGCCCCAGCCAAGAGCCGCCGCCGCAATGCGTAGGGTTGCCAGGGCGTGCCCCGCATCGTGCTGGCAGTAGCGGAACGCGCGCTCGCCGTACTTCCAGGCTTCCCGCCAATGCACCGACGACAGGCCCACGAGGAATGAACCCTCGGGAAAGGGCGTGCAGAGCTCGCTCCACGCCTTCGCGCCGAGGATCGCCCGCCGTTCGAGAGCGTGTTCCTTAGGTGCGTAGTGGTACACGGCGGGCGCGTCGCCCAGCCGATCGATCGCTGGCAGAACCGCATAGCCCTCGGTCGGATGGAGATTCCCGCTCGAGGGGTTCGCGCGCAGCGACCACATCGTATCGTGGAAGCGCTTCCACGCCGTCAAAGACAGCGCGTACCGGAAGAAGAGGGAGATCGACTCCAGAGATAGCGGTTCTGATGGCACGTCCCCGAGCGCGTAGAGCTGCCAGTAAGGAAGCGGACGGCCCGGTTTGGCGAGCGGGAGCCGAACAAGGTCCGCTCCGTGATAGCGCCGGAACGGATCGGGCTGCGTCGCCCAGTCCATGTGGCCGGGCGAGGCGGCGTACCGGTGAAAATGGTGCTTTGTCCGCTCATGGTAGGCAACGACTACCTCTTCGGGAGAGGCACCTGCATCGATCAGACTTGCCGGCTGTGTTGGCGCACTAGTCGACACGAGCGGAACGCGATGAGAGGGCAAAGGGGGTATCCATCCACAGGCATCTTGTGCTTGCACTCAGGGCACGTCCACAAGATACGGAGTTCGCTCTTACATGGCTCTGTGCATCCTGAGGCAGCCAGGTTCTGCTGTTGAGCATGGCGAGGCCGCATGCAGCTTGGGCAGCGTCTGCGCGTCGCGCACTGCGAATTGTACTGCATCCGGACGCTGCTGCGAGGGCGACGCTGACTGCGGCTCCCACAACGCAGCACCGCGTCGTAGCTACCCATTCGCTGGACACTGCATAGAACTCACGGTGGACCGCGGGGGCCGCGCGGCGGAGGACGCGAGTCCGGCCGGCGCGAGGGCGCCTCGTCGGCAACTTTTTCGGGCATCGATCCTTGAAATCCGGTCTTACGTCACCATTTAGGGTCGGATACCGACTGCTTTCAAAGGAGCGTCCAGCTATGAAGATTCGTCCGCTTCATGACCGCGTCATCGTGAAGCGCCTGGAAGAGGATCGTACCTCGCCTGGCGGCATAGTGATTCCCGATACGGCGGCCGAAAAACCCGTTCAGGCAAAGATCGTCGCGGTCGGCAAGGGTAAGATCCTTGAGAATGGACAAGTGCGTCCCTGCGACGTCAAGGTCGGCGACAAGATTCTCTTCGGCAAGTACAGCGGCACCGAAGTGAAGGTCGACGGCGAAGAACTCGTGGTCATGCGTGAAGAAGACGTCATGGCCGTCATCGAATCGAAATAAATCACCCAAAGGACACGGCAATGGCAGCGAAAGAGGTACGATTTAGCGACGATGCACGCCAACGCATGCTCAAGGGTGCCAACATCCTTGCGAATGCGGTGAAGGCGACACTCGGTCCGAAGGGCCGAAACGCGGTGCTCGAGAAGAGCTACGGCGCCCCAACCATCACGAAGGACGGTGTTTCGGTTGCGAAGGAGATCGAGCTCAAAGACAAATTCGAGAACATGGGCGCGCAGATGCTGAAGGAAGTCGCTTCCAACACCTCGGACGAAGCCGGCGACGGGACGACTACGGCGACGGTGCTTGGCCAGGCGATCATCCGCGAGGGCCTGAAGGCCGTCGCCTCCGGTCGCAACCCCATGGACATCAAACGCGGCATCGACCAGGCCGTGCTCGTCACGACGGAGGAGTTGAAGCGCCTCTCAAAGCCCTGTAAGGACTCCAAGGCCATCGCACAGGTCGGTACGATCTCTGCGAATTCTGATGAGTCCATCGGCAAGACCATTGCCGATGCAATGGAGAAAGTTGGCAAGGAAGGTGTCATCACCGTCGAAGAGGGCCAAGGACTTGACAATGAGCTCGAGGTGGTCGATGGGATGCAGTTTGACCGCGGCTATCTCTCTCCGTATTTCATCAACCAGCAGCAGAGTCAATCGGCCGAGTTCGAAAAGCCGTTGATTCTCTTGTGCGATAAGAAGATCTCGAATATCCGCGAGATGCTCCCGCTCCTGGAGGCAGTCGCGAAGGCGGGCCGTCCGCTGATCGTGGTCGCTGAGGACGTCGAGGGCGAGGCGCTCGCGACGCTGGTCGTCAACAACATCCGCGGCATACTGAAAGTCGCCGCGGTGAAAAGTCCGGGCTTCGGCGATCGTCGCAAGGCGATGCTGCAGGACATCGCGACCTTGACCGGCGGCACGGTGATCTCGGATGAGGTTGGCCTATCACTCGAGAAGGCCACCGTGAACGATCTGGGCGAGGCGAAGAAGGTTGTGGTCGAGAAAGAGACCACGACCATCATCGACGGAGCCGGCAAGGCTACGGACATCAAGGCCCGCATCGCCTCGATCCGGCAGCAGGCCGAGGAAGCGACCAGCGACTACGACAAGGAGAAGCTCCAGGAGCGTGTGGCGAAGCTCTCCGGCGGTGTCGCGCTGGTCAAAGTCGGTGCAGCCACCGAAATCGAGATGAAGGAGAAGAAGGCACGCGTGGAGGACGCCCTGCACGCTACCCGCGCGGCCATCGAGGAAGGCGTGGTGCCGGGCGGCGGTGTTGCGCTGATCCGTGCCCTCAAGGCGCTCGATAAGTTAGAGGGTGCCAATGAGGATCAGACGGTCGGTATCCGTATTCTCGCTCGCTCGATCGAAGAGCCCCTGCGAAATATCGTTGAGAATGCAGGCGAGGATGCGGCGGTCATCCTGAACCAAGTGAAGGCCGGCAAGGGTGCCTACGGCTACAACGCGGCGACCGGTGAGTTCGGCGACATGCTCGAAGAGGGCATTCTCGATCCAACGAAGGTCACACGGCTTGCTCTGCAGAATGCCGCATCCGTCGCGGGCCTGTTGCTCACGACCGAGGTGATGGTTGCCGAGGCTCCGAAGGACGAGGAGCATGTCCATGGCGGCATGGGCGGCGGCGGAATGGGCGGGATGGATATGTAAGAAGGACGGACGCGGGCAGCGCGTTCAGACTGTGAACAGGCGTCGAAGGTTGACCAGGACATGGGCCTAACCGGCGCCGAAGGCTGACCAGGATCTCACCAGCATTTCTCGATGAGGATCTGGAGGTTGCTGCATGCTCGCATGGTCAATGTTGGACGCCGGACACTGATCAATCCTCGACGCCGGTTGACAGGACATCGACCTTTGCGAGCTCAATGAGGCCTTCGGCGTTGAGGTCATATATTGCCGCGACCGCCTCGGAATCCCTTCTGAGCGGCTGAATGTCGACGGCGGGGCGATGGCCATCGGCCATCGTTATGGAATGAGCGGACAGCGCCTGGTAGGCCACGCATTGCTCGCCGGCAATGCGCCTTGCCGCGAAACGTGTCGTCGTGACCATGTGTATCGGTGGCGGCATGGGGGCTGCGGACTGTTCGAGCTGAGGCAAGCGCTCTGCGCGGAACATGAGCGGCAGGACCTCCGTTATAGACTGGTCCTCATAATGCCCGGGCAGGTCAAGGGCGCTTCCGGTGGGCGCTCAGTTGAGCATCGCGCTAGCCAACGTCGGTCTGGGCGTTGCTGCGGCTCAGCCAGGCTTCGAACTCCGCGGCCGGGACCGGACGACTGTGAAGATATCCCTGTGATTCGTCGCACCCCTGCTCCCTGAGATACTCAAGCTGCGTGTGCTCCTCGACGCCTTCGGCGACCGTCGTAAGCTCGAAGGCATGTGCGAGCCCGATGATCGTCGTGACCAGCGTACAGGTCTTGCGGTCGCCGGGCAGGAGCTGGATGAACGCGCGGTCGATCTTGAGAGTGTCGATCGGCAGCTGCGAGAGCCGCCCGAGGGAGGAGTACCCGGTGCCGAAATCGTCGATTGCGATGCGCATGCCGGCGGCGCGCAGCAGTCTGAGAGTGTGAACGCACGCTGCCGAGTCATCCGACAGCGCACCTTCGGTGATCTCGATGTCGAGCCCCCAATGCTCGTTGGCCGCGAGGTCACCCACGCAGTCGAGGATCTCGCGGGTGATGTTGCGGCGTCGCAGCCCGGCAGGGGAGATGTTGACTGCAATTCTGAACGGCGCGAGGCCTCGGCCGCGCCACTCCTGGCAGTCGGCCACGGCCTGCTTGAGTACCCACGCATCTACCGCCGCCATCAGCCCGGCGGACTCGAGTAACGGCAGGAACGTCGCGGGCGAGACGAGCCCGCCTTCCGGATCCTGCCAGCGCAGTAGCGCCTCGGCGCCGACGACCCTACCGCTGCGCAGCTCGATCTTCGGCTGATAGTGCAGACGAAAGTGCTGCTGGTCGAGCGCCTCGCGCAGCCGATGCTCCATCGCGACGCGACGGGCGAGCTCGGAGTTCATCTCGAGGCGGTGGTGCAGATAGCGCTCGCCCGAGGTTTTTGCCTCCTTGAGCGCGGCTTCGGCGTTCTGCACGAGCTTCTGCGGCTCGCGACCGTCCTCCGGGAAGCAGGCGACGCCGCTTTTGACCTGCGCGAAGATCTCACGCCCGTCGACCATGAACGGGCGGTCAAAGAGCCGACTCAGGTCATCCTGCATCGAATGTGCTCTCTCCGTCGCACTCTGCGGCAGAGCCTTCATGCAGACGAACGTACCGCCGCCCAGATGCGCGAGCTGCTCGCTGTCCGGGAAGTAGCCCTTCAGGCGATCGGCGACAGACTGCAGCAGCCGATCGCCCGTGTGCCGGCCGAAAGAGTCGTTGATGACGGCGAGGTAATCGATATCGAACACGGCGACGCCAAGCCGCGGCAGGCTATCGGCGCCGCGCGTCAGGAGGCGACTCAGGCGCTCGCAGAACAACGCACGCTTGGCGAGTCCGGTCAGCGGCTCGAAATAGGAGAGCAGGTGCAGCGCCTCCTGCTTGTCGAGGTACTGGAGTGCGAAGGAGAGGTTCGCGGCCACCTCTTCCAATAATCTCATCTCGTCTTGATCGATGACCGCGCCCGCCCCGGTCCCAAAGAGAAAGCTGCCGACGGGCGTCTGATCGACGCGCAGAGGCAGGCAGGCGAGTGAGCGCACGCCTTGCTTGATGAGCCGCTCCCGTCCGTCGATCATGTGGGGAAAGCGCTCGATGTCCTCGCACAGGGTGGCCTCGCCGGTGCGGATCACTCTTCCCATGAGACTGGTATCTTCGGCCTCAGTGTCTGCGACGGGGAGGTCCTCCTCGGCGCCAGCGAAGAACTCCCACCCGGCCCAGCCAACAGGCCGGGCCATGCGCGTCGTCGGGTTGATCAGCGCGACCATCGCGATCGAGTACCGGCCGACCTGGTGGGCGAGACGGCAGGTCTCGCGCATGATTTCCTGGCGACTCTGAATGCGCACCAGGGCGGAGTTGATCCCGGAATGCATCTGCAGCACCCGGCTAAGCCGCGCGACCCGTTGCTCATCGAGGCGGCTCTTGCGGCGCAGGGCGGCGTCCTGCAGTGCGCGCTTCACCGCCGGCGCCAGCCGCTGGGGGTTGGTCTTCAATACGTAGTCGATGGCGCCTTGCTTCAAGGCCTCGATTGCCCGCTCTTCGCCGATCGTCCCGGAGAGAAAGATGAAGGGGACCTCGGGAACGAGCTCCTGCGCGACGGTGAGCGCAGACATTCCGTCAAACTGCGGCAGACTGAAATCCGAGAGGATGATGTCGGGACGCTCCGCCGCGAGCGCCGCGCGCATTTCCGCTTCGGAGATCACGCGCTGATGAGCGCAGCAATACCCCGCCTGCTGCAGGCGCCGGATGGCGAGCTCTGCGTCCGCTGTCGAGTCTTCGACCAGGAGGACGCGCACCCGGTTGCTGCTGTTCGTAGCGGTCATAAGCACTATATTTAAGCCTTTGAAACCAGGCCCTCCCCGGAACGCCGTCACAGTCATTCATTAACAAGTCGACAATACTCTTGGGGTTTACTCCCCACAGCCCCCTGGCTGGACCGCTGGAACTCCGGAGCTCGGGGCCAACGTTACTGCGGGACATGTCGACCGCAACTGCAGCGACGGTCGGATCTCGGACCAAGCCGGTCGTATATCTCACGAAGATCTATGCGCCATCCGCCCTCAAATATCCAGCGGCCTGCGGCCCATAGCAAGGCGTCATGGCAGAAGAAGTACGCGTCGAATTCGAGCCCGCGATTCGCGAGCATAAATGCTCGTTGGGATGCGAGTCCGAACCACCACTGGGCGCCATCGGTGAATGCACGCCAAGTGGCTTCGGGACCGAGGGTCTCGAGCAGACACTGAAGGCGGGGCGGCAGCTCAGTGGTGTGACGGACCCGGCGCACAAACCGGAGCGGTAGGCACTGAGTAATCATCAGCCGCTCGAGAGCCACTCCGAGGGCAGCATGAGAGCTGGTGGCCGGATCATCGTTGGGTGCAAGCCCCATCAGTTACCTCTTCGGAGGGATCCTGAGGGCGCGAAGTCGGCGAGTGGCGCTAGGCTCCTCTTCGGAAGCCATTGCCGGGGCCTGCCAAGTCCCGAGTCCTGGCAGGACTGCGGCGGGCCAGTTGGTGAGGAGTTTCTCGACGTCGGCGGGATCGGCAGGCCCGCAGAAGAGGCGCCCCTGCGCGGTGTCGAATTGCGTGGCCAGCACGAACTCCAGAATGGCTCGGCTCTCCACCCCCTCGGCACAGACGCTCAAGCCCAGCGCATGCGCGAGGTCTGCAATGGCCTTGACGATGATCTGCGCCTCGCGCTCGTGCGCCGCTTCCCGGATGAGCGCCGAGTCGACCTTGATCTCGGAGAACGGCATCCGGTAAAGGTCGGTGAGCGATGACAAGCCGGTACCGAAATTATCGAGTGACAGACCCATGCCGAGGATCCGAAGGCGGGTGAAGACATCGATGAGTAGATCGCGATCATCACCGCTCGCGGCCTCGGTCAGATCGAGCACAACGCGATTCGGCGGGACCTCATGCTCCTTCAAGACGCTGCGCATACGCTCGGGGAAGGCACTATCGCGGACCAGACGTGGGGTCAAGTTGATTACGAGCTCGAGATCGAAGCCGTGCGAGCGCCAAAGCCCCGCCTGGCGGATAGCCTCGGTCATCACGAAATCGGTAAGTGCGGCAGCCAAGTCATAATTCTCGAATGCGCTCAAGAAGTGCCTGGGTGACAGGGTTCCGCGTCGCGGATGCTGCCAGCGCACGAGCGCCTCCGCCCCACAGACTCGGGCCCGGCTCTCGGCAAGGGACACCTTTGGCTGATATTTCAGGATGAGCTCGTGCTCACTCAAGGCGCGCTCGAGCTCCTCGCGAGAGGGTAGCGGCATCGCCGCAATGTGCGAGAGGATCAGCTGCTCGAGACGAGCTTGATCCAGCGGGCGTGTACAGGCGCCCACGACCGGGATGCCCATGGAGTAGGCGGCGCGACGGGCGCTCGCGAGGACCCGGTCCGGGACCGAGCCGATGAGAACGGTCGCTGGCCGCAATCCCTGAGCGGCGAGCAGCTTCAGCGCGGCGAGCCCGTCGGCTTCCGTCGTATCGAGCGCGAGAAAGGCGAGCGTGGGGGAGCGGATCGCAAGGACGCCCGAAAGCTCGGCAGCGGTATCCGCCTCGATGCGCTCGCACCCAAGCTGATCGAGCATGGCGCGCAGCACTGCGAGTGAATCGGCGTCTCGCTCGACGATGAGGGCCAAGTCGATGATGCGCGTTGCAGAGCCCCGGTTCGGCGGAATAGCTGGCATGTGTAACCTGCCTCTGCTCCGGACACGAACTTTGTGCAGGTGCGAACTGCACGCTAGATACTCGCCGGCGCTATGGCCCTGACGAGACGCGAAGGATGATCTACGTCCGCCACAGGGAGGCGTGCAGTTGTCACAGTTTAGGTACCGGTCAATCGGATTGTCGGTCAGCAGCTGAAGCCGGTTGCGCGTGAGCCGGGAGAGAAAGCCGGCGGCAAAACGGATGCAAGTTCCCAGGCGGACCTAGCCGAGAAGGCTGTCAAGTCCGAGGGCGGATCCCCCGATCGCGTCCGCGTAGGGCGGACCGCTCATCTGGTGCTAGCGCGGCCTATTGTGTGACTGGCTTCGCGTTTAGGCTCGCGAGCTTGTCGAGCATCGCCGAGCGAATGAACTTGAAGTAGGCACGCTCGATCATGCGAAGGCTCGTGCCAGTTTGGGCAGCTACAGTGAGTGGATCCACGCCGTACACCTGCAGCAGTTCACTGATCCGCGCGTGCCGGAAGCTGTAGGCGGAGGCCTCGCTCGGGATACGCGCGCTTAGCTGTGCGGTTTTGTTATGCGAGGCGATTGCGGACCGGACCTCCTGAGCCCACAGGTCGCGACGCCATGGACTTCCGTCCGCGGTCGTGAATAGTTTCGCGGATGCCACTTTCCCGTCCGCTTGGTTCTTGAAGAACCTCCGCCCGTCTTCGTCCAGCACGACATACCTCGAGCGGAGCCTGGGTGGCCTGCCCTTATGGTGAGAGAGCTTCAGAAACTGTCCGTCAAAGTCTGCGACCGCCGCTTCGGCGAGTTCCTTTGGGCGCGCACCGGAGAATTCGAGCCCGCGAAGGAATGCGGCTGCCTCCGCGGATGCGGTCTCGATCAGGCCTTTCCGTTGAACGGGAGAGAGAAATACGGCGGTATCGGCCTCGTCGTTGTCCGGCAGCGCCTCCATGCGCCACGCCGCCGGGTTGCCGACATGGCCCAGTCGGTGCGCCCGATTCAGGCCGGCTATGAGCGCACGCACGTATCGATTTACCGTTCGGGGCAGCCGTCCGGACGAGAGTCTGTCCCGCCAGTCGAGGAAATCATCCTGCGTCGCATCCTCGAGTTGCAAGGCGGCGAGGGGATCACTGTACAACTCGGTTGTTCGATTGAAGCTGAGCGCGGTTCTGAATTGCCCCTCCGCCTTTGCTGCAGCCTGAATCCGACCGTGACGCCGCAAGTCTTCGAGGTATGTCTCGAGTGCCGATGCGACCGTGCCGCGTTTGACGGTTCGCACAGGGGAGCCAGCAAGCTGCGAAAGCCACTCTTCGGCTCGCCGCTTGGCATCGTCGTATTCGAGCGCTTCGCCTAGGGGCTCGTACTGCTGCTTCCCGTCTCTGCCTCGGAAGCGAGCATGCCAAGTGTCCGGCCCGCGCCGAAACCCCAAATACGCGCCCTCGGCGAGTCGCTGCCAATAGCAGTTTGGACGCGGCGTCAGCCGATCGCGGTCCCGTTTGCGCGACAGATCCATGGTCCGTCGTCCCCGTCATATGAAACCATATCAAAAGTATACCGGAGATGGGCATGGACACGGGTGGAAAAAAGGCCTATAAACATAGGTATTCCCAGAATGGGCGTGTACAGCGATGGATAATAGGACATCCCTGCTAAGGGTGTAAGGGTCAAAAGCCCTTCGAGGGTTCGAATCCCTCTCTCCGCCAAAACATGCGCGATCCTCTACCGAACGGGCGCGGTCGTCGCCGCGGAACTGCATCACAGAATCGGGCGGCACGCGCCCGCGCGCGCTCGGACTTGAGACGACGACGACGGCGCTCCTCGCCCCGTCGGGGATGATTCAGCCATGAACGGCGATCAACACACCACGGCCGCGAGCGTTACGGATCCCTCGCGGGCCAGTCGGCAGCCGCGTCGGGATCCGCGGTTCGTCACCGCCGAGTACCGCCGGGCGCGCCTGTCGGTGGTCCTCGCGCTGCTCCTGCTCGCCGGGACCGCGGTGTATCTGGTCGTACAGGAGCGGCAGCAGACCTGGGGGTCCGCGCGTGAGAGCGTCCTCAATCTGTCGCTCGGGCTCGAGACCTCCATCACGGGACTCCTCGAGCAGCCCGTCTTCAGTTTGAAGGGCATCGCCGCCGATGTCTCTCACCGCCCGGGAATCTCGCTCGACCCCGAGCAGGCGACCACCGTCCTGCGCGACGCGGCGCGTTTCGACTCGGTCTCGAGCTACCTCGGTCTTCGAACCCCGGACGGCCGCATCATCGCCGTCGATCAGTCCGGCGCGAGGGTGGTGAGTCCGGGCGTCCTGCGGGCCATCGCACAAGTGCCCGAGCCGCGCGGCGCGGGGCTGGATGTGTCCTCTCTCGTCCGGCTTGCGGCCCAGGGCGACTGGTATCTGCCGATCACATTCGATTTTCAGGCAAGCACGGATGAGCCGGATGTTGCTTTTGCGCTGATTCCCGTGCGGCGCCTGTTCGCGAGCACGGATAGTCTGCGACTGATTCCCGACAGCATAGTGAGTCTGGTGACGACCGGCGGCAGGCTGCTCCTCATATACGCTCCCGGCACCGGCTCCTTCAACGCGCTCGGCCACCGGATTTCACAGCAGTCGCTCGCGCGGGTCCGCGGACGCCGAAGCGGCGTGTTTCTCTCGCTCCCCTCGAAATCCGCGTACGTGGGCTTCGCGCGCTCCGCCGCGCTGCCGCTTTACGTGGGCGCGGCCGTCCCGGTCGCCTCGCTCCGCCGGCAGTGGCTCGGTGAGGCTGCCGCCCCCGTTGCCCTGCTCGTGATCGGGGTGCTTGCGGTGCTGGTGTTCGCGTGGCAGCTGCATCGGGCGCTGCGCCGGCAGGCGGCTTACGTCGCGGAGCAGGAGTACCTCGCGCAGCACGACACCCTCACGGGACTGAAGAATCGGGACGGCTTCATGCGTGAGCTCGAGCGCGCGATCTCGGCCGCGCCAGAGGATCCGCTCGCGGTGCTGCTCCTTGACTTGAATCGCTTCAAGGACATCAACGACACCCTCGGACACGCCGCCGGAGACCGCGTTCTGCAGGAGATTGGAGACCGGCTGCGGGAACGCTTCGCCAACTCGAACACCTGCGTCGCGCGCCTGGGCGGGGACGAGCTCGCGGTCCTGGGTCGGGGTGCGGAGACGGTGCGCGGGCTCGAGAGCCTGGGCGATAGTCTGCAGGAATGCCTGGAGCGCACCACCGTGCCGGGCGGTGTCGCGCTCGACCTGACGGCGAGTATCGGCGCCGCGGTTTATCCGCACGATGCGAGCACCCCGAGCGAGCTTCTGCGCTGCGCCGACATCGCGATGTACGCGGCGAAGGAAGAGCTCAGCTCCTTCCGCCGATACCACGAAGTGTTGGATCAATTCACCCCGGAGATGCTCGCGCTGCAAAGCGAGTTCGGCAAGGCGCTGCGCGAGGGCGCGGTCTCGGTCGCCTATCAACCGAGAGTGCGCCTGGCGGACGGAGAGCTGGTCGGGCTCGAGGCGCTCGCGCGCTGGACCCACCCGAGCATGGGGCCGATCGCACCATCGCAGTTCGTGCCGCTGGCGGATGGCACCGAGCTGGTCCATCCCTTCGCGCAGTACATGCTGCGCGCGGCCTGCGAGCAGGTGGTCGCATGGAAGCGCCACGGGCAACATGTGCCGATCTCCGTGAACATCAGCGCCAACAACCTCCTCGACAGCGGATTCGTCGACAAAGTACGCGCCATGCTCGATGCGCATGGCATCGAGCCCGCGCTCCTCGAGCTCGAGGTGACCGAGAGCGCGGTCCTGCGCCATCCGGACACGATGCTCAAGCGACTCGGTGAGATCCGCGCGCTCGGCGTACGGCTGTCGATCGATGACTTCGGAACCGGCTACGCCTCGCTCGCCTACCTGAAGCGGCTGCCGGTGCACACGTTGAAGATCGACCGGAGCTTCGTCACGAATCTGACCGAGGATGCCGCCGACCAGCGCATCGTGCGCAGCTCCATCCAGCTGGCCCACAGTTTCGGCATGACGGTCGTGGCCGAAGGCGTGGAAACGGCCGACGCGGCGCGCGAGCTGCAGGCTTACGGGTGCGAGTTTGCCCAGGGCTACTACTTCGGCTATCCGCAGACGGCCGCCGAGATCGAGGCGCGGTGGCTCGCACCCGCGAGCGACACGGCCCTCCTGGCGCGGGTCCAGGCGCGATAAGGAGTTGTGATCGCCGGGTCTTGAAAGCAAGCGTCACGGCTTGCAGATAAGCGTCATATCCCGCCTTGTCGCTCCCTCGCCGAGGGCGTAATGTCGCGCGGCTCTCCAACTCGGGAGAGCTCGCTCGGGGGATCCAAAATGAAGAGAAGAAGCGTTACGTGGGGGTTGCTCGCCCTGGCAATGACACTGAGCGGCGCTGCCGTGCAGGCGGCCATGGTCGATGGGGCCGCGCAGGCGGTGCTCGCCGGGGAGCACCAGTGGCTCAAGTCACAACAGACGAACGACACGGAGTTGCTGGCGCCGCTGCTGGCGGACAGGGTTGTCGAAACCGACGACGGTAAGGTCTTCATCGGTAAGAGCGCCGTGCTCGCCGACGCGAAATCCGTGATCTGGAGCAGCGTCGAGTACACGGATTTGAAGGTTACGTTGTTCGGTCGTACGGGCATTGCCACCGGCATGTTCATCGGCAAGGGAACGCATGCGGGTAAGCCGGTCGATGTACGCGTGCGCTTCACCGATACCTGGGTGAGGATGGCGAACGGCAAATGGTTGTGCGTCGCCAGCCATGACTCGGATCTCAAGACGTAAGAGCGGCGTCGATCGGGCACGGCGCGCTCTCGCCAGCGGCTCCGGACAAGGGTCGCCGGCACGTTCCAACTGGACGCGCGCCGCGCCCGCTGCTCGCCCTCTGCGCGCGATGGGACCCGCCGAGCTTCGCAACCGCCTCGAGGCGGCGATGGCCGAGGGAGATGGAATAGCCGGAGCGCATTGCATCCACGAGCTCTGGATGCGCAATGGATTTGGAGTCGATATCGACGCGGCTCTCGATCGCCTGTGGGAACACGCGGCGAGCTCCATCCCCGACTGGCTTCCGATGACCTACATCGAGTGGCTGCCGGCGGTGTATGAGATCACCGCTCGATTCGGCGCCGCGCGCGCCGGTCGGTCCAACATCTATCTGATACTCCTCGATTATCACGACCGCAAGCGCGGTCCGTACGGCGTATACGTGGGTATGAGCCGCTACACGCCCGCGCAGCGCTTCGATCAGCACAAGGCCGGCATCCGGGCAGCGGGCAGCGTTCTCAAGCGTGGACTCGAAGCGCTCATGGGTCCCACGCTGCACCTGCAGCGCATTGCCCGCGCCGAGGCGGCGCGCATCGAGTCGGAGCTCGCCGCCGCGCTGAGCGATGCCGGTCTGCTGGTCAAGGGCGGCCACTGACCGGCCGGCGATAAATCTCGGGGTCGAGGCGCTCCATGTGCCGCTCCGGCTGGGCGACCGGAACGAATCCGAATTGGCGGTAGAGCTCGTGCGCATCGGCGGTCACGAGACTCCAGCGGCGAAGCCCCTGAAGCGACGGGTGATCCATCGCCATTGCGAGCATGGCCTTCGAGAGGCCTCGGCCGCGGTGGCTCTCGAGGACGTAAACGTCGGAAACGTAGCAGAACGTCGCGTAGTCCGAGATGAGCCGGGTCAGACCCACTTGCGCGCCGGCGCTATCGTAGACGCCGATGCACAACGAGCCACGGACGGCCCGTTCCACGATCTCGGCGGGGATGCCAGCCGACCAATACGCCCGGCCGAGGTATGCCTGTATCGCCTGCAGGTCGAGGCGGGTGGGGTCATCGGAAATCGTGTATGAGCCCACTTGTCGTTCGCGGGACATGGATGCGCCTTCTTAGTCCTGACTGTTCCGCGCCGGGGAGGCCGCCCCAACCGAGCCGAGCCGCGGGCCAAGCGAGGTTCCGCGGCAGCGGGGCCAGCGTGACGCCCGGCGCCGATCTCGAATTCTATACAAGCCAAGCGGATCAATGGCTTGAGTCGCCAAGGGCGCCCGGGAGGCTCTTTTGGCCCGGCCTCTGACCGTGCTACCATGCGCGGCCCGGCGCGGGGCCACCATTCCTCAATGGATCATTCAAGAGCCCCGCAGATATTTCCGGCAGCGCGCCCGTAGCTCAGTTGGATAGAGCGCATGGCTACGAAGAAGTCAAGCGCAGGTTCGAATCGGGCGGATTTCGCCGATCGATGAGAGGCTTAGGAGAACTGGAATTTCCGCAGCGGACGCGGAGTGACCAGGGAGTGACCAAGCGCCGATGCGGGCGGGTCGGCCGGTCCGACGATTGATTGGTAGAATAGAAAAACGCGCCCGTAGCTCAGTTGGATAGTAAGCGCGTGGCCAGCACCCATTGATCGGTTTGGCGGCGGATGTTATTC
>JBAUOO010000069.1:0-10630 GCA_049579785.1 Steroidobacteraceae bacterium
GATCTGCGCTGCCCGCTGACTGGCCTCCTCGAGCCAAAGGAGGTCGAGTTCTTCCGCTGAAAGCTCGTCGAGGCTGTCGAGGAGGTCGCGGACCAGTCGTGCCCGATCTTCGGCAGGAAGCTTTAGCGCTTCGCGTTCGAGAGCGGCGATGTCCATGGTGCCTGTACCCCCAAGATCGAGGTTACTCGTGTGCCCCGGCTATTATCCCATCCGACCCGCTCGCGTAACCACCGTTCCACCGCGCGGTCTCGGGCCATCGGCGTCCGTAGCCCGTCACGGATGACCTCGCTTTCCGTGGCGTACTCGCCAGAAGCCGTCACCCCTGCGGGGCGAACAGCTTCCGGAACAGGCGCTCGGATGCCCGCAGGCCTTCATCAGTGAGCATCACCGATTTAGCCTTGCCCACCGGATCGAAGATGAACCCCTTCTCATACAGCCTTCCCATGGCATCCCAATCGAAGCTCTTCCAAGCCCTGCAGCGCTCGTGCAGGCCCAGGTATAGCAACGCCAGGGTCGCCTCGTCGATCTTGTCGGTGTCGATGTCCACAGCAAATGCCCTCTGCCACGCTCGTCGTGCACGAGCATAATCCCCAGTCGCCAAACGAGCCCTCCTCTTCTGCTCCCCGGAATCGGCCCGCTGCCGCCGATTCGGTCCGAGCGGTAGAATTTCCCGCCAGCTCATCGATCGGAACGCTCGGCCCCATGTCACCACCACCTGATGTCTGTCACACCTGCCACGAAGCGATCGCCGGCTACGAAACCGTCCGCTACGGCTCGCCCGAGACCGGCTATCGCGACCTCTGCGGCCGCTGCTTCAACGAGGAGGTGGCGCGCCTCGGTGGCCTCAACTTCGAGCACATCCAATTCGAGCCCGTCGAGATGATGGACGCCGCCGGCGACCCTCACCGGTTCCACTTTTGCGTGCGCCTCAACGGCGAGCACGTTGCGCTCGAGGCCTTCGAGCTCAAGGACGGCGCTCCCGGCGGCTATACTTTCGAGATCCTCGGCGATCCCGAGGGCGATCTCTTCGCCCACATGGCGCAGCTCATCGAGCGCATGCGCCGCGCCCTGGCCCGGCGTCATCTCGAGCGCGAGGAGGGATCGGCGAGGCTCTTGATCGCCGATTTCCTCGTGCGCGGCCGGATTGAATGGGATGAAAACGAGGACGGCCATTTGCCGCTTCTTGTCATCGACGGTTGCGAGGTGACCTGGGAGCAATTCGGGCAGATGCTCATGTCATACGAAGGCTGGCAGTTCAAGCTCGAGATCAAAGACCCGAGCGACGAGGTCTGAGCGGCAATGAGCGCTACGTCACAACAGGGTCTCTCCGAGGCCGAAATCGATCGACTCGCCACACGCCTCGCCGCCAACACCCATCCCGGCGCGCTCTCACTCGAGGCGGTCGACGGCCTCTTCTGCGCGCTGATCGCGAGCCCCCGCTCCGTCATGCCGCACGAGTACCTGCCGGTGATTCTCGGCGGCACCCTCGGCGAGGGCGGGATGCTCGGCGACCTCGCCGATGTGCAGGACTTGATGGCGCTCCTGATGCGCTATTGGAATTCCATCGCGGAGGATTTCGAGCGCGAGACAGTGCATCTTGCCTACGTCGAGGAGAGCGGTGTCGACGGAATCCAAGGGCGCACCTGGGCGCGCGGCTATATTCGCGGCACGCGCTTGGCGCCAGAGGGATGGAGCCGGATTTTCAGTGACGATCGTGAAGGACTGCTGCTCAGCGTCCCGATCGCCGCCGGCGAGGTCGATCCCGAGTGGCCGAAGGAGCCATTGACCCGAGAGCGAAACGACGAGCTCCTGCAGAGCATGCTCGCGGGAGCCGCGCGCGCGTACCGGTATTTCAGGGAAGACCGCATCGCCTACGCGCGGGCGGCCGCGCGCCCGGAACCTTACGAGCGTGCCAGCCCCAAGATCGGCCGCAACGACCCCTGCCCCTGCGGCAGCGGCAAGAAGTACAAGCGCTGCTGCGGACGGGCTGGCGCCCAGGACGCCAACGTTCACTGAGCCGCGGATGGGCAACTACTGGAGCGTCGACCTCCGTCATTACCTGCTGCCGGAGGGAAAGCCTGCGCGGCTCTCGCCTCGCGGTCGGCGATTATTCGAGTACTGGACGGAGATCGTCTCTCAGGCCACGCAGTACGACGACCCGACGACCCTGCTCTGCCGCCGTCGACCGGGTCGGCGACCCTGTAGAACTCTTCTCACCATCTTCTTCGACATCGACACGAACGATGTCCTATGGTTCTGTCCCCGCTGTCACGACGAGGGCCGCATCGCCGGATGGGAGAACACCTTCTGGGACAATGGCGCCCTCGAGCCTGAAAAACCCTCGTGAAGTCCCAGCCGAAAAATTCCACGTGAGGCTACGCGCGCGACTCGACCGAGGATCAGAACGCCGCCCTTACAGTTCACTGCGACGCTCATGCGGTATCACGCCGTCTCACCGCAGCGCACGATTTCAAAGGTAGCTTCAGGGGTAACTTGGGGAAGTCGCGGAAAAAGGCTTGACCGATGGCGCTACGTCGCATCTCCGCCGAGCGCATCGGATCAAATCAGGGCCACTCTTGACCGGCCCTCAAAACACCCGGCAGAGAATGAGGTGCCCCCCAATAGTACGGAATCGCGTAGAGTCCGCCTGTCCTGTTTGGCGGGTCCCTCGGGATCGACGGCGGTGCGCGGCAGGCAGGGCCTGGAAGGATAATCGCTATGGCTTCGCCGCCGGTGGCTGCCAGGGTGGAGCCATGTGGGCGAGGTCGCGCGCGCCGTGCAGCACGGTGACGATCTGCACGAGCTGCTGATCGTCGAGGATGCGGTAGATGAGGCGGTAGCCCTGGTAGAGCACCTCGCAGATCGCATCCTGATGTCCGGCCTCCGGCACGGTGCGGCCGCTGCGCGGCAGGATGACCAGGCGTTCCACGGCGAGCACCAGCCGTTCGGTGAACTGGCGAGCGTAGAACGGTGAGTCTTGCGCGATGTAATCGCGCAGTTGCGCGAGCTCATCGACGGCGCGGGGCGCCCACTCGATGTTCACTGCGGCGCGGTGAGGATCAGGACGACTCGACGAGCAGGCGGCGCTTGGCTTCCTCGTGGGAGATGCCGCGACCTTCGTCGAGTTGCTGTAAGCCCTCCTCGATCTTCTGCTTGACGTAGAGCTCGTACATCAGGTCGTTCCAGCTCACGGACTCGGGCAACTGCTCGATCAGCTCGCGCGCGGCTTGTTTGGCACTCATGGGGTGAACCTCACTGGCTGCTTCGATCGGTCCAGCTCAAAAGCCCTTCCAGCATCTCCATCACGACACGTTGCTTGGACTGCCGCAGGCGGCTCAAGCGTTCGATCTGCTGTTGCAGCTTCGGGCGGTGTCGCTCGATGACAGCATCCTCGACGACATGGCGAGCGATCGCCCGTGGGGTGTCTCCCCATTAGCGGGCCACCGGATCAGGCACATTCACCACGACTTCCACTTCTGAATTTTACCATGGCGTACCCTGCACTCCGTCGGCGGCGCCGGGAAGCCTGCTCAGGCCGTATCTCACCGCAGCACACGATTTCGAAGATAGCTTTAGGGGCATCTAAGACGTCGCCAGAATCGACTTCTCGTCCGCTACAAATGCTCTCGGCGGCTCCCAGCGTGAACCCGCCGGCGAAGGCGGAGGTACGCGCCAATACCCTTCGCTCTACCGCGGGTAGTAGATCGTAGGACCACTGCACCGCATGACTCAGCGTCTGATGGCGCTCAAGCGTACACCGGGAACCGCCGATAAGCAGCCTGAACCGCTCATCGAGACGGTCGCGGATTTGCCGAAGGCTCATAGTGCGCACCCGCGCAGCGGCGAGTTCGATCGCGAGCGGAATACCATCAAGCCGGCGGCAGATCTCCCCCACCGTCTCCCCGTCTTGTCCGATCTCGAAATTCGGCGCCACGGCGCGGGCACGCTGCACGAAGAGCTCGACAGCGGGCGAGGCGATTCCAGCGCGGAAGCCGAGCGAAGGCACCGGCCAGACCTGCTCGCCGGCGACCATAAGCGCCTCTCGGCTTGTGGCGAGCAGTGCGATCTGCGCGCAACCCGCCAAGATTGCGTGGGCAAGCGTAGCGACTGCGTCGATGAGGTGTTCGCAGTTATCGAGGATCAACAGCAGGCGACGTCCGGCCAGTGAATCCACCACCGTTTGCTGTATGGTTACCACTTTGCTGTGCTACACCGAAAACGCCCGCGATCGCATGCCCCACCAACGCGGGATCGGCGATCGCGGCAAATTCAGCAATCCAGACGCCGTCAGGAAAGCGCGATGAAGCGCGTGCCGCGACCTCAAACGGCTTGGGCGAGCGTCTTGATCACTTCGTCAATCGCCCACTCGCGAGATACGAAGCCGCCCACCCAGTGGAGATCGGACAATCTGATTCGAAGAGCTTTGCGGGGTTGCGCGTTCTCAATCCGAAACGGAATAACGACCTTCTGGCTGTCTCCCGCGACCGTTACTTCCCGCCGAATGTACTCGCTGTCATTACACTGATCGGAAAAAACCAGCAGCATCGCTCGGCTGGCTTCGATGGCGATGGCGATCTCATCGTCGAACGGCGTACCCGGCCGAAGGTCGCGCGGAGCGATCCAGCAGCGCATTCCACGCTGTTCCAGCGCTTCTACAATCTCGAGCGCGGTCGCCCGATTCTCGGAGACGTGACTCACGAAGAAGTCAGGAGCCCGCTCCGTCACTGCTATCGCACCTTTGCGAAGGTGAGGATGTTGTTCTACTCTGACGTGGAATCTCAGACGATTTGCGAGAAAGGAGGTCCAGCGTCCGGCTGCATCGCGGCTATCATACTCTTTGTGATCATTGGACTGTAGGCCCCTGGCGACCTGCCGGAGTCAAGCGTCGTCGTCTGCTATGGGGCACCGCGGCCGCGGCTATCAGTGGCGGGCACTCTGGCCGCAAGCGCCATGATGCCGAAACTGCGCGCTTCAGCGGCTCGGTTTCGGGCGAGTTCGGTGTCGCTCGACCGCAGCTTCGATTGGCTTCGGGTCGAGTCTGACGCGCGCACCGACGTTTGCTCGAGTGATCCCAAGGTGAGACTGAACATTGAGCTGCCGCGAGCCGTCCGGCTCCGGAACGTTGCTTATCAACGGGAAAGGGGCGCCCGTCGGCGACTTGGTGCCCTCCAGGTCCGCACGACGCGCGACCTGCGGATGCGTTGATCGTGCGTGGCGAGCGGCAACCGATGGGCCCGCGCAGTCGCGACTATCAGCCGGTCCGCCGGATCGCCATGAAAACCCGCCGGGAGAGCATCCAGCGCGAGCACGACCTCCGTGTCGAGCGGCAAGACTCGGACGACGGCCGGCGCGGCGGCGCGCCTCAGCCATTCGGCGAACGGCAGCAATTTCCCATTCGCTCAACCTCCACTGAGTGTCCGAGTATCCTGCATCGGGTGAGTTGAGCAGCACGAGATGGATCATATGCCGGTCCATCTGCCATGTACTGACGCCAATCCCGTGTGCATCTGTGCATCCGCATAGCTCGAGGCTTCACTCTTACGCTTGACCGCGTCGCATGCATTTATCTTGAGTCGATCACAAAGATAGTTCGGGTCGATTCGAGCGACCTCTTGATGATGCGGCATAGAGCGATCGCACGACCCTCAAGTGCGGCACCAATGCGGAAATAAAGCTCTTCGCGTCAAATAGCTCCGCGGGAGCATATGCACCGCCCGCCGCAGGCGGATCGCTGAGTATGCGCATACACGCTTCAACGACGATTGGAGCGGTGATCGCGTAGATATCGCGTCCGGCGACGGCGATTCGACGCCGATCGCCGCCCGCTGTCGCGTGAACGTCCATGACGAAGCGTTGCGAAGACCGACCCAAGGGATCGGTCTTGGTCGGCGGGGGCGTCCGCGGATCGTTGAGATCGCGCAGCGGCGCTGAATTCATGTAGCTGCAAACGTTGCGTACGGCGATATGCCGGCTGATGGTCACAATCTCCGATAAGGGCACCGCCACCACTTCCTGAAGGCCGAAGGGCTCGGGAAAGGTCCAATCTCGAACCGGAGCCGGCTTTGGTACGGGTGCCAGCCGCCCGCCCGCGATAACGAGGCGACGCGCCGTATTGCGATCTCCGGTCTTTCGGGTCCCCTCGGTCGGGTGCCAATAGTCAAGTGCAACGCCGATTTCGATGCACTCGATGGAGCTCGTCCCGCGCGTCACTTCGGCTGCGAGCAAATCGGCGAGACCGCCAAAGAACGCCATTGCCGGGAGAACCACGATTCCGCGTGCTCTTGCTTCCTCGTGGTACGTCGCCAAAGACAGTCGGACCGAGCGTTGCTCGGCGGTGATGTCGAAATAATGGATGCCGGTCCGTAGCGCCGCCTCGATTAAGGCGGATGCGGTATCGAGAAACGGGCCGGCGCAGTTGACGACTGCGCCGGTTCCGCGAAGCGCTTCATCAAGCGCGTCGGGGTCGTCGCACGATGCACGCCGCCATTCCCGCCTCGGTGCATCCGGCTGACCGGTCTCGGACAGGGACGCACCGTTTCGGCCAATCGAAACCGTGCGAAGGCCGCGGCGTTCGAGTTCACGAAGGACAAATGCTCCCGTATGACCCGTGGCGCCGTAAACAGCAACTGCTTTCAGATCCATGGTGCCCCTTGCACGCTACCGATCGGTAGCGCAACATGCTACCGATCGGTAGCGTTGTCAAGCTTCATCGCCGGTGGACCTTGGTGAAACGCCCATGGATATTTGCTTTTGCTGTGCCTATCGCGAGGAGACGCTTTGAACACTGACCATGCCCACGAGTTCGATACCGGCGCGCGCCTACTCGCGACGGCATCACGGTTGTTCTATGCGCATGGCGTCCGCGCGGTCGGCGTCGAGCGGATCGTCGCGGAATCCGGAGTAGCGAAGACGAGCTTGTACCGTCATTTTCACACGAAGGATGACTTGATCGTTGCTTTTCTAGAGCGCGAGGACCGTGAGTTTTGGATGCAATGGGACGAGGTGGTCAATGTCGTTGCGGGCAATCCGACCCGCGAGCTCATGGCCTTGCTCGACTGGATCGGACAGCGAGTGAGCCGAGGTGGCTATCGCGGCTGTCCGCAAATCAACGTGGCTGCCGAGTTCTCTGACGCGAATCACCCCGCACGTAAGATTCGTGCGCGACACAAAGCGACAATGTTCGAGCGACTGCAGACTCTCGTGAGCAGACTAGTGCCCAGTCGCCCGGAAGAGGTCGCGTACCAGATCGCGCTCATCATCGATGGTGCATTTACCAGCGATGGGCGTCTGTCGCGTGCCGGAGCGACGCGAATTCTTCAATCGGCTGCCCGTTCCCTCATCGATGGCGCTCGGGTTCGTGGTGCGCGTCCCCGCGCCCATGCGAAATCGCCGAGTCGACGGCGTTGAGCGACAGTCATGCCGATGAGCGCTGCCATGAGCCAGCGCGAGTATCTGGACGGCCCCGTCCCGCTCACGGTAGATGAGCGTCAAAGGAAATGGTCGGAGGCGTACCCGCCGAATACCTGGCGGGTGCTCGATCGGATATTGCGCTGGCCGCTCGCAGACCCCCTGGATTATCTTCAGAAAGTGATCTCGGTAGCGTCTACCGAGGCCTTTACGCCGCGGCTCGTAGAAGGCGATCTGTCCGAGGTGTTCCGCTTCCGGCGCCGGGTGGAAGCGAGGTCATCGCAACAGCGCCCGTGCCTTCCGATCGACCTCCTCGGCGGAGATCAACTCGACTTCGCCGGCGTCGATCTGCGCTGCCCGCTGATTGGCCTCCTCGAACCACAGGCGGTCGAGTTCCCTGTCGCGGATGACCTCGAAACGACAACGTTCACGAGCGCCAAGAGATCTTATTGAGCGCCGACTCGTCCGCTTCGAGATCGGCAACCGAGTAGTTGACCGGCACCCCGCGCTCGCGGAGAAATGCCTCTGTCTGCCAGTAATCGAATCCCAGCGCCTCACCGACCTGACGCTGGGAAAGTCGCCCGCTCCGGTAGCGCTCGATGACAGCGTCCTCGACAACGTGGTGCGCGATCGAGCTCTGCGTCCGCTGGTACCTGACTTACCGGCTGAGCTACCGCGATCTCTCCGCCATGATAACCGAACGCGGTGTCGCGGTGAGCCACACGACCATCCTGCGCTGGGTGCAGCATTATGTGCCGGAGTTCGAGCGCCGCTGGGCACGATTCGCAAAGCCGATTAATCCCTCCTGGCGCGTGGACGAAACCTCCGTGCCGGTTCAGGGGCGATGGAACTACCTCTATCGAGCGGTCGATCGCGACGGGAAGTCCGTCCACTCGCTGTTTTCCGAGAGCCGAACTATAGAATCCGCGCAGAAGTTCTTCCGCCAAGCCGTCAGGGTCACAGGGTCATGGCCGGAGAAGATCAATCTCGACGGCAACGTTGCCTCCCATCGCGGTCTGCGTTTGCTTGGCAAGGAGGATTCCCGGTGGCAGTCCGTGACGGTGCGCGCACGCCGGGACTGCCACACGTCAGGCTTTGGAGGTGTATTTTCCCCGGATCCATTCCGGCACATACGACAAGATAACCAGCACAACCGTCGCGTTGATCACGTCACTGAGCACGCGTGGACCAGAAATGAGGCCGAAACCCACGAGTAAGGCCGCCACTGCACCCAGCCACAGCACCGGACCCGAGAAAAAGCAATGGCGACGCCCGCAGCGTAGCGCATTGAGCGTGCACCCGGTTCCCATCCAGACGAATGCGCCTGCCCAGGTAAGGGCGGTCTGCATAAGCGACAGATGAAGGAAGTTCGTGGACTCCCCGAGGAGAATGGGGACGCCCCACCAGAGCAGCATACCTATCGGTTGGCGCAACCAATCTTTCGATCGGGCGGAGTTTTCTGGTGCGCAGACTTGGCTCTCTGCCATTCGAGATTACCTGCAACACCCCGGACGGACGCCGGTTTTGGCATGTGCCAGCTGAACGGGCGGGCATGGCACGGAGCCGTACGAGCAGAATACGCAGCAATCGCCGGACTTGGGTCTCAACATTGCGCCGCACGCCGTGCACTCGAAGAAATAGATGCAGGCATCGATCGGCATGATCTCAGTATGGAGTGCGCGGCAGAACGGGCAGATCAATTCCGACCTCATCACCGGTACGCTCGAAGGTGCGGTCGCCGTCATTCGGAAGCAGCCGGCCGATTGAGGTCATCCACCATTGCGTGCACTCTGGCTGCGAAGACGTGCCCATCGAGCCACGGGAATTGCGAAACCTGTGGCAAGCCACTGAGCTGATCCATTAGGAATGCGGGCTTGGGCGCTGCCGCACCGCTCCAAACCGCATCTGGCCGATAGATGAGCCATGTATCCCACCCGTAGACCCAGCGGTGGCCGTTCCAGTAACCCAGCATGTGCGACATCTGCCAACCGAAATCGCCCGTTGGATTCCAGTAAAGCCGCGGTGTCGACGACCGCAGCAACGCAGCCGCGGCGGCAATGTACTTGGCCTGACCGCCGATGACTGGCTCGAACACGACGTACACCCTCACCGGCGCGCTGGCGCTCAATTTGGAAAGGAGGTCATCACCCATCTCTGCCAAGCCGTTCAAGCACCCGGGGCAGATGGGATCCACGAGGAACAGGAGCCTGACTTTGCCG
Organism: Steroidobacteraceae bacterium; assembly: GCA_049579785.1. Classification (GTDB taxonomy): domain Bacteria; phylum Pseudomonadota; class Gammaproteobacteria; order Steroidobacterales; family Steroidobacteraceae; genus 13-2-20CM-66-19. Next base: position 9,627 of record JBAUOO010000069.1, read on the forward strand.
CGGTCGTGATTGAAATCCTCGCGAAGTGGCTGATCATCGCCGCCAAGAACGGCGTAGCGGACGTTGAAGGTGCTCGGAGCGCGGCTATGACCACAACCCGCAAGAATCATCACGAGGATGATGCAGAGCACAGCCGGCAGAATTCTCGTCCCTTGCATTGACCGCTCCATCACCAGAATGATGCGAGGCGCGGCAGGTAGGAGGCGATGTCGACGACAATGACGATCCATGCCCCGATCCATACCGCGATGCGCAAGCCCTTACGATCTTCGATCGGACAATTCCCACCCTTGGCGCGCGAGCGCGTGCGATAGGCATACCAGAATCCCAGCCCTACGAGCAGAAGCGTCACCGCCACCACCGGAGACTGTAGACGGGCGAGTCTCGCGAGCACCACCGCGCCACCTACCCCGAGCAAAGCCACCGCCCAGGGCGCGACACAACAGGCGCCAAAAGCGAGCGCCAGCGCGCTCAGGGCCACTGCGCCTCCCGTAGCGCCGAGGATCTTCGGTTTGTCACCCATCACGGTGGTATCGTAGGACCGTACCTGAGTACGGAGTCAAGGGTGTGGAACGTGACCGGCTGAATCCGACTATCGGCGGAGTCGCGCGGACCGTCGGGGTGAATGTAGAGACCGTCCGCTTCTATCAGCGCAGGGGTCTGCTCCCCTCTCCCAACCGGCCCGCCGGCGGCATCCGCCGATACGGCAAGGCGGAGATCGAGCGATTGCGGTTCATCAAATCCGCTCAACGGCTCGGGTTTTCCCTTGAGGACATCGCCGAACTCCTGCGGCTCGATGACGGCACGCATTGCTTGGAGGCCCGACAGCTCGCTGAGCGCAAGTTGGCCGATGTGCGGGGCAAACTGGCTTATCTGACACTCCTGGAAGGGGTACTGGCAGAGTTAGTGCAGGCCTGTAGGACTCGCAAGCGGAATGTCTCCTGCCCCCTCATAGCCTCGTTGCACGAATCTGACGGGGCACCACAGCATTAACGCAACTGCAC
>JBAUOO010000070.1:0-26274 GCA_049579785.1 Steroidobacteraceae bacterium
CGCACTATTCGCAGCCGTACGGTCGAAAGTCATCGTTCTATCGCAGCCTGCTGCGTGGGCCGTGCGCTCGATGAGACAGTCTGCGAAGTCCGCCGAGCTTGCACGAAAGATACGCAGTGCTTGGCCGATCTGCTCGGCGCGGTCCAGGATGAGCTCTTTGGCCCGCAGGAGCGCATCCAGCGCCTGCGCAATCTGCTCTCGCGTTAAGTCATAGCAGCAGGTGAGGACCCACACGAGCTCAATCAGCGCGATAACGGACACGAAACCCGCAGCTTCGGGGGCGAGCGACTCGATGAGCCGCGTTGCCTTTGGTGATTGCTTCGGGTCATCCTGCATGACATACCGGACGAGGACATTGGTATCGAGACCGATCATTGGACACCGCTCGCGAGGGGTTTACCGCGCTGATGCTCCGCGCCTGGCGATCGCGGCGTTCATCTCCCCGATCGACACGGCCCGTTTGGGCTTGCCAAACATGCCTTTCAGGGCCGTCACTGAGCGCGTCGCCGGCACAAGCTCGAACCGCCCAGGCTCAACCTCAACGAACTCGACGCGATCGCCTGCGTCGATCCCAAGCGCTTGCCGCACCTCAATCGGAATCGTGATCTGCCCCTTGCCTGTTACGGTCGCCGCGGCCATCACATTATCCTCTTTCCTTACTTTAGGGTAAGGATATCACAGACGGCGACGATCGGCCACTGACGAGGCAGCGGGGCGGCGCGAACGATGGAACGTTACGAGCGCGTCAAATCAGGGTTCCCCGAAGCGGCCGGTCACCAACGCCGGCAGAGAGTCGGACCCGGCCAGTCCCACAGGCGGGGTACATCTATGCCGCCGGCTCTGTTCTGTGGATCGGCACCACTTTGCCGCCTTCGCCGGCTTTGAGCCCATCGAGGTAGTCCGCCCAGGCCTGCATCATCTTTTTGCGCTCGGAAAGGCGCTGCGCTTTGTTGTATGCGGCACGGACTTTGTTGCGCTCGGAGTGTGCCAGCTGTGACCGAGGCGAGGTTGCGCGACTTGACAGCGCACGCACGCGGTGCGCGGTCTCGTGCTTCCCGCGTGCCTCGATCCTTCGGAGCGCCGCGAGGAGCTCCTGTGCAGTAATGGACGCGACGGGACGACTGCCGACATAAGGGTACAGGAGGCTCTTGAGCCGGGTACCGAGGATCTCCATCGTCTCGACAGCGAGCGGTTTGCTTTGCAGCTCGAGCCACTCGCGCGCGATCTCTTCGAAGGTCTCGGCGTGCGTGGCGCGCTCGGCTTGCGGCTTCGCACTCACAGACGGATGAATTGAGGCTAGGGTCGGAATCGAACCGGCGTAGACGGCTTTGCAGGCCGCTGCATGACCACTCTGCCACCTAGCCACTGGAGGAGGAGACGCGCCGGAATTTTGTCCTGATTTCAAGCCGCTGGCAATGCGCGGCCACGGAGCATTGACATTGTGCCGAAGGCCCGGTAGGAGCCGCGGAATGGTGCACAGATCCCGCAACTGGCGCGCGTGGCTCCTAATGGCGCTGTCATGGGGCGCGCTCTCCGCGCAGGCGGCGCAGGTGCTCGGCGTGCACGTGGCGCGCGAGGGCGAGCGCTTTCTGATCGACATGCGGATCAGCATCGCCGCGCCGCCGTCGGCGGTGTTCCGGGCCCTTCAGGACTACTCGGCCATGACCCGCTACAACCACGACTTGCGAGCGGTGCGCGTGCAGCCGACCACGGTGCCCGGTCGGGTGCGGCTTCTCACCACGATCCACGCCTGTGTGCTCATCTTCTGCCGGACGATGCGCCAGGAGGAGATCATGGTGGCAACAACCAACGCGCAGGGCGGCGTGCTCGAGGCGAAGCTTCTGGCGCAGGGCGGTGATTTCAAAGCGGGCCGCGGCCGCTGGACCGTTGCGCCCTGCCCCAGCGACCGCACGATGACCTGCATGATCGCTCGGATCGAGCTGGTGCCCGCCTTTTGGGTCCCACCGGTGATCGGACCCTGGGTCATCCGCAGCAAAATGGAAGAGGAAGCGCTGCGCACCAGCGCGGGGCTCGAGCTCGTGGCGCGCGGCTCGGCTGACTGAGCACGATCGATGCATGCCCACGGCGCAGGCACGCGCCGCTTCGGTTCCCGGCCGGCAATCAGCCAGCCGCGGCTCCGCATTTTGCCCGCGGGCCGATTCCTGAGAAGATAGCTCAGCTGGGGTGTGGCCACGCGCCAGCCCCGAGCGATGAAGAACAACCCAAAACCCCGTCGAATGTGCCCGCGGGTCATTCCACAGCCCCATGGACCCTGAGCGCTGGCGAGCGGTGAAAGCAGCGCTCGCCGAAGCCATGGCGCTCGGCGAGCCGGAGCGCGCTGCCTACGTGCAAGGCCTCGGCATGACCGACCCCGCGCTTCGCGCCGAGCTCGAATCGCTCCTGCGCGCGGATGAGGAGGCGGGCGCAGCCTTCCTCGAGAGTCCCGCAGCGGCAGTTCTCGAATCGCCTTCGCCGCATTCGGGCCGCCGGCTCGGCCCCTACCGACTGCTCGAGGAGATCGGTGCGGGCGGCATGGGCGAGGTCTACCGTGCGGTACGTGCCGATCAGGAGTACGAGCACGAGGTGGCTATCAAGCTGGTGCGGGCTGGCGCGGACACGCAGCTCATCGCACCGCGGCTGCGGGCCGAGCGGCAGATTCTCGCCGCCTTCCAGCATCCCAACATTGCGCGGCTGCTCGACGGCGGCACTACGGAGGAAGGGATACCGTACCTGGTGATGGAGCTGATCGAGGGGCAGCCGATCACCGACTACTGTGACCGGCACCGATTCGGCCTCGAGGCGCGCCTGCGCTTGTTTCTACTCGTGTGCGCCGCCGTGCAATACGCTCATCAGCGCGCGGTGATCCACCGGGATCTGAAGCCGAGCAACATCCTGGTGACGGCGGACGGCACGCCGAAGCTACTCGATTTCGGCATCGCGAAGGTTCTCGAGCCGGGCTCGATCCCCGCGCGCGGCGACCTGACCATCAACGCGATTCGGCTCCTGACACCGGATTATGCGAGCCCGGAGCAGCTCAAGGGCGAGCCGGTGACGGCGGCGAGCGATGTCTACTCGCTCGGCGTCATCCTCTATGAGCTGCTGACGGGCATGAGACCCAACGGTGGCCGCGCACGCGCGACGGCGGCGGGGACGAGAGCGGCCGTCGGACCGGCGCCGGCGAGGCCCAGTCTCGCGGTGCGCGGACGGGACGCGGCGAGTGGCGTGTGTCAGGAGTCGCCGGAGAGGTTGAGCCGCCGCCTGCGCGGCGATCTCGACAACATTGCACTGATGGCGCTGCGCGAGGAGCCCGAGCGGCGCTACGCAACCGTGGATCGCCTCGCGGAGGACGTCCGGCGCTATCTCGGACACCGGCCGATTGCGGCGCGCAGCCCGACGTTGCGATATCGCGCCTCGATGTTCGTGAGACGGCACAAAGTGGGTATGGCGGCGACGGTACTGATGGCGGTGGCGCTCCTCGCGGGCATCGCCATGATCGCGCGGGCAACGGTCATCGCGCGCGCCGCGCTCGCCCGAGCCGAGGACGAGGCGCACGCATCTCAGAGGGTGAGCGATTACCTGGTGTCATTGTTCGAGGAAGCGAATCCCGAGCAGACCGGTGGCAAACCGCTTGACGTGCGCACTCTGGTGGCGCGCGCGCAGGGCGAGATCGACCCCAATCTCTCGCATCAGCCGGAGGTGCGGGCCCGCATGTTATCGGCCATCGGAGCGCTGCACTGTGAGATCGGGCAATTCGAGCCCTGCGAGCAGGACCTGGAGCAGGCGCTGCGCATCGAGAGGACTGTCGGTTCCGCGGGCGACACGCTGCTGCGCGCGCGGACCGAGTACCGTCTCGCGAGAGCCTACGACGATGCGGGGCGTACGGGCGAGGCTCTCATGCTGCTGCATCACGCACTCCCGGTCTTCGAATCGCAAGAGCCTGCGGATCCTGCGGCGGTCGCCGCCGTCTGGGACGCGATCGGCAAGGCGTACCTCGAGACCGACCCGCTTCGAGCCATCACGGCGCTGCAGCGGGCGCGCGCGCTCGAGCGCGGTCCGGACGGCAGGGACTCGGTGGGCTCCATAGGCACCCTGGGCACCCTGGCGATAGCCAACGCCCAGGCCATGCGGTGGAGCGATGCGCTCGCTCTGGCGCAGGCGCGCGTGGATCTCGTCAGCGCGCACTTCAACACCGCGGACGCGCGTTACTTCGATGCACTCAACGACTACGCCGAGGTGGCCGAGGAGGCCGGCCGCTTTCAGGAGGCCAAGCGGACGTGGGAGCAAGTCCTTGGCGGCTACGAGCGCATCTTCGGACGCGGGAGCGACCAATACATCGATACCGAGCTGAGCCTCGGGGACGTCCTCTTTCGCCGCAACCGGCTGCGCGAGTCGATACTCTGGTTCCGCCGCTCGATCGATGACTACCGAGCGCAGCGGAGCCTGCATCGAGAAAGATACATCGGCGCGCTGTTTGCTTTGAGCCAGGTGCTCTGGATGTATGGCGATTACCGCGGCGCCGCATCCGCCGCACAAAAAGCGTATCGCACCTATCAGCAAACGGGCGGCCAGACGCCGCAATCCACCGCCGTCTACCGGATCCGGCTGGCCCATCCTCTGGCGTTCGTCGGGCAGACTCAGCGGGCACTCGAGCTGCTCTCCTCACCCATGCCGGGCGACCCGCGCTCGGTGATGAGCAGCAGCTTCGAGGGTCTGCGCTTACTCTGGCTCGGCGACACTTACCGAGAGGCGCGCGCGAACGCTCATGCCGAGCAAGCCTACGATCGAGCCATTGCGTATCTCGGGGCGCACTCGTTGCCCCACAGCGCGGCGCTGAGCATGGCTTACGAAGGCAAGGGGCTGCTGCTGGCGCGCGAGGGGCGCTTCGCCGAAGCGGTACCGCTCTATCGGCTCGCCATCAGCGGCTACGCCAACAGCCGATATGCGCCGAATGGGCCGACCATCGCCGCGGCCAAAATCGAGCTGGCTGCGAGTCTTGCTTCCCTCGGGCGGCTCGCGCAAGCGCGGGCTCTGATTTCCGGCTCAGGAGCGATCGTGGCTGCCGGCCTCGCGCCGACGCATCCGGCGCGCATGACACTGAATCGGCTGCGCAAAGGGCTGCGCGTGCGGACTTCAACCTGAGCCGCCCGACAGCAAGGCCTCGCGGCGATTCCAGAGCGCATCGAAGTCGCTCGCCTGCAGCAAACTGGCCATCCTGGCGGCGGCTGCGGCGCCGTTCTCCAATTTCGCGATCGCATCGCGCAGCGTCAGCAGCGCGAGCAATACCTCACCATCCAACGCCACGAGTCTCGAGAGCGTGCTGCGCTCTGGCCGATGATGCCGATGCACGGGGTGCATCTGCGGTGCGGCGGCGGCGCCGATCACCGCTTCCATCGCCTCGAGATCACGTTGCGCGTGCAGCAGGGCGCGTGCGGAGTCGACAGCGGCGGCATCCAGAAAAGCGTAGGCTCCGCCCATTCGCGCCCGGTGCTCACGCCGAAGCGCCGCCTCGAGCGAGCGCAAGTGCGTACGGGAATCCCCCAGGAACTGCCTGAGCTTGCCGCGAATCAGCTCGTCGTCTTCCTGAAACTCATTATCGCTACGGTAGAAGTTGTAGCCGCAGCCGTAGAAGAGGTTGGACAGCAGCCGCTTGGCCGGCCCGGCCCCATCGATGGGATTGGTGATGACCTTCTGCTCCATACTTCCTCTCGAGCGCCCCAGCGTCTCTCCGACGCATCCGGATACACTGCTAAAGCGCAATCGGCGCCGAAAACAGCTCACGCCGGACTCGCCCCGGGGCCGGAATTGAGACCGGATGCTCGGGCGCCGAACGGGAATGTCCTTATTATGTAGCTACCCGATCAACGACTTGCGCTGATGTCCTCATCCTCAACCTCGGCTCCCGCAGAGCTCTTTCGTCTCTGGCGCTCGGGAGATGATGACGCGCTGCGCCGTCTCCTGCCCCTCGTCTACGAGGAGCTGCGCCGTGTGGCGCGGCGTCATCTGCGGGGGGAACGCTCCGATCACACCTTGCAGACGACCGCTCTCATCCACGAGGCCTATCTGCGATTGATGGATCAGGGAGCGGCGGAAGTTCGCGACCGCTGCCACTTCGTCGCCCTGACCTCACACCTGATGCGGCAGATCCTGGTCGACCATGCCCGCGCTCGACTGGCCAAGAAGCGCGACGGCGGCTACCGCGTCACGCTGGGAGAGGCAGTCGCCGTTACCGACCCGGGGGAAATCGATGTACTCGCTGTGGACGAGGCGCTGAGCCGCCTCGCTGCGCTCGACCTGCAGCAGGCGCGGGTGGTCGAGCTGCGATACTTCGGCGGGCTTTCCATCCGGGAGACCTCCGAGGTCCTTGGCGTCTCGGAGGCGACCGTCAAGCGCGACTGGACCACCGCGCGCGCGTGGTTGCATCGCGAGATCGAGAGCGCGCAGCGCCCCTGAACGTCCCGCCGGCGGTCGAGACCCTACTGCTCGCGCCTGTTGTCGGGTGATATTTGCGCGCCGGACGGGTGGGCTCGTCAACCGAGAGCTCATGAGGTTGACCGCGGTATCGGTGGGCGATGCAGCCCGTCTGCAGGATCTGGCCTGCGGTAGACTGACTGCTGGGACCCAAAGGAGCATTCCCGCATGGGAGCTCGAATCCATCCCCTCGGCTCCACGGTCGTCCCCGCTGTAGGCGGTGCGGACCCGGCGCCGCGCCCTCACGGCGGCTCGCGCGCGAGAGACCCCGCGCGCAGAGCTCACCTGCGCGATGGGCTCCTGGTCGCGATCGTGACCCTTGCGACCTGGGTGTTGTGCGGGCACTTCAACGTGACGGAAATGTTGCGTCGGCTGACCGCGCCCTATGAGCGATACCAGTTCGATGAGCTGCCGTCGGTGCTCCTGATACTCGGCCTCGGCCTGACTTGGTTCGCCACTCGCCGCTATGGCGAGGCGCGGCAGGAGATCGCGCGCCGGAAGTCGGCCGAGGCGCAACTTGCCGCGGCGTTGGCGGACAACCGACGGCTTGCGCAGCAGTATGTCGAGCTGCAGGAGAGCGAGCGCAAGGCGCTCGCGCGCGAGCTGCACGATGAGCTCGGGCAGTATCTGAACGTCATCAAGCTCGATGCCGTCGGCATTCGGGACGACCAACGCGCATCCCCGGCGACGATGCTGTACCGGGCAAGCACCATCGTCGAGAATTGCAACCACATTCATGGCGCACTGGCGACGCTCGTGCGCGAGCTGCGGCCGCCGGGTCTCGATGAGTTGGGTCTAGCGGCCGCGTTGGAGCACTGCGTCGAGACGTGGCGCGCGCGCTTACCCGGCGTGACTTTACAGCTCTCCATCACGGGAGATTTTACCGCTCTGCCGGAGAGCATCACGGTGACGCTGTATCGGCTCGTTCAGGAGGCGCTCACGAACGTGGCGAAGCACGCCGCGGCGCACCACCTCGCCATCCGCCTCGAGCGCGGGGAAAGCCGTCGCGCGGATCTCGACCGCATCGACCTCGCTGTCATCGATGATGGAGTAGGAACTACCCCCGGCCTTCCGACCCGGGGGCTTGGACTGATTGGCATGCGCGAGCGGGTCCTGGCGCTGCAGGGCAGACTCGCCTTTACGAGCTCGCCCGGGCGGGGATTTGAGCTCTCGGCGCAGATCCCGGTGCCGCCGGCTCCCGGAGAGGCATCTTGACGGGCCCCACCCGGATTCTGCTCGTCGACGATCACGCCGTGGTGCGCGAAGGCTACCGGCGGCTGCTCGAGGAGGAGCCGAGCATCCGCGTCGTCGGTGAGGCGAGCAACGGCACGCAAGCCTGCGAGCGGGCGCGCGCACTCGGCCCGGACGTGGTGGTCATGGACATCGCCCTGCCCGGCACGAGCGGGATCGAGGCAACCCGCCGGATGCTGAAGGATCAGCCGCACCTGCGCATACTGATGTTCAGCATGCACGATGATGCGATCTATGCCTCGCGCGCGCTCGAGGCGGGAGCGCTGGGTTACCTCAGCAAGGCGAGCGCGCCCGAGGTCCTGGTGCAGGCGATCTATGCCGTCTCCCGGGGTGAGCGCTACCTGAGTGCGGATGTGGCGGCGAACATGGCGCAATCGACCGCGCAACCGGGCCGGGCCGAAATCGAAGCGCTGAGCCCGCGCGAGTTCGAGGTCCTGCGTCTGCTCGCGCAGGGCGAGACGGTCAGGAGCATCAGTGAGAAGCTTGGTCTTTCGGAGAAGACCGTAGCCAACCACCAATCGGCTATCCGCGAGAAGCTCGGCGCCAAAAACAGCGCACAGCTCGCGCGACTCGTCGCACAGGTTGGATTATCGCGTTGAGTCCGGCCGCAAGAGCCTGATCGGCCGCCGCGACCCATCGACGAACTCATCCGATGAGAGAGCGGAAATAGACGGCGACGGCCAGTGCCATGAGCGCTGCCGCGAGCCAGCCCAGGCACCTTAGCCATAAGGGGATCAGGAAAGCCTCGCGCCCGCGGCGGTCAGAGACCAGCACCATCATGGCCACCATGATGGGCACGGCGGTGATGCCATTGATCACCGCGGCCCAGAAGAGCAAAGCGATCGGATTGAGCCGTAAGGCCGCAAGCACCACTCCTGCGAGGGTTGCGAACGCGAGTATGGCGTAAAAACCGCGAGCCCGTCGGGCGGGCAGCTCGAGACTGTTCTTCAGTCCCAGCACATCCGCAAGGGCGTAGGCTGCCGATCCGGTCAGGACTGGCACTGCGAGCAACCCGGTACCGATGATACCGGCGGCAAAGAGTCCAAACGTCAATTCGCCGGCGATCGGGCGCAGGGCCTCCGCCGCTTGAGATGCGGTGTCGATCTTCGTGATGCCATGCGCGTTTAGCGTGGCAGCCGTGGTTACGATGATGAAAAAGCCGACGAGATTCGAGAACGCCATCCCAGTCCAGGTATCGAATGAGATGTGCCGGAAGTACCCGGACGTTGTGTTGTGCGCGCCTCTTCGCCGTCGGTGGCTGAGTTGTGACTCCTCGGCTTCCTGGGATGCTTGCCAGAAAAAAAGATACGGACTGATGGTCGTACCGAACACGGCCACGATCGTGAGCAGGATTGCCCGGTTGTCGGAGAAGGTCGGAACGAGCGTATCGGTCGTCACCCTGCCCCAGGGGATGCGCAGAGTGAAGGCGGAGCCCACATAAACCAACAGGGTCAACGTGAGATACTTGAGGTAGCCCGCGTAGCGGTGATAAGGCACCACCGTCTGCGCGATGAGGCAAGCGAGTCCGAATATGAGCGCGTAGAGGACCGCGGGGCCGGGAATCACCAGCCGTAGCGATTCGCCCATGGCGGCAAGATCGGCCGCGACATTGATGGTATTGGCGGCTACCAGCAGGGCGACGAGCGAATGCACCACGGGGCGCGGAAATCGCGCAGCGAGGCTCTTGGCGAGACCCCTCCCCGTCCGCCAGCCGATACAGGCGCTGATGATCTGTATGGCCGCCATGAACGGCATCGTGAGCAGCATCGTCCAGGTGAGCGCGTAACCGTATTGCGCGCCGGCCTGCGAATAGGTCGCGATGCCGCTGGGATCATCATCGGCCGCGCCGGTGATCAGGCCCGGACCGAGCGCCCTCCAGATCCGCCGAGTCCAGCCATGGCGCAAGGATCCTGAATTGGGTTGGCGCATAGGGAAAATACGCTCTCGGCCGGTACCGTTGCGGATCGTGCGGCAGCGGCGCGCCCGCGACAGGGAGCGTTGCCCGGAGGATTCGGGGCAGTCTTACCGCGCTTTGCTGAGCTTGCCTTTCAAGGCGCGCCAGTTCTTCTCCGTTTCCGGTAAGTAAGTTTGTGGCGAATCGAGGAAGAAACCGAGCGAAGTTGCCGCGCTGGCGGGCGGTGGGGTCGCGTCAGGTTTCGCCTCCTGCGCGTATGCGGACAAGGCTAGCGGCGCGCACAAATTCATCATCCTCGCAAGCGTAGCCGATCGACGAACGCCGAGCTATTTTATTATGCCGGCGCGCTCCTCGAAGGCGCGCAGTACCTCACCGGCCATGCCCGGAGCGGTCCGCTCGAGCCAACTCTGGAGGAAGCGGGAGCGCAGCTCGAGCTCGACGCGTAGCGTGACGCAGGAGTTCCGGTCGCCTTGCTGCTCGAATTGCCACAGGAGGTGGAAATGGCTGAACCGACTGTCATCCGATGTGATTTCGATGTCCTCGGGTCGATGCATGCGGGCCGTGGTTCGAAACTGCATGCTCAGGGGCCCGAAGCCAACCACCTGCTCGGCGTAGCAGAACCCGGCCCCGCGGCTGTAGATCCGCGCTGAGATCCAGCCGGGCACGTATTGCGGATAGCGCTCCAGGTTCGCCGCGAGATCAAACAGCGCGACGGATGCATAAGGGAGGGAGCGCGCGGCCTTCTCGCTCAACACGACGCGGCGCCCCGGCGTTTGCGAGCCGCGAGTTCGATGATCTGACCGTAGCTCAGGCCACCATCGTTGCAGGGCAGCTGCTCGCTCAGGAAGACGCTGAACCCTGCCGCGGCCAGTCCCTCATGCGCAAGCTCGGTGAGGCGCGCGTTCTGGAACACTCCGCCCGTGAGTGCCACGCGCTCGATACCCGTTGCGCGCCGCTGCTGTAGCGCAATCGCGAGGATCGATGCGGCTAGGGTCGCATGAAATTCAGCGGCGCGCTCGGCCGGGGAGCGGTCCGCCTCGAGGAGGGACCTCAGCAAGGGCTCCCAGTCGAGGCGCAGCAGTTGGTCGGCATCGGCGCGCAGCGGCAGCGGCGGGTACGGCTTGGCCGTCGAGGGACAGGCGCGCTCGCCGAGATCTGCCAAGGCCTGGAGCATCATGGGTGCCTGTCCCTCGTAACTCACCTCGCGCAAGCCCAACACCAGGGCGGCTGCGGCATCGAACAGGCGCCCTACCGAGCTCGTCCGCGGCGCGTTGACGCCGCCTTGCCACGCGCGGTATACGAGCGGATCCGGTTGCGGCCCGGGAAGCGCCGCGCCAGTTTCCCAACAGAGGCTTGCCGCGCAGCGCCAGGGGGCCCGCGCGGCGAGCTCGCCTCCCGGGAGACGAAACTGACGCAGGCTCGCCACCCGCCGCCACCTTCCCGGCGCGCCGAGGAACGTTTCCCCGCCCCAGAGGGTGCGATCCTCGCCCAAACCGGTGCCGTCCCACGAAAACACCAGCAGTGGTGTGTCCGCGACATCCGCCTCTCCCGCGACCGCCGAGGCATGCGCGTGATGATGCAACACCCGGGTGAGGGGAAGTCCCGAGTGCTCCGCCCAACGAGTGGTCGAGTAGTCCGGATGCGCATCGCACACCACCTCGGCCGCTCTGACGCCATAGAGCCGCTGCAGGTCCTCCGCCACTTGCGCGAACACGCGCTCGCTGCGCGGGGCACCCATGTCGGCGATGTGCGGCGAGACCACCACGCGGCTCTCCCACGCCAGGGCGAGAGTCGTCTTGAGGTGGCCGCCGGCGGCGAGCACGGGGCGATCGAGCCGCCAGGGGAGCCAGAGCTCGAGGGGTGCGAGTCCCCTTCCCAACCGCACTGTACGCGGCCGGCCCAGTACGCAGCGCACCACCGAATCATCGGCGGGACGGGCAATGGGCCGGTCGTGGTGCAGGTTCGCATCCGCGACGGAACTCAGGCGATCCCGGGCTTCCGCCACATCGGTGATGACCGGCTCGCCGCTCACGTTGCCCGAAGTGGCGACCAGCGGGCCGCCGGCGTCCGCGAGCAACAAGTGATGCAACGGGCTATAAGGCAGAAATACACCCACTTCGGCGAGGCCCGGGGCGATCTGTCTTGCGAGCCGAGAGTCCGCGCGCCGGCGAGCGAGCACGATGGGACGCGCGGGCGATACCAGCAACTGGGCCTCGAGCTCCGTCAGCTGCGCTTCGCTGCGGATGCTCGCTAAGCCGTCGGCGCCACGCTGCGGAAACATGACGGCTAGCGGCTTGTCTGGCCGGCGCTTGCGGGCCCGCAGCCGCGACACCGCCGCCTCGCTCCTCGCATCGCAGAGGAGGTGATAGCCCCCTACACCCCTGACGGCGAGAATGCCGCCCGCGAGCAGGACCTCCTTGGCTCGCGCCAGAGCCGACTCGCCGCGGGCGGTGATCGTCGGTCTCGCGCCGCGCACCGATGTAACTTCCTCCAGCCACACTGCCGGGCCGCAGGCCGCGCAGGCGACCGGCTCGGCGTGAAAGCGGCGGTCGATCGGACGCTCGTATTCCTCGCGGCAGGCCCGACAGAGCGCGAATGCCGCCATGGTGGTGTTGGAACGATCGTAGGGCAGCGCCTCGATCAGCGTGTACCGCGGTCCGCACTGGGTGCAGTTGATGAAGGGATAGCGGTAGCGGCGGCTTGCGGGATCCGTGAGCTCGGTGAGACAGGCGTCGCAGGTGAAGGAGTCGGGCGGCACGAAAATCTGAGCGCTCGCGCCGGCGGCGCTCTCGAGGACGGTGAATCCGGACTCCTCACTGGGCAGCGCCTCATCCACCGCGATGAGCCGTGGCCGCGCAAGTGGCGGCGCCCGCGCGATCACCTCCCGGACGAAGCGCTCCACCTCGCTACGTTGCCCGCAGACCAGCACCTCGACTTCCCCGTGAAGGTTCCTGACGTTCCCTGCGAGCTCGAGTTCGTGCGCGAGGCGGTACACGAACGGTCGAAATCCCACGCCCTGCACGTGTCCGGCGAGGCGCAGGCGGCGCGCGATGCGCCCACCGCCCGCCGTTGTCAGCGCCGCGCCTTCAGCCGGCAATGCGATCGTTGGCGGCGGTACGCCCATCGCTCGCAGCGCTCGCCCTCTCAGCATCGAGACGGGCGCGGTGGTGAGTGAGCTCACGGTCCAGCCAGCCGCACCAGGTGTCGATGCCGGCGCCGCTGCGGCAGGAAAGCCGCATCACCGGCGCGGCGCTCGCGAGCGCGCGCAGGCAGGCTTCGGCGCGAGCCGGCTCGAACTCCGGCAACAGCGGCAGGAGGTCGGTCTTGGTGATGAGCAGGAGGTCCGAGGCGCGGAACATCACCGGATACTTCTCCGGCTTGTCGTCCCCCTCCGGCACCGAGAGCAGCGTCACATCGAGGTGCTCGCCGAGCGCGAAGCTCGCCGGACAGACGAGGTTGCCGACGTTCTCGATGAAAAGGAAATCGAGGCCTTCCAGTGCAAGATCATGCAGAGCCTCGTGAATCATGCGTGCATCGAGATGACAGGCGTTTCCGGTGGTGATTTGCACCGCCGGCACGCCCTTCGCACGGATGCGCCGCGCATCGTTTTCGGTCGCAAGATCTCCCTCGATGACCGCGATCCGCCGCCTCGGGGAGAGCGCCTCGATGGTACGTTCGAGGAGCGAGGTTTTGCCGGCTCCGGGGGAGGACATGAGGTTGACGGCCAGGACGCGGTGCGAGTCGAAATGCTCGCGGTTGTGTGCGGCGAGACGATCATTGGCGGACAGCAGACCCTCGAGGACCGCTACCGACTCGAGGGTGGCGTGCCCGGAATGAGAGTGCCCGGCATGAGCATGGCCGAGGCGAAAGGCCGCATCGGCCGGGGCTTCGGTCACAGCACAGCCGCAATTCTCACACATGGACGGTCTCCTCGTGTTGGCTTGCGCGCAACGCGCCCACCACTCGATGGCGCGCCAGATGAAGGGGCGTGCGCGATTTGGGCACGTGATGGATGAAGTTGTAGCGGGCGACGTGATAGCTCGGATCGAAGCCGTAGAAGTTGCGATGCAGGCGTGCGAGCTCCTCGGCGCGGTAGGCGGCAAGCGGTTTCGCCTGCTCGTCCGCTTCGCGCCGGCGCCGTTTTTCCGCGAGCCGTGCAGCGAGCGCTTCCCCGCGCGACAGCGCGCCCGCCATCCGCGTGATGGCTTCCCTTTCGGTGCCGACACTCGCCGCCAGCCGACGATCGATGAGGCCCAGCCGACACGCCTCGGCGACACCCATCGGTAGCCGCCGCTGCATGAGGCGTGTGGCGTTTTCCACTCCCACCCGGCGGGGCAGAAGGTACGTCCAGTACTCCGAGCCGTAGAGATTGCCCATATCCTTGTAATGGGGGTTGATCACGATGCCCTCTGAGGCCCACACCTCATCCGCTGCGAGTGCGAGAAACACTCCTCCGGCGCCCGCGCTGCCGCGCAGCGCCGCAATCACCAGCCGGTCGGTCGTGGTGATGATGTCGCGAGAGAGATCGTCGATGGCGTTGATGTTGCGCCAGGACTCCTCCGCCGGGCTTTCCGCCGCCTCGATGACTCCGAGGTGAATGCCGTTGGACCAGTAGTCGCGGCCTCCCGTCAGAACCAACATGCGGGTCGGCCGCTTTAGGGCACGCGCGTACGCCTCCCGCAGCGCCGCACATTGCGCCGTGCTCATCGCGCCGTTGTAGAAATCGAAATGTAACAGGCCGATGCCATCCTCCTCCTCGTAACGGACGGGTTCGTATCCCACCGCGACGGGCAGACTCGCACTCTGCTCCTCGAATACGATTGCGGCCGGCAGCTTGAGCGCGAGCTTGCGCTCCTCGCGAACGTGCCCGATCCAGATCGCTCCGTCGCGCGTCGCGCGGGCGAGCGCCCCGCCGCAGCGCGCCACGGTGGCACCCGGTGGGCCGGAGAGGCCTTCGGCCCGGTGTGCGTCGTAAAGACGCGCCGCTTGGCCGAACATCGCATCGAGGATACCGGGCGAGCCATCGGCGCTGCGTATCTTGCGCAGAATCGCTTCCGTGTTGTCGGATTGCCAGTCGATCGCTCGGTCCGCGGCGCGGCAGGCCGGACGCGTGCGACCGCGGATACCCGCACCCTGCGGGCCTATCCGGACCGGCGCGGCAGCGACGGCCTCGATTCGCTCGAGCGCGGTGAGCACCGCCCGCACGGTAGCCTCAGCGAGCTCGCCGCGATAGACGCTCGACTTCGTCGCCGCCCGCAAGGGAAAGATACTGGAGGCCCACACGGGGCCTGCGTCCATCTCAGCTTCGGCCTGCAGCACGGTGACGCCCCACTCCGTTTCTCCTTCGAGCAGCGCCCAGTCGAGCGCCGAAGGGCCGCGGTCGCCGGGGATTCCGGGATGCACGATGAGGCAACGGTGCGTGCGCCAGATGTCTTGCGGAATCGCACGTTTCAAGAACGGCGCGACGATCACATCCGGATCGAATCTTGCGACTGCCTCGCGCGTCACGGCGTCGTTGACGTCGAGCTCCACTGACAGCGTGTGTCCGCGCTCGCCGAGCTCCACGTAGAGGCGCTGCGAGAGGCTGTTGAAGCTGTGAGTGAGGAAGAGAATGCGCATGGGTCCTTCAGCAGATCCGCGGCAATTGCTCGCCGGCCAGCCAGTCGACGATGCGTTCGCCGCCGAAGGCGGTTCTCATTTGCACGAAGCGGTGCTCGTCCGCCACTGCCTGACCGATGAGGGCTGCGTCGCGTCCGAGCGAATGAGCCCGCATGGCCGCGAGCACCGCCGCCGCCGATCGCGGTGCAACGAAGGCGACGAGCTTGCCCTCGTTGGCGACGTAGAGCGGATCGAGTCCGAGAAGCTCACAGGCCGCGGTCACCGCGGGCACGACGGGAATCGCCTCCTCCTCGAGACGAATGCCGACGCCCGCCTGCTGGGCGATCTCGTTCAGCGTCGAGGCCAAGCCGCCCCGCGTCGGGTCGCGCATGGCGTGCAGGTCCTGGCCGCCGGCTGCGACCATGGCCGCGACCAACTCGTGAAGGGGCGCTGAGTCGGAAACGGTCTCGGTCTCGAACTTAAGGTCATGGCGGCGTGACATCACGGCCACCCCATGATCGCCCATGCTGCCCGAGACGATGAGGCGATCGCCCGGTCGAACTCTCTCGACAGACACCTCGATCCCCGCCGGGACGACACCGATGCCCGTCGTCGAGATGAACACCCCGTCGCCCTTGCCGCGCTCGACCACCTTGGTGTCGCCCGTGATCACGGCAACTCCGGCCGCGCGCGCCGCCGCGCCCATGCTATCGGCGATGCGCTTGAGGTCCGCGAGCGCAAACCCCTCCTCCAGGATGAAGCTCGCCGAGAGATACCGCGGCTGCGCTCCCGCCATGGCGATGTCGTTGATCGTGCCGTGCACCGACAGCGAGCCGATGTCCCCGCCCGGGAAAAAAATGGGAGAGATGACATACGCGTCGGTTGTCATCACGAGTCGGCCCTCCTGCACCTCGAAGGCCGCCTGATCGTTCCCCCGCCGCAGCCAATCGTTGTCGAGCGCCTCGTGGAAGATATCGGCGATGAGCTGCGCCATCGCGCGCCCCCCGGCTCCATGCGAGAGGTCGACCCGCCCCTGCCGCAGGTCGAGCGGTCGCCGCCAGGCGCGGACGCTGCGAGGCTCCGTCCCTGCGCCTCGCCCTTCGGGCCGGCTGCCGCCGTCCAAAATCGTTCCAGACGATTTTGTCATGCCGCGACGTCCGCGGAGGGCGCGGACGTGCGCTCGCTATCCCGGAATCGCTTGTAGGTCCAGTGCGCGGCACAGGCGCCTTCCGCCGAGACCATGCACGAGCCCATAGGCGTCTCCGGTGTGCACACCGTCCCGAAGAGCTTGCAGTCGGTCGGCTTCTTGACACCGCGCAGCACCGCTCCGCATTGACATCCGGGATTGTCCCGGGCGCGCACATCCTCGAGACCGAAGCGCCGCTCGGCATCGAACGCGGCGTACTGCCGCTTGATCCGCAAGGCGCTGTAGGGGACGAGCCCGAGGCCGCGCCACTCGAAGCTCTTGCGCAGCTCGAACACCTCGGCGACATCCGCCTTGGCGCGCTCGTTGCCCTCGGCGCGGACCGCGCGCCCGTACTGATTCTCGACCTCGTGACGGCCCTCGTTGACCTGTCGGATGAGCATGAGCACCGACTGCAGCACATCGAGCGGCTCGAAGCCGGCGATCACGACGGGCTTGGCGAATTCCTCGGCGAAGAAAGCGTACGGCTCACTGCCGATCACGGTACTCACGTGCGCCGGCCCGATGAACCCATCGAGACGCACCCGCCCGAGCTCTCGTACGTCGGGACTCTCGAGAATGTTTTGGATGGCGGCCGGTGTCAGCACGTGATTGCAGAACACCGTGAAGTTGGTCAGTTGCAGCCGCTGGGCCAGGCGCAAGGCGAGCGCCGTCGGTGGCGTGGTGGTCTCGAAACCGATGGCGAAGAGCACGACCTGCCGCTGTGGCTCGGCCCGGGCGATGCTGACCGCATCGGCCGCGGAATAGATCATGCGGATATCCGCGCCTGCCGCCTTGGCGCGCAGGAGCGAGGTGCCCTTGGAGCCCGGCACGCGCATCAGATCGCCATAGGTGCAGAGCGTCACCTGCGCTCGCGCGGCGAGGCGGATCGCGGTGTCGATCCGGCCCACGGGAAGAACGCAAACGGGGCAGCCAGGGCCGTGAATGAGCCTCACCGCCGGTGGCAGCAGGTCCTCGAGTCCGTACCGGGAGATCGCGTGCGTGTGACCGCCGCAGAACTCCATGAAATGATATCCCGTGGGGGCGGCGGCCTCGGCCGCGATGCGCGCGGCAAGCCCGCGCGCGAGCTGACCGTCGCGATACTCGTCCATGTGCCTCATGCCGCCGACGCCGCCTTCTCTTGCAGGCCGGCGACCTCGCACAGCGTCTGGAACATCCGCTGCGCCTCGATCTCATCGATGACCGCCATCGCAAAGCCGACGTGGACGAGCACGTACTCCCCCAGCCGCGCTTCCGGCGTGTAGACGAGGTTGACCTCCTTGACCACCCCGCCAAAGTCGATGCGCCCCACTCGAAGCAGCGGATCGTCACCGCTGATGCTGAGGATCTTACCGGGAATCGCCAGGCACATCGCCGCACTTCCCCCTTTGAATGTAAGGTCTTACCGTGCCGTCCCTGCGGACGGCTCGGAATACGCACAACTACCTAAAAGCCCGGGCGCGGGATATAGGGGTTCTTACCTATCGACCTGCGCCACGGGCTGCTGAATCCTTCATCGGATGGGAGCGCACGGGGCTCACAAGAAGATCAAATGGCTCGGGGCCTGCCTCCTCGTCCTGTGCCTCGGCGGTGGCCTAAAGGCGACGGCCGCCTCGCTCCCCGCCGCCGATTGCCTGGCGTGCCACGCGGCCGGCGTCATGGGCGCGCCCAAGGTGGATGCGGTCGGGTTCGCCCACTCGAAGCATGCCGCCCTGAGCTGCGTCACCTGTCACGCCTCGATCACGAGTCTTCCCCATCCGGCGCAGGTCGCCCCGGTAGCGGCGAAGACCTGCGCCGAGTGTCATGCCGCGGCCTACGAAAGCTACCTCTCGACTGCGCACGGACAGGCGGCGACGCTCGGTCTGGCCGGGGCACCGACCTGTGCGAGCTGCCACGATCCGCATCTGGCGCTGCCCCCGACGGACCCGCGCTCGCGGATGTCAGCCGGCAACCGCCTCGCCACCTGCCGCGGCTGCCATGCGGGTGCCGGCCCGAAGCTCACCGGATTCGATCCGCATCCGCAGCCGGATGATCCGACGCGGTCGCTGGCGCTCACGTGTGCGCACTATTTTATGGTGGCGCTGCTCGCGGGGGTCTTCGTTTTCTTCGGGCTGCATACCGTGCTCTGGCTACAGCGCGGCTTCGTCGGACGGCTGCGGGGCGAGCTGCCGCCCTTGCGACACTTCGGCGGGCCGCACATCCAGCGCTTCACGGTCGCGGACAGGATCACCCACGTGGTGGTCATCCTGAGCTTCATGCTGCTCGCGCTGACGGGTCTGCCGCTCATGCACCCGCAGGCGTCCTGGGCGCCCGCCCTCACCCGTTTCTGGGGCGGCGTGCGCGCCATGGAAGTCATCCATCTGGTGAATGCCGCAATCACCTTCGGCTACTTCTTCTATCACCTTTGTTATCTCGGCTGGCGGGTGCTCGTGAAGAAGCAGCGCTATCGGCTCTTCGGGGAGGACTCGCTGGTGCCCAACTGGACCGACATCAAGGACATCGGCCGCAATTTCCTCTGGTTCCTCTACCTCGGACCGCAGCCCAAGATGGACCGCTGGACGTACTGGGAGAAGTTTGACTACTGGGCAGTGTTCTGGGGCGTGGCTATCATCGGCGTCTCGGGGCTGCTGCTCGCCGCGCCGGTGTTCTTCACGCGCTTCATCCCCGGCATCTGGCTCAACGTGTCCTTCGTCGTGCACTCCGAAGAGGCGTTGCTAGCCACCGGGTTTATCTTCATCTTCCACTTCTTCCACAATCACCTGCGGCCGCAGAACTTTCCGATCGATGTGGCGATCTTCACCGGCCGGGTGCCGCTCGAGCGCTTCAGGGCGGAGCGGCCGCTGCAGTACGAGCGGCTGGTGAGCGAAGGGCGGCTCGAGCAAGCGATCGTGCCGCCGCCCTCGGTGCTCATCACCACGCTCTCGGTGATCTTCGGCTTCGCGGTGGTCGTGACGGGCGTGGTGCTGATTGCGCTCGTCATCTTCGCCGGGTAGCCTCCCCTGTTGCGCCAACCGGCGAGTAACCCTCAGGCCGAATTGGAGGATGCCTTGATGCTGAAACAGTCGATCATCCTGGGCGCCGCTGTCACGTTGCTGGCGGCTGGTGCGTGGTCCGCGGCGCGTGCCGGCACGGGGGACGCGCAGGCGGGCAAGGCGATCGTCGGTCAGAACTGCGGCGCCTGCCACGATGGCATGATGTCGATGTGGCAGGGCAAGAGTGCATCCGACATCGACGGCTTGATTCATCAAGTGGTTGCCGGAAAAGTGCCGCATCCGAAGAAGCTCGAGCTCACGGATGCTCAGATGGCGGACGTGGCGGCGTACTGGGCGAGCGCTGCGGGCAAGTGAGCCGCGGAAGCTCGCCATGAGGCTCGCCCGGTACGTCAAATTCCGCGAGGAGCGCTTCGGCGGGGTCCTGTTCGAGACCCGCAGCGAGAAGGTCTTCGCGCTCAATCCGACGGCGAGCGCGATCGTGCGCGAGATTGCGCGGGAGGACTGCGATGAGCCCGCGCTCATCGTGCGCCTCGCGGATCGCTACAGCGGCAGTCGCGCCGCCATCGAGACCGAGGTCGCTGCATTCGTGGGCGATCTGCGCGGTCGGGGACTGCTCGAGGACTGAGCCCATGTCGGCCGCCGCATCGCCCGGGGGAGCCAGCCCGAGCGCCACGCCCTCGCAGACGAGCGCGGGCGATCTCGGGGCGCCGCTCTACATCGCCTGGCAGGTCACCAACGAGTGTGATCTCGCCTGTCTGCACTGCATCGAGGAGAGCGGACCGGGGAAGGCGTTTCGCGATGAGCTCAGCGAGGGGCAGACCGCGGCGTTTCTCGAGCAGGTGGCGGTCGAGCAGGTGCCCTACATGTCTTTCTCGGGCGGCGAGCCGACTCTGCACCCACGCTTCTTCGAGATGGCAGGCTACCTCTGCGAGCGCCAGACACAGCTGAAGATCGAGACCAACGCCCACGGGCTGACCGCCGAGGGCTGCGAGCGGCTGCGGCACCTTGGCGTCAAGGCGGTGCAGGTGAGCCTCGATGGCGCCACGCGCGAGACCTTCAACCGGATGCGGGTGCGGGGAGACTTCGACCGGGCGTTGCAGGGGATCGCGTACCTGCGCGCGGCGGGCGTGCCCATCGAGATCAACTACTCGCCGACGCGCTTCAACATCCACGAGATCGGCCGCGCGGTCGACCTCGCCTATGAGCTCGGGGCCGAGAGCTTCTATACCGGACGCACCATGTACACGGGCAACGCCGTCAAGACCTGGCGCCGGCTCGCGCCCTCCGAGGAGCAGTACGGGGGCTTCTTCGAGACGCTGCACGCGAAAGCGCAGGAGTACGCCGGGCGGATGCGGGTGCACTTCCATGAGATGGGGCTGCTCGAGGAGCTGCGCTACCGGCTGCGCCATCCGGCGGCGCTCCTCATCGTGCTGCCAAATGGCCTCGTGAAGCTCATCAACGCCCTGCCCTTCGTCTGTGGCGATCTGCGGCGCCAGTCGCTTCAGGAGGTTTGGAGCAACTTCCAACGCGCGTGGCAGGACCCGCGTGTCAGTCAATTCGTCGAGGATCTCGCGACCGACCCGCGTAAGACCGCCACGCTGCACCAATGGGTCTTTCTCTGAGCCGCCCGGCGCACGAGCGTGACGGTGAGGGAGTCTCGCCGTTGCGCCCTGTGCTGCGCGTGTTGAGCCTGGTGCGCTACCGGTTCTTCCTCTATGCGGGACTTCTGCCCTATCTGCTGGGCGCCGCCTGGGCCTATGGCATGGCTGGTGTTTTCCGCGGCTCGCTTTTCTGGAGCGGCCTTGCGGGTGTCGTCATGTCGGTGGTCGGCGTCGAGGCCTTCAACGAGTACTTCGATTCGCGCATGGGCACTGACCGGGTGTTCAACCCCGAAGACTCACCGCCGATGTCGGCGGCCGTCCTCTGGCTGGGCGTGGCGGCCTTTGCCACGGCGCTCGGGGTGGGAGTCTATCTGGCCGCGCGCGAGGGCTGGCCCATCCTCGCCTTCGCCGCGCTCGGCGGCGCCGCCGCCATCTTCTATGTGGCGCCGCCCATTCGCTGGGCGTACCGCGGCCTCGGGGAGACGGTGATCGGCCTCTCTTACGGGCCGTGGATGGTGCTCGGCAGCCTCTATCTCTACACGCATGCGCTCTCGTGGGGCGCCCTGTGGGCGTCGCTCGTGCCGGGCCTCCTCATCACGGCACTCGCCGTCGTCAACGCCATTCCCGATTTTCATCAGGACCGGCTGGTTGGCAAACGCAATCTCGTGGTGCGATTCGGGCGGCGCGCAGCGGTCGCTCTTTACCTGACACTCGCCGGCTCGGCGCTCGCCGTGGTGGTGCTCGGGGTTGCGCTCGGGCAATTCCCCTGTGGTTGTCTCGCGGCGCTCGGCGCGCTGCCGCTCATCGTCGTGAGCGGCCGGCGGGCCATCCCCACCTACGAATCACCCCGGGCATTCATCCCCGCCATCCGCAGTATCGTGAGCGCGTACGCCGCCGCGGTGCTGCTCTTTACGCTGGGCGTTCTCGCCCATGCCTGGGGTTAGGTAGCGTGTCGATGGGCATTGAAGCCGATGCCGAGCCTGCGCCGGCTCCTCAGATCGACCGCCAGATCGACCGACTGAGCGCGCCGCTCCTCGTCTCCTGGCAGCTCACCCGCGACTGCGACCTCGCCTGCCTGCATTGCTGCACGGCCTCGGCGCCGGGCAAGCGCTTGGCCGATGAGCTCTGCGCCGATGAGGCGATGGCGCTGGCGCAGGCGCTCCTCGGCGCCCAAGTGCCGTATGTGATGCTCTGCGGCGGGGAGCCGCTGCTCGTGCCGCATTGGCTCGAGCTCGCCGAGCGCTTGGGCACCGGCGGCGTGCAGCTCAAGATCGAGACCAACGGTCAACGGCTCGATCCGGGGCACCTCGAGCGTCTGGCGAGACTTCCGATCCGCTCCATACAGGTGAGTCTCGATGCCGATACGCAGGACACCTATGCGAGGCAGCGTCCGGGAGGCTCGCTCGAGAGGGCGCACGCCGCTTGCCGTTGGGTGCGCGCGGCGGGACTGCCGCTCGAGATCACCTTCGCGCCCACACGACTCAACATCCATGAGGCCGAGGCGGTCATCGACCGGGCGGCGGCACTCGGGGCGTTTCGTTTCAATACCGGGAGCCTGATGCGCATCGGCACTGCGGCGCGGCTCTGGCGCAGGCTCGAGCCCTCAGCCGAGCAGTACCGAGAGTTTCGCGCGCTGCTCGAGCGCAAAGCCGCCTCGCAGCACGCCGTCGGGCTCGAGCTCTGCTACACTCCCTTCTCGATGACCGAGGCCCTGTTGGAGAGCCTGCGCGAGCCGCCGGCGACGCTGCTCATCCTGCCTCAGGGCTGGGTAAAAGTGGCCGGTCCGCTGCCGCACATCTGCGCCGACCTGCGCCGGCATACGCTCCCGCAGGCCTGGGATCGATACCGGTCCGCGTGGCGGGATCGGCAGGTCAGGGGTGCGGCGCGACGCGCGGCGGAGCTCGAGGCGCTGCAGGAGTCCGCCAACGACTGGATGCCACTGTCGACGTTGGGCTAACATCTGCGGTGCCCTGCTGCGAATCACCGGGAGAGAGACTCGATGAGCAATGCGAACCTCAAGGTCCAAGAAGCCGGCGTCACCGACTCCCTCGAGGAGCGGCAGATGCGCGAGATCCCCGCGAGTGACAAGCCCGCCTGGGAGACGCCCAAGATGGAGGATGTCTCCCGCGAGGTGATGGCGCAGCCCTACATCCGCTTCACCTGAGTTCCCCACTCGGCGCGGCCGCGCAGGACTACCGCGCGCCGCTTCTCATCGCCTGGCAGCTCACCAACCGCTGCGCTGGGCGGTGCCTCGCCTGCTGTGAGGAGTCCGGGCCCGATCGGGCGTGGGCCGATGAGCTCACCCGCGAGGAAGCGCTCGCGCTCGCACGGCAGATCGCGACCGCCGGCATTCCCTATGTCGTCTTCGGGGGCGGAGAGCCCTTGGGCGCCGCCCATGCCTTCGAGCTCTTCGAGACGCTCTCGGCGGCGGGCGTGGCTCTTAAGCTCGAGACCGATGGCCGGCACATCGATGACGCGGCGGCCGAGCGGCTCGCCGCTCTCTCGATGCACTGCATCCAGATCTCGGTCGACGGCGCCACCGCGACTACCCACGAGCGCGTGCGCCCGGGCTCGAGCTTTACCGAGACGATGGCTGCAATCGAGCGGCTCACGTTGCGCGGCCGACCGCCGCAGATGGTGTTTGCGCCGACCCGCCTCAACTTGCACGAGGCGGTGGCCGCCTTCGAGCTCGCCGTCTCGCTCGGCTGTCAGGCGTTCGTGACCGGCCCGCTCATGCGCTTGGGCCGAGCGGCTGCGGACTGGGATCGCCTCGCCTGCACCGAAGCGGATTGGGAGCACACGGTGCAGCTTCTGCGCGAGCGCGCCCGCGAGCTCGCTCCCCCGACGGCACTCGCGATCTACCCCTGGGACATCCTTTGCGAAGTGGAGCGCCGGCGCGAGTGTCCGCAGGCGATGCTGCTCGTCGTGCCCAATGGCAAGGTGAAGCTGCTCAACGCCCTGCCCTTCGCCGTGGCGGATCTGCGCCGGCAATCGCTCGCGTACGCCTGGCAGGCCTATCGGAGCGCATGGGGCTCCTCAGAAGTCGCCCGGTTCATCGGCGCCTGCCGCGCCGATCCCGCGCTGCTGCGGCACGCGAACGAGACCTGGCCGCTCGATCCTCAGCTGCCGAGCTGAGCGACGGGCGCACGCTCTCGCCGCAACCGTTGCACGACGAGCGAGATGAGCCAGCAGGCGAGAAAGGTACCGATGATGGCGCAGCCGATGCCATCCATGTGCGCGGCGATCCGGGCGCCGAGCGCTCCGATGCGGCCACTGAGGCCGAAGCGCTCACGAAGCAAGGAAAGCGCTTCCGCGCCACCGACGGCGAAGGCGACGGTCACCGACAAAGCGGTGACGAGCGCGTTGTAATAGAGCTTGCGCGCCGGATCGACGAATGCCCAGCCATAGGCGCCCATCATGAGCACCCCATCGGTCGCGTCCACCAGCGTCATGCCGGCGGCGAAGAGCAGCGGGAAGAGGAGGATGGTCGAGAGCGCCATCCCGTGAGCCGCCTGCCCGGCCGCAATGCCGAGCAACAACACCTCGGTCGCGGTGTCGAAGCCCAGACCGAACAATGCCCCCAACGCAAACATCTGAGGGCTGCGGCGAATCAGCCCGAAGAGCGGTCGCAGCCATCGGGCCGCGATGCCCTGCTGGGCGAGCAGGCTCTCGAGATCCGGTTCCTCGTGTCGACCGGCCCGCTGGGCGCGCCGCAATGCCGCGAGGATCTGCCGCAGATAAAGCAGATTGAAGGTGCCGATGATCCACAGAAGGACGAAGGAGATCACCGTGCCGATCGTCGCACCGAGCGCCTCGAGCGTGGCGGAACCGGCCGCGAGGCTCGAGGCGGCCAGCGCCACCGCCACCGACGCGAGCATCACGACGCTCGAGTGACCGAGTGCGAAGAACGCACCGACGGCGAGGGGACTTCGCCTTTCCTGCATCAGTTTGCGCGTGACGTTGTCGATGGCCGCGATGTGGTCCGCATCGACGGCGTGGCGCAATCCGAACCCGTACGCCGCGGCCGCGGTCCCCAAGAGCAGGTAGCTGCCCCGAAATGCCACGAGAGCCCAGATCCAGGCACTGAGATTGAATGCGAGGAGCGCGGCGTAGAGAGCCGCGATCCGCAGTCGCAGGGACTTACGATTACTTGCCGAGCCGATAGACAAACGATACCTCCACCACATCGACGTCATAGCGGTAAGGCTGCGCACCCAGGGCAAGAAGCGTCGGTATCGTGTCCGGAAGTACGCTCTGCAGGGCCCAGTCGGCGGTGCCGTACCGGGCGCGTTGGTAGCGCAGGTGCAGCGTCAGCGCCGGCGTCCAGAGGTACGTCGAATCGAGCGTCAGGGTGTCGAGTCCCGTGCGGTCCTCGGGAAACCAGGCAACCTCCCCTGCCGGCAACAGCTCCGTGTCGTCGCGTGAGTCGGCGCGCACGTAGTCGATTTTCAGGTGCCAGCGGGTGCGGATGGCCCACTCGCCGCCGGCGCCCACCGTATAGAAGTACTCTCCTTCGCCCTCCTGCCACGGCGCCGCCCCGACGGTCTCGAGCCCCGCTTGCAGCGACTCGAGATGTTGATAGCTGCCGTCGAGATAGAGGCTCCAGGGTTTCGCGGGGGCCCAGGCGATCGTCGTCGAGAGCTCCCTCTGCCGCGAGTCCTTCAGTCCCAGTTGCGAGAGCCGGTAGGCATCAGTCGACGCCGAGCCTTCGAGTGACCAGCTGAGAGCCATCGTGAGCGTCCACGTACCGCGCAACGTGAGGAACTCCCGGTCGCGCGGCGCGTAGTCATACGCGCGCAGCAGCGGATTCTCGTTCGCAGGCAACGCCGCGGCGTTCAGTGCGGAAGCGTCCCGCCTGCTGCTGCCGGCCTTGGCCGTGAGGCTCAAGGCCGCGATTGGTGTGACCGTGCCATACCCGAAGGCTTGCAACTCACTCAGCGAGGTGAGCAGCTGGCCAGGCGAGTAGTGAGTGTGGGTGTAGTCCCCGCCGACACCGGCGCGCGCCCAGCGAAAGATCCGGTAATCGGCGCTGCCTTCGAGGCGCGCGCGATCCTCGCCGTAGCGCGGCGTGAGATAGGTGCCGCCGGGAAGGGCGTCCGTCACCACGTAGGGGATGGCAAGCTGGCTCGTGTGATCGTCGCGACCGTCATACGTAGCGCGCCCGCGCATGTAGAGCCGGCTCGCGGGCGTCAACGCCAGCAAGAGCGCGTAGTGGCTCAAATCGATGTTACCGCCGAGTGAGCCGGGCAGCAGCACGGGATCGGT
>JBAUOO010000071.1:0-12711 GCA_049579785.1 Steroidobacteraceae bacterium
CCCCCCCCGACTCGGCGAGCGCAATCTGCAGCAGCATCGCGAGCGTGCGTTGCAGCCGATCGACTTCGCGCAGCGCCGACTCCACCGGTTCCCGGATGCCCGGCTCGAGCGCCGGCAGGCGCAGCACGGCGTCCATCCGGGTCCGCAGCCGATGCAGCGGCGCGCGCAGGTCGTGCGCCACGCTGTCGAATGTGGCGCGCAGCGTCCGGGTCTGCTCCTCGAGACGGTCCAACACGCGATTCACCGAGGCGGCCAGCGCATCGAATTCATCGCTCGTGCCGGTGACCGGCAGCCGATGGTCCAGCTCCCCTGACATGATGCGCACGCAGGTATCGGTGACGTCGCCGACGCGCCGCGCCAAGCGGAAGCTGAAGGCGAATCCCGCGATCGCCGCGGCGAGGATCGAGAGCCCGATGCCCCAGAGCGTCGCGATCCGGAACGTGCTCCCGTAGCGGCGGTCCTGCGACATGTCGGTGCCGACGAGCAGCCAGTCCCCGTTCGGGAGCTTGCGCACGGCGGCGCGCACCGGATGAACGGAGCTCTGCCCGGGCTCGATCGACTCGATGCGAAACTCCGGCCAAGGCTCGGTCGGCGCGCCGTCGAAGGGCCAGTTGGTGACATTGCCGGCGAGGCGATCGAAGTTAGGTCCCGCCAGCATGTAGACCGCCCCGATCCGTCCCCAGCTGTCGATGCGCAGGTTGATCTCGTCAGTCAGCCCGGGGATGCCGCTGCGGACGTACTCGTTCTCCAGGCTCCTGAGCTCCGTGTCGAGGATCAGGTCGACATCGCCCTGAATGATGCTCTGCGTCAGCAGATACGTGCTGCCGAGCGTCACGCACACGGCGAGCGTCACGAGGAGCGTGTAGCCCATCGACATCCGGAAGGCCGAGGTTTTGAAGAGGCCCCAGCGGCGTACGTCCCTCAATCCTCTTCCTCCCGCAGCGAAAGGACATAACCCGAGCCGCGCACGGTATGGATCAGCGCCCGGTCCGAGCCGCGATCGACCGCCTGGCGCAGGCGGCTGATGTGCACGTCGACGAGGTTGCTCTGCGGATCGAAGTGCAGGTCCCAGACGCCCTCGAGCAGCATGGTGCGGGTGATCACCTGTCCCTCGCGCCGCATCAGGAATTCGAGCAGCTTCTGCTCGCGGGCGGTGAGCTCGATCTGCCGGCCCCCGCGGCTGACCTTGCGGGCGAGCAGGTCGAACTCGAGATCGGCCACCCTGAGTGTGGTCGACTCGGGGGCGCTCGCGCGGCGTCGCAGCAACGCCTCGATGCGCGCGAGCAGCTCGGCGAACGCGAACGGCTTGGTGAGATAGTCATCCCCCCCCGCCTTGAGGCCGCGGATACGGTCATCCACCGTGCCGAGGGCGCTCAAGACGAGCACCGGCGTGGCGAGCCGCGCGCGGCGCAGCTGTTGGATGATCGCCAGCCCATCGAAATGCGGCAGCATCCGGTCGGTGACGAGGAGATCGAACTTGCCGGCCAGCGCGCGCGACAGCCCCTCGCGTCCGTCGGCGGCGTGATCGACCGCGTAGCCGCTTTCGCGCAGTCCCTTCACCAGGACTCTGGCGGCCTCTGTGTCGTCCTCGATGAGCAGAATGTGCACGAGGCGGGAATGTACAGCAGCCGCAAGGCTGCCGCAGCCATGCTGGTTCATTGGGAAAACGGGCCTGCGGCCGTTTTCCGGACATTAGCCCCGTTGCCGCCGGCAAAAGGCGGCTCTTGCCGGCTATGCCGGGCTCAGGCCGTGACGGGCGCGGTGCTCTGCTGCTCTACGCCCTGGAGTCGTCCGATGAGCGTGCGCAGAAAGACGCGGTTGAAGCGCAGCTGGCAGGATGCGGAGACCTGCTCGAGGAGCGTCGAGCTCACCTTGAGCACCGTGACCGCATTCGCCGCGCGAATGGTGGCGGTGCGCTTGGCCCCGGGCACGTAGCTCGCCTCACCGAAGCAGTCGCCGGTATCGAGCGCGCCGATGCGCCGCCCATGCCGCTCGACCGCGCAGCCGCCGGAGACGAGAATGTAGAATCGATCGTCCATCTCCCCTTCCTTGACGATCTCCTCGCCCGGGGTGTAGTCCTGCCAGTTGCTCGCGCGCAGCACCTCCCAGATCTCCGCGTGGGAGAACTCGTGGAAGAACTTCAGGCGCCGCAGCACTCCGAACTGCTCCTGCCGGTCGATGCGCGCGTTGGCCTCGCGCAGGCGCTGATGCACCCGCGTGAGCTCCGCGGCGAAGTCGAGCCCGCTCTTGTGGCGCTTCGCGGGATCCTTCTGCAGCGCGGTCGCCGCCACGTTCTCGAGCTCCTCGGGTACGTCCTTGCGCAGCGTGTGGATGGGCGGCGGGGTGGCGTAGACGATCTGGTGCAGCAGCTTCTGCAGGTTGCCGGCGCGAAACGGTCGCGCGCCCGTCAGCAGCTCGTACATCACCGCGCCGAGGGAGTAGAGATCCGAGCGGTTGGTGAGCTCCAGGCTCTGCACCTGCTCGGGCGACATGTACGAAGGGCTGCCGGCGATGCCCTCTATCCGCGAGACCTCCGAATCCGCCACCAGCGCGATGCCGAAGTCGATGATGCGCACGTCGCTCTCTTGCGTGAGCATGATGTTGGAAGGCTTGATGTCGCGGTGGATGACCCCGCGCGTGTGCGCGTAGTGCAGCGCCTTGGCGCACTTGAAGATGATCTCGACCGTATCGTCGATCCGCAGGAGATTGTCGGGGCGGCAATACGCGGCCAGCGTGCGTGCCCCGTGGACGTGCTCCGTGACGATGTAGCAGTGTCCGTTCTCCTCGCCCGCGTCGTAGATCGGCAGGATGTGCGGGTGCTGCAACATCCCGACGAGATGCGCCTCGGAAAGAAACATCTTGCGCGCCGTGCGCGAGCGCTCCGCGTCCGCCCCCGGATCCATGTTGTAAACCTTGATCGCGACGTCGCGCCCGTAGTAGGCGTCATGCGAAAGATACACCACGCCGGTGCTGCCGCGACCCACCTCCTTGATGACCATGTACTTGCCGATCCTCTCCGGGATGCCGCGCGGAGCGGTCTTGGGCAAAGACGTGGGTCCTTTGGCTGGTACGGGCATTGAGTCGCTGCGACAGGCCGTGGAACGCCCGACAGGATACGGACAGTGCCGAAGCGCGACTGTGATGATTGGCTCAAAGTCGCCCGCGACGGGCGTTTGATCCGGCGACCCTCTCAAGCCGCCAGCGTTAGCGCAAGCGCCCCGGGGAAGGGAGCGGCCCTCGGCCCCTCAATATGTTACTTTCGAGCGCGTTATGTGAAGTCGTGTCAGGCATGACTGAAATGATCGTAGCCGGAATGCGAGAAGCTCATCACGGCGCCGTCGCGCAGAACATCCGCGCCCGGATTCTCCCGCAACGCGCCGATACGCGCGTAGCCCCAGCGCTCCGGCGGCAGCTCCGCGAGCAGCCTGCCGACCTGCGCCGGACGCACGCTGAAGAGAAGCTCGTAATCATCGCCGCCGGCAAGGGCGAGCTCGCGCGCGCGCTCCGTGCCGAGCGTGCCCTCGAGCGCCGCGGAGAGCGGCAACCGCTCGTACTCGATCTCCACGCCGCAGCCGCTCGCGCCGGCCAACTTGGCCGCATCGCCGAGCAGGCCGTCGGAGACGTCGATGCAGGCGCTGGCGTAGCGACGCAAGCCTTCCCCGAGCGCGAGCCGCGGCGCGGGGTAGAGAAAGCGCTCACGCAGGTACGCCGCCGTCTCGCCCAGGGCGGTGAGTTTGCCCTGCTCGATCGCAAGCCCCGCGGCCGCATCGCCCGGCGTTCCCGAGACGAAAAGCGCATCGCCCGCCCGGCCGCCCGAGCGCAGCAGAGCGCAGGATCGCGGCACGTGTCCGAGCACCTCCACGGTCACGCAGAGCGGTCCACGGGTCGTATCGCCGCCCACGATCGCCACCTCGTGAGCGCGCGCGAGCGCCGCCATGCCGGCGGCGAACTCCGACAACCATGACTCCTCGGCCTGCGGCAACGTGAGCGCGAGCAGGGCCCACGCCGGGCGCGCTCCCATCGCGGCAAGATCGCTCAAGTTGACGGCGAGAGCGCGGTGGCCGATCGAGGCGGGTGGGGAGCCGTGCGGGAAATGCACGCCATCGACCAGGCTGTCCACGGCGGCGACGAGCTCCGCGCCGGCCGGACATTCGAGAATCGCCGCGTCATCGCCCACGCCGACCCGGACGTCGGCGCGCCTGGCGCCGCAACCGCGAAAGTATCGCTCGATGAGGTCGAATTCCGACAGCGGCACGCGCTCAGTGCTCGTTGGGACGAAGCACACGCGCCGCGCGATCCAACACCGCATTGACGTACTTGTGCCCGTCGGTGGCCCCGAAGCGCTTGGCCAGGGTCACTGCCTCGTTGATCGCCACGCGATACGGCACGTCCTGGCGAGACTTGAGCTCATAGAGGCCGATCAAGAGGATCGCATGCTCGATCGGATCGAGGCGCGACGGGCCGCGATCCGCCCAGGAGGATAGCTGCGCATCGAGCGCCTCGCGCGAGCGCCAGACTCCCTCGACGAGCTCGCGGAAATACTCGCGATCGGCCCGCGGCATGTCAACGGCGTCGCCGAACTCCTGGATGAGGTCCTGCCAGGGACATTCGTTGAGCTGCCAGCGATACAGGGCCTGCAGCGCGAGCTTGCGCGCGACCGAGCGTTGGTTGGACAGTCTGCGGGCGGGGAGCTCGGTCGGCATCGGGAGGCGCTCGTCGGACATCGGCTCTCAGGAAGAGAGGCGGGCCATGAGGCTCGCCATCTCGAGAGCGGCCGCCATCGCCTCGCCGCCCTTGTTGCCCGCACTGGTGGCCGCGCGCTCGATGGCCTGCTCCACCGTCTCCACCGTGAGCACCCCGAAGATGATGGGTACGCCCGTCTCCAGACTCGCAAGCTGCAGTCCGCGTGCGCACTCGCCCGCCACGTGCTCGAAATGCGGCGTATCTCCCCGGATGACACATCCGAGTGCGACGATGGCGTCATAACGGCCCGAGAGCGCGAGCCTGCGGGCTGCGACCGGCAGCTCGAATGCCCCCGGCACGCGGGCAACAACCAGGTCCTCGGCGGGGCCACCGCGCTCCAGCCAGGCCGCGGTCGCGCCCTTGAGGAGGCTCGCGACGATGAAGTCGTTGAATTTCGCGGCGACGATGGCGACGCGGCGGCCGCGCGCGGTGAGCTCGCCTTCGAGGATGTGCAGTGCGCTCAAGCGTCCTCTCCGACGTAGCTGTCGATCTCGAGACCAAAGGCGGCGATGCCGTGGATCTGTTTCGGTGCCGACAACACACGCATCCGCCGCACGCCAAGGTCCTTCAGTATCTGCGCGCCGACTCCGAACGTACGCAACACCTCGCCGTCGCGGCGCGGTCCGCGGGCCGGCTCGGCTCGAGCGTCCGGGCTACTGGACGGGCTCGATGAGCGCAGCGAATCGAGCAGGTCGCCCGGGGCTTCCCGCTCGCGCAGGATCACGATGACGCCGCTGCCGGCGCGCGCGATCCGCTCCATGGCCGCCCGCAGCGTCCAGGCCAAGGGATCGGCGCGGATGCCGAGCAGGTCCCGCAGAGGATCCACCACATGCACCCGCACGAGCGGCGGCGCCTCGCCGCGCAGCTTCCCCCGCGTCAGGGCGAGATGCACATCCTGATTGACCCGATCCTCGTAGGCATAGAGCGTGAACTCGCCGAGCTCGGTTTGAACCGTCTGCGCCGCCACGCGCTCGACCGAGCGCTCGTTGCGCAGCCGATAGCGGATCAGGTCGGCGATCGTGCCGATCTTGAGGCCATGACGATGGGCAAAGGCCTCGAGCTCCGGCCGCCGCGCCATGGTGCCATCCTCGTTCATCAGCTCGCAGATGACGCCCGCCGGCTTGAGGCCGGCCAGGCGGCAAAGGTCGACGGCAGCCTCCGTATGGCCGGTCCTGACGAGCACTCCACCGCGGCGCGAGCGCAGCGGGAAGATATGCCCCGGCCGCGCAAAATCCTGCGGCTTCGAGCGCTCATCGGCCAGCGCGCGGATGGTTGCCGCCCGATCGCCCGAGGAGACACCCGTGGTCGTGCCCGCGCGCAGGTCCACCGAGATGGTGAAGGCGGTGCGCTGCGACTCGCTATTGCTCATGACCATCTGCGGCAGATCCAGGCGTGTCAGGCTGTCCTCCTCCATGGGCACACAGATGATGCCGCTGGCATGGCGGATCATGAAGGCCACGGCCTCAGGCGTTGCGAGCTCGGCCGCCATGATGAGATCGCCCTCGTTCTCGCGATCCTCGTCATCGACGATGATGACCATGCGCCCCGCCCTGAGGTCGGCGGCGATCTCCTCGATGGAATTCAGGCCCGCAAAGCCGGCCGGCGGTGCCGATTTGCCGGAAAGAGGCAGGACTTTGGACATGGGGAACGCCTCGAGGTAGGTTCCCCAAGTATACCTGCCGGGGTTTCCCGGCTCAGGAATGTCCCTTCCGCTCCCCGAGGAGCGGCAACACGGCCTTTTCCAGCGCCTGCCGGGATACCCCGGAGGGCCCCTCGGCCTGAAGCTGAGCCCGGATGATGCCCTTGGCATCGATCACATAGGTGACCGGGACCGCGACCGGCTCACCAAACCCGTCGACCCGCGCCGTGCTGGCGAGCGCTCCGGGGTAGCTGAACTGCCGCATGACCTGGCGCACCCGGCCGGCGTCCGGCGCCTCATCGATGCTGAGGCCGAGCATCTGGAGCCCGTGCGCGTGATAGCGACGGTAGAACGCGTCGAGCGTCGGCATCTCGCTGCGACAGGGCGAGCACCAGGTCGCCCAGAAGTTGATCAGCACGACCTTGCCGTGCAGCTTGGCGAGATCGAACGCATGCCCATCGAGCTCCGGCACGATGAGCGGCGGGGCGGGCCGGCCGACCGCGGGCGGCGCGGCCAAGGCGGTCATCGGCGCGGTCGCAAGCACTGCAACGCCAGCCACCAGCAGGCACAGGGTGCCGAACGATGCGAATGCTCGTGAGGGCGCGTTGAGCACGACGGGCTCCGGGGCAGGGACGCGCCAATGCTGCCACAGTTTGCGGCCCGACGGTGGCGCAGCCCCGTAAGCGGGCGTCGCGCAGCCCCGCGCGCCGCGAGTGTGAATCCTCACTCCGTGCCGGCGACCCGCTCCACCGGCGGCTGCGCCCGGTAGCGCAGCATCGCGGGCATGTGGGCCTTGCTGTATTGCGGCGAGACGCCGACGAAGAGCTCGCTCAATCGCGGCACGAAGAGCTCGGACTTCGCGCCGAGGGCCGACGGCACCCGCGCGAGCTCCCGGTAGTGGTCGGGATCGAGCTCCTGATAGACCCCGATCTCACCGACCGCGCCCGGAACATAGACCCGCTTGCGCGCCGCATCGAAGGTGAGTCCGTCGACGACCGCCGGCACGTCCATCGACGCCACCGTGCGGCCGTCGTCGGTATTCAGCACGAACATCTCGGTGGGCTTGCGCGTGACGACGAAGAGGCGATGGTCGGCCTCATCGAGGGCAAGGTTGAGATTCAGGCTCGCACCCGCGATCCTCCAGCGGGCGATCACATTGAGCGTGCTCTTATCGAGCACGTCGACCGTATTCTCGTTGGCGATGTTGATGAAGATCCGATTCCCATGCTGCTCGGCCGCGAGCGCCTCGACGTGATCGGAGTCGAACTCATGCTGGCGCAGGAGCTTGCCCGTCCAGGGGTCGAGCTCGTTGAGCCAGCAGTGCTTCAGGTTGACGTCCCCCCCGCCCGTGACGATGAAGAGGTGCCTGCTCGAGGGATCGTAATACTCCGTGTCAGCGCCCGGCTGCAGCTTGATGTAGCCGAGCACCCTGTAATCGCGATCGTCCAGGATGACCGAGCCCTGCGGGCCGTCCTGCGTCACGATCAGGCGGTGTGTGCCCGGCACGAGGAAAAAAGCGTGCGGTGTGCTGAAGCCGGCGAGCGTCTTCAGGTGCTTGCCGGTCGCAAGGTCGAACACTTCCACCGTGCCGTGATCCTCGGCCGCCATCAAGAGCTTGTTCGTTGAGATATCCGCATACAGATGATCCACGTCACCGTCATAACGCGAGGTCAGGTTGGTTCTCCCGAGGAGCACCAGGGGCTCGTTGCTCGCAGCGGCAGGCGCGGCCGCCGCGGACAGTCCAGCGACCAGAGCGAGGCTCGAGAGTATCGCAAGACGCCTGAGGTTCATTCCGTTCCCTTTTCCAGTGAGACTCATCAGGTATAAGGCTCGACCAGTTTCGCGGCCGAAGGGATCTGGCGTCCGATCTCGTTGCGGATGTGGATCGCCTCGAGGTGTCTCGCCTTCTGATTGGTGCGCGCAGTGAGCGGGAAGACGACGCCGAGCGCACCGATCCGCTCGCCGGCGGCGTTCTTCAGCGGCAGCTCGACCTCGTAGCGCCCGAGATCCTTGTTGACCTCGAGGTTGGTCTTGCCATCGCGCACGACGCGCATGTCATCGTCGTCCGCCTTCTTGCCGATCCGGCCGATGTTGGAAGCGAGGATCTCGGGATCGACGTTCTTCGGCGTGCTGGCATGAATCGCGAGGATCAGCACGTCGCGGTGCTTCGCGAGCTCCTCATCGACGATGTGCTGGGCGTAGGAATCGAGCGGGATGTTAGGGTCATCGACCGCCTCCTGGACCAGGTTCCCGGCATAGGAGGTACGGCGCGCGAGCTGGTTGCGGATCTCGAGCGCCTCCTGCTCGAGCGCCCGCTCGTTCCTGCCGTGCAGCACGAGCCTCATCACACCCGCTTTCTTGTGCGACATGTCGAGCATCGGCACCTCGGCGTTCAGCTTGCGGGAAGCGCCGGCGTAGGTGAAATGCGCTCGCCACCTCGACAAGGCCGCCGCGGCCGCC
Organism: Steroidobacteraceae bacterium; assembly: GCA_049579785.1. Lineage (GTDB taxonomy): Bacteria > Pseudomonadota > Gammaproteobacteria > Steroidobacterales > Steroidobacteraceae > 13-2-20CM-66-19. The sequence goes on from JBAUOO010000071.1 coordinate 8,843, forward strand.
GCCGGCGGCGCATGACCGACGTGCCCGTCGCCCGAAGCGATCGCCTCCGGCGCGGCGGCGCCCGGGAGCGTGATGTAAAGGGTCATGGAGGTCACGCGCGGATGCAGCGCCATGAGCTGCGTGACCAGCTGCTGGCCGTAACTTCCCGGCCCGATGACGGCAGTGGCGGCGCCTGCCCCGAGCGCGGTCCCTGCCACCAGCGACGCCGCGCCAAGCGCGGCGAGCATCCCCAGGCCAGCGTGTCTCATACGGATTATCCTCGACGATTCAAACTGCTTCTGTTGCGGCGCGGGCTGTCGCCGCGCGCACGACTATGCCAGCGCCGGCGTACGCTATGCCCTCAAGCTGAACGCACTCTGAAACCATCCTGACGATCGGTTCAGCTGCGTAGTCGTTGCGTAGCGAGAGCGCTCGGGCACGCCGCTGCCGAGGGCGTATACTCATTTGCCAGCCCCGGCGCGGGAGATCGCGGTTTCCTCGCGAAGACTTCATGAAGATTCTGATCGTCGAAGACCAACAGCGCCTCGCACAATTTCTCAAGCAGGGACTCACGGAGCTCTCTTACACGGTGACCTGCGTGCGCAGCTGTCGCGAAGCCCGGGACGAGCTCTGCGAAACCTCCTACGACCTCATCATCCTCGACCTCGGCCTCCCTGACGGCGACGGCCTCGACCTGCTGCGGGAGTGGCGCAAGAGCGGCTTCAAGGAGCCCGTGCTCATCCTCAGCGCGCGCGATGCGGTGCAGGACCGCGTCAAGGGGCTCGATCTCGGCGCCGATGACTACCTGCCGAAGCCCTTCAGCTTCGAGGAGCTGCTCGCGCGGGTACGCTCACAGCTGCGCAGGCAGTCCGACATCAAGGAAACCGTGCTCGAATACCGGGGCATCAAGGTCGACCTGCTGAGTCACACGGCTCATCTTAACGGCCAGCCGCTGGAACTGACGCGGCGGGAGTTCGCGCTGCTCGAGATCTTCATGCAGAATCCGAGCCGCATTCTCACGCGGACACTCATCTCGGAGAAGATCTGGGCCTCTCACTATGAGGTCGACACCAACCTGCTCGATGTCTACATGAGTCGGTTGCGGGCGAAACTCGAGAAAGGCCAGGAGAAACCGCTCTTCAAGACGGTGCGCGGCGTCGGTTATCAGCTTTTATGATGCGCTCGATCAGCACCCGGCTGGCGCTCTGGTATGCCCTCGCCGCGACGGTGACGCTGGCCTGCCTCTTCGTGGTCGGCTACCAGCTTCTCGAGAATTATCTTATCCACGGCCTCGACCTCCTCAACACGGCGGAGTTCGAGCAGATCCGCGCGCGGCTGGGTCCTGACTACCGCAAACTCAGCCTGGAAGTCGTCAACCAGCGAATCCGCACGGCCACGGAGTACGCCTCGGTCCTCTTTTACTTCGACGTGAATATTCCCAAACACGGCACGGTGTTCTACTCCACCAACCTGCACGGTTACGCGATTCCCGATGTCCCGAAGAAGCACCGCTACGACGCATCGGTCCGCGGCATAGGGCCGTTGCGCGTCGCGGAATTCATCCTGCCACCGTTCGACGTCACGATCGCGACCTCCTCCGCCCAGGTGCTGAAGGTGATGGACGGGTATGTGAAGGTTTGCTCGGGGCTCCTCCTCGCCATGCTCGCGGTCAGCACTCTCATCGGCTTCGCCCTGAGCAGGCTGGCACTGAGACCCGTGCGTCTCATCCGCGAGACGGCCAATCGCATCCGCTCCGACAACCTGAGCGAGCGCATTCCGGTCGCCGGAGTGCGCGATGAGATCTCCGAGCTCGCCCGACTCCTCAATCAGATGTTCGATCGCCTGGAGTCCTCGTTCAAGCAGGTCCGCCGCTTCGCCGCCGAGGCTTCCCATGAGCTGAAGACCCCGCTGTCGCTCATTCGCCTGCAGGCCGAGAAGCTCCTCGTCAGCGGCAAGCTGGCCCTCGCAGACGAGGAGGCGGTGCAGATGCAGCTCGAGGAGCTGGCGCGCCTCAATCAGATCATCGAGGAGCTGCTTTTCCTCTCGCGCGCCGAGGCGAGGGCCATCACGCTGCAGCTCAGACCGCAGGACCCGTCCCGGTTCCTGCACGCCTTCGCGCAGGATGCGCGCGTGCTCGCCGAGCATCACGGCCGCAGCTTCGTCATGCAGCGCGACGGGATTCCCGAGGGCTCGTCATCAGACCGAGGCGGAACTCAGGACGCGCCGGCTCTCGTCGCCTTCGAGGCGCAGCGCCTCCGTCAGGTGCTCCTCAACCTGCTCGCCAACGCCCTCGAAGCCTCTCCCCGCGACGGCATCATCACCTTGCGGTCAGCATTCGGCGCCGGTGTCTGGCGCGTCAGCCTCGAGGATCAGGGCTGCGGCGTGGCGCCGGCCGAGCGGGAGCGGATCTTCGAGCGCTTCGTGCGGCTCGGTAATCGCGCCGGCGAGGAGCGCGGCAGCGGGCTCGGGCTCGCGATCTGCCGCAGCATCATCGAGCTGCACCACGGCCACATCTGGGCGGAAGCGGCCGCGGGTGGGCAGGGTCTCAAAGTGCTGTTCGAGATCCCGGCCACCGAGCTCCCGCGCCCTGGCACCGACTCGTCCGTGAATCCCGAGGAGCCGGTGTCGGGGGAAATGGTCTGAGCCTAGTGCAGACGAGCAAAGGCGAGCAGCGTCAGACTCACCACGATCGCACCGCCGATGCGGATCGCGATCTGAGCGAACGGCATGAGTTGCATGCGCTCGGCGGCCGTCAGGATGGCCACACCTCCGGTGCCACCCTGACCGGCATGAGTCGCGTTCACGAGCGCGGCTTCGATCGGATAGAGGTTGACCTTGCGTCCCACCCAGAAGCCCACCCCGATCAACGTCACCACCGTGGCCGCGATCGTGACCAGGTCCGCCGGCGCCAGCGCCGCGATCAGCTTGTCCCACGGCGTCATCGCGACGCCCACCATGAACAGCAGCGGATACGTCCCCACCTTGGCGAACAGTTGGAACACCACATCCGCTCCCACCTCGAGCCGGCGCGTCACCGCCCAGCCTAGCTTCATCGCCACCGCCAGCGCCAGCATCACGACCGGCGCCGGCAGCTTCCATTCCACGTAGGTGAGCTCGCCCACCAGGTAGAGCGTCACCGCCGTCACCATCCCGGCCGCGATGCTCGTCACGTCCGCGGGCGGCGGCGTGTCCTTCTTCAGGACCTCATCGATCTGCTCGCCGGGCTGCAGCCGCCCCTCACCGGTCCACTGCGGCTTGCGTTTGCCGAGCCAGTTCAGCGCTCCCGCAATCAACACCGCGAAGAGACTCCCGACCATCACCGGCGGCAGCACCTGCGCGAACTGGCCGCCAAACCCCTGGTGCAGCACTCCGGCGTAGCCCAGCGATAGCGGCACCGCCCCGTCGCCCACGCCCCCTGCCATCACCGGCAGCACCACGTAGTACAGCGCGTGCTTCACGCCGAGCCCCAGCATGGCACCGACCGCTCCTCCCACGATCACGGCCGCCACCGTGCCCGCGGCAAGCGGGGCGAAAATCCTCACGAATCCCCGGATCAGTAGCGTCCGGTCCATTCCGAACACGCTGCCGACGATGATCGCGGAGATATAGAGGAAGAGATAGTTGGATTCTTTGGTGAAGCGCGTGACCGCGCCCACCAGATCGAGTGGCAGCACGTGGTAGTACGTGAGCGCCGAGGGCAGAAACGTCGCCACGATCACGGCGCCGCCCACCATGCGCAGCCCCGGGATCCGATGTCCGATCTCCGCGAAGACGAAGGAGAGCAACACCGTGAGGCCGATCATCATCGGCAGATCGGTTGCCACGGCATTGCGGCTCACGAAGTACCAGAGCACGCCGGCCAGCACGATACCTATCGGCAGCGGCACCAC
>JBAUOO010000072.1:0-21482 GCA_049579785.1 Steroidobacteraceae bacterium
CATTTCCGCTGCTTTCGCAGATGTTGGATGGCGGTAATGGCCGGAGCATATTGCAGCGCGGCGGCACGACAGAGGTACCGGAAAGCGCGCACACGATCGCGCGGCACTCCATCGCCATAGGTGTAAGCCATGCCGAGGTAATAGCTGGCCATTCCGTTGGGGGCGCGCACCAGCTCGCGCAGCTCGGCTAGATCCCTGGCGAGGTAATAGTCCGATTTGCCGGTATTGACGGGAACGAGGTGACCTCTGGCGTAGGTCTGAGCCAGATCGTAGTAACTGAGGGCAAGCTGTCGGGGAGCGATACCGATGCGAAACCAGTGCACGGCTTGCCGGGGATCGCGCGGCGTTCCCTCGCCGTTGAGGTACGCGTTTGCAACGTCACGCTGCGCGAGGAGATTGCCTCTCTGCGCCGACCAGAGATACCAGTGGAAAGCGGCACCGGCGCTGCGGGGAACCCCGAGTCCCGCGGCATAGAGATTGCCCAGGGTGAGCGCGGACCATGCGTCTCCGTACGCGGCAATCGCGCCACGCAATGCCGAGCTTGCCCGGCGATAATGATCTACATTGAGCAATCGCGTGATCCGTAGATTGGATCGGAGTACGAGTGGCTCGCGCATCAGATACTTGCGAACGATTACCCGGCATTGTCCGTTATCTCCATCGGAATGCCGTTCGGCAGCGAAAGCGCTGTTGCCGACCCGCGGAAGCACTGCGAGAAGCACCAGCGTCGTACAGCTCACCCATCTTCGAGTCCAACCCGGCATTACGATTGGTTCAGGCCCCACGGGGCTGGTGCGATACGTCAAGGCGCCGGAGGCGAATTCCGCGGCACGGCAATGGGCCTGGCTGCGGTCAGCAGGCGCACGACGAGTTTGTCCAGTCGTGGCACATCCACCGCGAATACCACGTGCACCGCCTGCTCCCCCAGGCCGGGACCTGCGCCTGGGGGCCAACTGAGGACAGTGCCGTAGTTTGCGGTGAAGCTGGTGTCCACATCGACCTGCAGCGTCTGCTCGCGCCTGATCAACGACGGATCGAGCCAGACGGCCACGGCTGTTTCATCCCAGAGAGGATATACCTGGCCAAAGCGACCGAGATAACGATCGAAGGGAGCGTGGCCGTGCGCCACTTCCTGCAGCAATCCGTGCGACATGAGTGTCGGGTTGGTGGCGTCGACCGGCACCTCGGTGATTCTCTTCCAGGGTTGATGGAACACGATTGAGGCGGCCTCCGGATCAAATTTCATATTGAATTCGCGCCGCGGTGTGTTGTCGTTTTCCTGCGCGAAGGGAGTGTCCGCCGGCATCGGATTGAAGCTGCCGCCCATGAAGATCAACTGCTTGGCGAGCGAAGCAAACTGCGGATCGAGCTTGGCCGCGAGCGCGAGATCGGTCAGCGGGCCGGCTGCGATGATCGTGACCTGGTGCGGATACTTGTGCACCATGCGCACCATGAAGTCGATGGCGCCTTCCTTGGCTGCGTGAATCGACGGTTCGCCCTCCGGAAGAGGCGGCACCCAGTATGGTCTCCTGGGGTGAAGCGGCGTCCAGTCAACCGTGTTCTCCGACGGCCAGCGGCTCATGTATGCGCCGTCATAGAAGTAATTGCCGTACAGCCTCTCCCACGCCAGGGTCCGGCGCCGGGTGTTCAGCAATGGGAACGCCGCACCCGGGAACACGGGTATTCCAGAGCGGTGGGCAATCTCCAACATCCTGAGCGTGTGGCTCACCTCCTCGTCCCGCCAACCGTCGCCGGTCACGACACTGATACCAAGCAGGTCGACATCCTTGTCCTGCATCAGCATCAGTATGGATTGTATGTCCGACCCGGCAGGTCCGAATGCATCCTGGTCGATGATGACTTTCGGTCGCGCGGCCACATCTGCGGCGCGAGCCGGTTTCACTGTGGAGCCGGCAAGCGGCAGGAGGACAACACCCAACAGAGCGAAGGTCAAGGAGAGCCGCCCGTCACGGAACATCGTCATGTCTTTTACTCCGGTTTCCGCCTCAGCCAAATCGCGCTTCTCGGGGAGAGCCCGTGAAAGTCATTCCATCGAGCAGGTTGTAGGCCGCGGCGTCGCGTGCTTGCAGCGGCGGCAATCCGAACCGCGCCTCGATGAATGCCAGCACGGACGTGCTGTCGGCAACGCGGTGATCAACGTAGCCGCGTTGCGCCCAGGGACTGACCAGCAGCGCGGGAATGCGTGTGCCGCAGCCGTAGGCATCCGGCTTCGGCGGCGGCACATGGTCCCAAAAGCCGCCACCTTCGTCGTAGTGATCGAAGCTGCGATTCTCCGGAAAAATCACGACGATATGCTCAATCCGCTCCCGCAGTCCGACGATGTCCCCGCGGCTGGAAGCGGCGCCAGCCCAACGCGCCGCGCCCAATCCCGCGGCACCTCCGGCGTAAGTCAGGGATTTGAGGAAAGCTCTGCGGCTGAGACGAGAGGGGTTCATTGCCTAACTCATGCCGACCGGGCCAGGATGATGAGCGCCAGTCCGGCGATGAAGCAGAGAAACATCGCCCCGAGCAGACCGGGTACGCCCTTACGCGCACCTCGAAACTCTCTCCAGACGAATACGCCCCAGAGCGCTGCAATCATCGTGGCGCCCTGACCCAACCCATACGATATGGCGAACCCCGCGCGACCCGAGGCGATGATGTTGAGCGACATGCCGACACCCCAGATCACACCGCCGAACACCCCGGCGAGATGGGTATTGAAGCGGCCGCGCCAGTAGTGGCTAAAGGGCACCGGAGGGCCCATAACCGGGAGTCTCATGGCAAGGGTGTTCCAGAGGAAATTGCTCACAAATACGCCGACCGCAAAGACGAACACCGCCGCATAGCTGCCCATGAGACCCGGCAAGGGGTGTTGCGGGTCGGCGTACATCGCTGCGGCGACGAACCGGTAGAACACGCCCATGAAGATTCCGCAGGCGAGTGACAGCAGCAGACCCTTCGCGCTCATGCGCACCGCGTTGCTCGCTTGCCGGCGATAGGCGAGAGCGTCGAGAACGATGGCTAGAGTCACGAGGGCCACACCTGCGCCGAGCAGGGCGGGGTTGCCCACCGGGACTGCGACATAGTTGAGGATGACCCCCAGCACCAGTGCGAGCCCGATGCCCACGGGGAATGCCACGGCCATGCCGGCGACCTCGATGGCGGCCACCAACAGGATGTTGGCGAGGTTGAATATCGCGCCGCCGATGAGCGCATGGCCGATACTGGACCTATTCGCCTGCGCGAGATCGGCGAAGAATCCCGGTCCGCCATTGCTCAAGGTACCGAGAGTCGCACCGAGGATGAAAGCGATGAGCAGGACGCCGAGTGCGTAATCCCAGTAGAACAGCTCGAAGCGCCACTGTGCGGGTGCGAGCTTGCGCGAATTGGCCCACGATCCCCAACAGAGCATCGTGACGATGCAAAAGACGACAGCGAGTGAGTAACTGTGGACGACGAACATTGCGAGATACCCCGATTATGTTGGAGGGCGGGCGCCCCTCAGTGCGATGTCGACCGAGCAGTCGAGGCCGGGCGTCGCCGGGCGAGCTCGGCTTCGAATTCCGCGCGCTTGGGGAAGGATTTCTGGGTTCCGGTGCGAGTTGTGGACAGAGCCGCATATAGATTGGCGCGAGTCAAGGCTTCTTCCTCGGACCTCCCCTCGCTGAGAAACACCGCCAGGCTGCCGATGAACGCATCGCCCGCCCCGGTCGTGTCCGTGGTGGAAACCGAGAAGCCTGGCACCTGCACCCTTCCTAACCGCGAGGCCAGCACCGCGCCGCGGGCTCCGAGAGTGAGTATGACTCGGCGCATTCCGCGATCGAGGAGCGCGTCCACACAGGCATCGAGGTCGCCCTGAGTTTGGACCGCGCGCCCGCTCATTATTTCGGCCTCCGTCTCGTTCACGATCAGATAGTCTGCGAGGGCCAGCTCGGCTAGGTTCGCCGGCAGCGCGGGTGCCGGATTGACGATGCAGGTGACACCGCGCGCCCTCGCAAAGCGGATGGTGTGGTATACGGTTTCGAGCGGAATCTCGAACTGCAGTAGCACCATGTTCGCGGCGGCCAGCTGCGGTGCGGCGGCATCGACATCGGCAGGTGTCAAAAAATCATTGGCTCCCTTTGCGACGATGATACGGTTCTCGCCGTCGGAGGCGACCAGGATCAGCGCCGCTCCCGTTGCGGCATCGGGTACCACCCGAACCGCGGAGGTGCGCACGCCCAATGAATTGAAGTTCTTGACGGTTTCGACGCCGAGCACGTCGCCGCCTACCGCGGCCACCATCTCCACGTCCGCACCGCACAGGGCTGCGGCAACCGCCTGATTAGCGCCCTTGCCGCCAAACCCCATGTCGAAGCCGCGGCCGAACACCGTCTCCCCGCCTCTCGGTACGACATCAGTCATGAATTGCAGATCGGTGTTGGCGCTGCCGACGACGGCGATGCGAGGTTTGTCAGCCACGGGAGCTCTCCTGTGCGATTCTCAGATGTTTTTCACGGACTCGCGCTCGATGAGGGTGACGTCGAAGACCGTGGCCCTGCTCGGGACTTTGGCACCCGACATGCATTCCTGCAGCAGCTCCACAGCCCGAGCGCCGATGGCCATGAGCGGTTGCGCTATCGTCGTCAGACGCGGGCTCACGATCCTGGCCCAGCTGATGTCGTCGAACCCGGTAACCGAGACATCGTTCGGAACGTTGACATTGTGCTCGGCGAGGAAACGGATGGTGTTGATTGCGATCAGGTCATTTCCCGCGACGATCAGGGTCGCTCGCTGCCGGCGCAGCAGCGCGTCCCTTGCCTCACGGGTGAGGATTCCATCAAACCCGACGCGCACCTCCCAGGCGATCCTGATGCGCTTGGGGAACGCGCGGATAAAGCCGTTGCGCCGTTGCTGCGCGCTTTCGAGGTTGCTGGGCCCGGACAGCAACCCAACCCGGGTGTGGCCCTGCTGCAGGGCGTACTTGGCAAGGAGCTCACCACCCATCAGATAGTTCGAGTGCACGGCGGCGAATCCCGGCCTCGGACGGTCGATCAGTACGACGGGACGATCGAGGGTGCGCAGCGCTACGGGAGCCTGCGGTCCCACCGGACACCAGATGATGCCGTCCACCCCGTGCTGCGAAAGCAGCAGCATTCCGTCGCTCTCGCCCTCGGCGCCACCCTGACTGTCGATCAGACAGACCAGCAGGCCGAGGTTACGCGCGGTATTTTCAACCACCTGGGCGAGCTGCGGGAAGAAGGGGTTCGTGAGATCGGGCAGAACCAGACCGATGGCACGCGTGCGGCCCTTGCGCATCGCCTGTGCGGCCCGATGCGGGCGATAGCCGAGTTCCTTGGCGGCGCGTAAGACTTTCTCCCGTACCGCCGCCCCGACGTTCGGCTTATCGTTCAAAACATTCGAAACGGTGGCGACTGACACCCCGACTTTGGCGGCCAGGTCTTTTATAGTTGCCATCGCGGCCGGCACTTCGCCCTCGCTTGGTGACAGGCAGGTACGGAGTATACTGCTACACAGGAAAACGTTTAACTATTCGCCCTGCGCTCGCGGGTCAAATCCGAGGTCCGGTATGATGAGCCGGTGGAAGGTTCCGATCTCGCCATCGAGGTGGTACGTCTTAGCGCGCAGCTGAAGCGGCAGGAATTCACGGCTGTGCATGAAGCGGCGCGCGCGCTTCGCGCGCACCATGCGGGTAATCGAGACGTTCTCTATGTTCTTGCCGCCAGTTTGCGCGGTCTCGAGCGCATTCCGGAAGCACTGGAGGTGCTGAACGAGCTGGAGCATCATCACCCGGCCTATGGCAGATTGTTCGAGGAGCGCGGACATTGCCATCTCGCGCGCGAGGAAGTGGACCCGGCGATAGCTGATTTCGCGAAAGCCGTGACGCTCAACCCCTGGCTGCCCGAGAGCCTGAGGTGCTTGGAACGCCTTTATCGTCTGCGTGGACGCGCGAAGGAGGCTGAAGGGACCGCACGTTTCTCCTCGAAACTCCAGAAGCTTCCGAGAGAGATCATCCTGGCGCACGCCATGTTCGTGGATGGGGAGATTGATGCCGCGGAGCAACGAGCGCGGGAATACCTCGAGAGCCACGGCGACCATATCGAGGGTCTGCGTTTGCTGGCGCAGATTGCCATGGCGCGCGGCATGCCGCATGACGCCGAGATCCTGCTCGAAGACATGCTCCGGGTCGCGCCGGATTACCGTGCCGCGCGTTACGAGTACGCCGTCGCATTACTGGCGCGGAACCAGCATCTTCGCGCGCGCGCGGAACTGGAGAAGCTGCTCGCGAGTGATCCCGCAAACCGCGCCTGTCGCCTTGCGCACGCGATGGCGTGCGCGCGCCTCGGAGACTACGAGCGGGCTCTGCCCGCGTATCAGCAGTTGCTGAGCGAAACGCCTGAGGACGCGGAGCTGCATCTGGCCATTGGTCACGTGCTCAAGACCTTGGGCCGAACCGCGCAGGCGATCGACTGCTATCGCGCCGCTGCAGCCGTCCACCCTGGACATGGGGGCGCCTATTGGGGCTTGGCCAATCTCAAAACCTACCGTTTCGAGGATGCCGAGCTCGAGCGGATGATCCGGTACGAGGCCAATGCCGAAACGTCTCCGCTCGATCGCTACCACTTGTCTTTCGCTCTCGGCAAGGCGCTCGAGGATCGCAGTGACTACGAGAGGTCGTTCCGATACTACGAGCGAGCGAATGAATTGAAGAAGCGGGAATGCGGCTACGGTCCCGAGTTCTTCGAAACCAACGCGGCGCTGCAGGTCACCACCTGCACGCGGGAATTCTTTCTGGCCCGCGAGGGTTGGGGCTATCCGGACGCCGCGCCGATTTTCATCATAGGCCTGCCCCGCGCCGGATCGACGCTGATCGAGCAGATTCTTGCCTCGCATTCCCAGGTGGAAGGAACGATGGAGTTGGCGAATATTCCCCATCTCGTGAGGGATCTCCAGGACGGCACCAGGCCCGCCGACGACCCGCGCTATCCAGGCGTGCTCGCCGAGCTCACCAGGGAAGACTGCGCGCAGCTCGGGGAACGGTACATCCGGGATACACGGGTGTACCGACATGGAAAACCGTTCTTCACCGACAAGTATCCGAGCAACTTTCGGGACCTGGGGTTCATTCACCTGATTCTCCCCAACTCCCGGATCATCGACGCGCGGAGGGACGCGATGGCCTGCTGTTTCAGTAATTTCAAGCAGCTCTTCCCCGATCGATCCGGGCCGCAGTTTGTCTACAGCTTCGAGGACCTTGCACGGTACTACCGCATGTATCTGCGGCTCATGGGGCATTGGGATGCCGTGCTGCCGGGCAAGATACTGCGGGTGCAGCACGAGGAGCTGGTCACGCATTTCTCAGCGAACGTGCATCGCATCCTCGAGTTCTGCGAACTGAAGCAGGAGCCTACTTGTTTCGAGTTTCACAAAACCGAGCGCGCCATCCATAGCCCGAGCGCCGAGCAGGTTCGTCAGCCGATCAATCGTGCGGTACTCGATCAGTGGCGCCACTTCGAACCGTGGCTCGGACCGTTGAAGGACGCTCTCATGAGCTTCGAGGTCGCCTCAGAGAAATGAGGCTCCATGATCGAGAGGCCGAAGTCCCAGATGGCCCGCCAGGCTCTGTCCGATATCGGCAAAGCTCGATCGTCGGCCGAGCGGCCCGGGTGTGACTGACGCGCCGAAGGCGAGCACCGGAACGTACTCGCGCGTGTGATCGCTGCCCGGAAAAGTGGGATCGCAGCCATGGTCGGCCGTGATGATCGCGAGGTCTCCCAGACGCATGGAATCGCGCAGCCGCGGAACATGACCGTCGAATTCCTCGAGCGCACGGGCATACCCACTGATATCACGCCGGTGACCGAAATTCGTATCGAAATCGACGCAGTTTGCGAACAACAGGCTGCCGTCGGGAGCCTCGCGCATCGCTTCGAACAAGCGCTGCATTACCGCCTGATTACCATGGGCCTTGATCGTGCGGGTTACGCCACGATGGGCGAATATGTCGGCCACTTTGCCGATGCAAATGACTTCACCATTGGCGGCCTTCACGACATCGAGCAGCGTCGCGGCATGAGGCGGCGTTGCGAGATCGCGCCGGTTGCCGGTGCGCGTGAACCCGCGACCCGGTTCGCCCACGAACGGCCGCGCGATGACCCGGCCGATGTGGTAGGCATCGACCAGCTCACGCGCGAGCTGACAGAGCGCATAGAGTCTTTCGAGACCGAACCGCTCCTCGTGCGCGGCAATCTGCAAAACCGAATCAGCGGACGTGTAGACGATCGGATACAGCGTGCGCAGGTGCTCGGCGCCGAGCTCCGCGATGATTTGGGTGCCCGAGGCATGCCGATTACCCAGGATGCCGCCGATTCCGCCCCGCTTGATCAGGGCATCGGTCAACTCCATGGGAAAACAAGGTTGGGTGTGCGGAAAATAGCCCCAGTCGAACAGAACCGGCAGTCCCATCATCTCCCAATGACCGCTCGGGGTGTCCTTGCCGCGGCTCCGTTCGGCGGCATGGCCGAAAAGGCCCGTTCGAGACGCTGGCTTTGCAACGGGCAACGTTCCTCCCCGAGCCGCCTCGGCCGCGTCGACCAGACCGAGCGCGGCCAGTTGGGGAATGTCGAGGGGGCCCGAGCGGTGATCGCTGTCGGCACGCCCCGCGTCGCAGGCTTCGACGATGTGTCCAAATGTGTCCGCGCCGCGGTCGCCGTAGGCTTGCGCGTCGGCGGCCGCTCCGACCCCGAGGGAGTCGAGCACAATGACGATCGCCCGTCGCATCTGTGTCCCAATCCTTCCGCCGGCGCGGAGCGTCGGTCCGGCAATGCTGCAAGGTGCTTGCCGCCGTCCGTTGCTGCGCGCAGAAGCCGCGATTCTTCGCGGCTCGGCACGGCGCTCGCGCCGGTGGAGTCTAGTCTCGAGCTGACCAAGCAGTCAAATACGCGGCAGGCGAGTGGAAGCGGTCACGTCGTCGCTGCAGACGGCGGCGCGTCGATGCCACTCGACCTCCCGCTCAATTGACTTGAGTATCTGGCTTCGGTACCGTACCTGACCAATCGGTCCACATCAGCCTCGCGGAGAAATCCTCCGCAGCGGTGCGACATGAGCTCGACTGCTGGTTCAGACCCGACGATCGCGTTTCCCCGTCTCGTGACTGAACGGGCACAGGTCTTAGAAAAAAACGCGACACCCGTTGGGCACAATCCCGGAGTCGAGTTTGACGCAGGTTGGATAGATCGCGTCCGGGTGAATTTGTCGGCAGTCGAGCGCCGGGTCGACACGCTTCCCAAACGTCGCGCCGTGAAAAAGCTATGGCAGGCCGCCTGGCTCCTGAAGGCCGTGACGCTCATGGACCTGACGACGCTCTCGGCCGACGATACCGCGGGTGGTGTGTCGCGCCTGTGCGCGAAGGCGCGCGCGCCTGTGCGCTCCGACCTGTTGCAGGCACTCGGCTGGGGAGAACGCCCTCTCACTACGGCAGCCGTGTGTGTCTATCACGAGATGGTGCCGGTTGCGCGGGCTGCGCTGGCCGGCACCGGCATTGCCGTCGCCGCCGTTTCGGCAGGGTTTCCTGCGGGTCTGTCTCCTTTCGAGCTGCGCCTGGAAGAGATTCGCCGCTCCGTGCAGGCCGGTGCGACGGAGATCGATGTGGTGATCAGTCGTCGCCACGTGCTGACCTCGGATTGGCGGGCGCTCTACCGTGAGATCCGCGCCTTCCGGGAAGCCTGCGGACCCGTCCATATGAAGACGATTCTCGGTACCGGCCAGTTGGGCTCGATCGGCAAGGTGGCGAAGGCGGCGCTCATCGCCATGATGGCGGGATCCGATTTCGTCAAAACCTCGACGGGCATGGAATCCGTGAACGCGACCCTGCCCGTGAGTCTGGTCATGATGCGCATGATCCGGGAATTTGCCGAGCGCACTGGATGGAAGTGTGGGTTCAAGCCGGCTGGCGGCATCTCGAGCGCGAAAGCGGCGCTGACCTATTTGATGCTGGTGAAAGAGGAGCTGGGAGATGAGTGGCTGGCGCCCGGGAGATTTCGCTTCGGCGCCTCGCGGCTGCTCGGCGATATCGAGCGCCAGCTCGAGCATCAGGTCACGGGCCGGTATTCGGCGGGCCACCGCCATCCATTGGGCTAGAAGTCAAACCGCGAGTCAGGCGTAGATGAGCACTGTCCCCGAGATCTTCGACACGCTGAGTTACGGTCCCGCTCCGGAAGATGCGAGCGCCGTGCGCGAGTGGCTCGCGGCGCATGCGGAGGGATTTCGGTTGTTCATCGGCGGCCAGTGGCGGGCCTCCCACGGACACGAGCCGCGCATTCCCTGCCTGAATCCGGCGAACAGCCAGGTTCTCTCGAGCCTGACGCAATGTTGCGCTCAGGATCTCGACGATGCGGTCGCCTGCGCCCAGGCGGCGTTCTCATCCTGGTCGAAGTCGGGTTACGAGCGCGCCCTGGTGCTCTACGCGCTTGGGCGTCTCATCCAGAAGCACAGCCGGTTCTTCGCGGTCCTCGAGTCACTCGACAACGGTAAGCCGATCCGCGAGACGCGTGATCTTGATGTTCCCCTTGCCGCCCGCCATTTCACCTATCACGCCGGATGGGCGCAGCTCGTCGGGCGCGAGCTCGCCGATCACGAGCCGCTCGGGGTGGTCGGGCAGATCATCCCGTGGAATTTCCCGCTGTTGATGCTGGCGTGGAAAATCGCCCCGGCATTGGCCGCAGGGAACTGCGTGGTGCTCAAGCCCGCGGAGGACACGAGCCTTACTGCGCTCTTTTTCGCGAGCCTGTGCGCCGATGCAGGAGTGCCGCCAGGCGTCGTCAATATCCTGACCGGCGATGGTCGGGTGGGCGAGCTGATCGTGCAGCACCCGGGCATCGCGAAAATCGCCTTTACGGGCTCGACCGAGGTGGGCCGGCTCATCCGCCGCAGCACGGCCGGTACGGGCAAGTCGCTGACCCTCGAATTGGGCGGCAAATCACCCTTCGTCGTCCTCGAGGACGCGGATCTCGATGCCGCTGTCGAGGGCTTGATCGATGCGATCTGGTTCAACCAGGGCCAGGTGTGCTGTGCGGGCTCGCGGCTAATCGTCGAGGAAAGCGTTGTTCTCGCGCTGGTGAGCAAGATCAAGACGCGCCTCACGCACATGCGCATCGGTGATCCTCTGGACAAGGCGATCGACATGGGCGCGCTCATCACGCCCGCCCACCGGGAGAGGGTACAAGGCTTGGTCGAGCAGGCGCAGGCGCAAGGCGCGACCGTGTGGCAGCCGGAGATCCCGCTGCCGCGGCAGGGCGCGTTTTATCCGCCGACGCTGCTCACGGACGTCTCGCCGGCGAACATCGTATGGAGCGAGGAAGTCTTCGGTCCCGTGCTCGCGGTGACGAGCTTTCGCACGCTGCAGGAAGCGGTCGAGCTCGCGAACAACACCCGCTATGGGCTCGCCGCCACGTTGTATACCGAGAACATCAATCGTGCGCTCGAGTTGGCCGTGAAGCTCAGGGCGGGTGTGATATGGATCAACACGACCAACCAGTTGGATGCGGCGTGTGGCTTCGGCGGTATCCGGGAAAGCGGCTTCGGGCGCGAGGGCGGCCTCGAAGGCATGCTCGATTACTTGCGAGAGCGCGACGCGTGGATCGCGGTTCCCGAAGCGAGCGCCACCGCGAACGAGCGGCCACGTCAGCCGGAGACAGCCGCGGCGCGACTCGCACGCACCGGCCGGATGCTGGCCGATACGCTTTCCGCGGATACAGCGGATGCTCGAACCGCGACTGCGCCGCCACGGGGCGGCATCGACCGGACCTTCAAGAACTATATCGGCGGCAAGCAGACGCGTCCCGACGGTGGTCTGTCGCTTCCGGTGAATGACGCCCGGGGGAATCTCGCCGGCTGGGTCGCGCGCGGCAACCGCAAGGATATCCGCGATGCGGTCGAGGCGGCATTTCGCGCCGAACGATGGGCCGAGGCGACCACACACCTGCGCAGTCAGATCTTGTTCTATTTCGGGGAAAATCTCGCGCTGCGGCGCGAGGAGCTTGCCGACAACCTGCGGCGGCTGACCGGCCGCAGGGCTGCGGAAGCTCGCACCGAAGTGAATGCCGCAGTCGCCCGCCTGTTCAGTTACGGCGGCTGGGCCGATAAGTACGACGGTCTCATTCACACGCCGCCCGTGCGCAGCATCTCGCTCGCCGTGCCCGAGCCGATCGGAGTGATCGGCGTCGTCTGTCCGGATGAGGTGCCGCTCCTCGGCTTCATTTCGCTGCTCGCGCCGGGGATCGCCATGGGCAATCGCTGCGTCATCGTGCCGTCGGAGCGCATGCCGCTGCCGGCGCTGGATCTGTGCCAGGTGATCGAGAGCTCGGATGTGCCGGCGGGCGTCGTAAACATCGTGACCGGCGATCGCGAGGAGCTGACCGAGACACTGGCGCAGCACGATCAGGTCGACTGTGTCTGGTACTTCGGAACGAAGCAAGGCAGTGCGCGAGTCGAGGCCTGGGCGGCCCCGACGGTGAAGCGGACGTGGGTGAATCACGGCCGCCGGAGAGATTGGACGTCGGAACGTCACGGCGAAGGTCGAACGTTCCTGCGGCAGGCGACTCAGGTCAAGAATATCTGGCTGCCCTACGGCGATTTCACATGAATGCGCCGCGCAGTGAACCGAGGCACGAGCGAAGGGGGCGCCATCGCTGACGGGTAGCGCGACATTGTCGCAGTCGATCACTCGCGAGACAGCATCTGATGCGCCGCCTGCAAAGCGGCGCTGACAGGTGCCTTTGAGTCGGCGTCAGACACTGTTGCCTGTCCGCAACGCATTGGATGCTTCAGCGGGATGGGCGCGATTGACAGACCCCAATCGTGACGTCTATCGTTTAATAAAATGGGGTTAAACGTTTCAGAATCTTCAGCGCGGAACGTCGCGACGTAACATGAACGTAATCTTCCACCGCTAGTATTTTCGCGTTCCCGCAACAGTGCTGAAAATCCGGCGATCGGCTATCCGGCCAGCCGATCGGATCCGAAGTTTCGGGCGGCGCGGCCGTGTCATGACCGTTTTGGGAGAGTCTGCAATGTCCATAGAGATCCGTAAGATCGTACGACAGATCCTGACTCCGATGGCAGTTGTCGTCCCGTGCATGGCGTTGATGACGGTAGCGCCGGCGGTCGTGGCCGCGCAGAATGCCGATCAGAACTCCACGCAGAGCAGCAGCGATCAGTCGAGTTCCACCAAGCTGCAAGAGGTGACGATCGTGGCGGCGGAAGAAGCGGTGGCGACCGTGAGCCCCACCAAATTCGCCCACATCAGTCCTTCGGTGAGCGTCGCCGAGGTGCTGAACAACGTCCCGGGATTCAACTCGCAGACATTGGGTGTCGGCGGCTTCATTGTCAGCGATACGGCCTACACGCTGGACGGATTTACGCAGGATGAGCTCGGCAGCAGCTTCGATGGTGTGCCCGATCTCAATACATTTCTCGGTGGCCTGTATGGTGAAGGCGACCAGCCGCTCGGCCAGGCGATAGTTCCGATGGATCTGAGCGGGGTGAACGTCTACAGCGGCGCCAGCACGCAGTCGGAATCCTCGATCGACGATCTCGGCGGCACGCTGTCCTTCGAGCCGGCCCTGCCCAGCCAGCAATTCCACGTAGACCTTGCGCTGACAGCGGGAGAGTATCAGGGCGGCGGGTCTGACGCGGCAGGGACCTTTGCCTTCAACTCGGGGGCTATCGGCTCTTTGGGCGGCCTGAACGTGCTGGCGAAGTTCCAGCGCACCCTCGTCCACGGGCCCTGGCAAAATGTCGTCGCCCGGCTGAATTCATACTACCTGGCGGCCGTACAGCCGACATCCTCGGGCGAGGTCAAGCTGGTTGCGCTTGTGAACGCCGCGAATGGCCAGCCGCCGACCGAGGCGCCGGCGCCGGTGATCGCTCAGAACGGCTACGATTACAACTTTCCGATGAATGTTTCCTACACCAACCAGGAGACCCAGTCCTCGTTCGTGGATCTGTCGGTGAAGTCGCTCATGAACCCATACATGATCGGTGAAATCAAGGCGTTTTACGTCGGTACGAACAACGATCGCACCGCCTGGCAGAACCCGATCTACGACAATCACTATGATGGATATTCCTACGACCTGGACGACACGGTGAAGAGCTGCTCGGCCCTCAATGCCTACGAATCATCGTCTAACGCGCCGTCGACTTCGTACCCGGAGCTCTACGACTGCGCGCAGGCCGACTCGATGTTCGGATCACCTGCGGCCGGGACGGCCTATCAGCGCTACATCCAAAACTACTCCGAGCAGGGAGGCAAAGGCGATCTGACCCTGCTCCTGCCGGACAACACGGTGAAGGTAGGTGCGGTGGGCTTCAATGCCACGATGCTGTCGGAAGAGTCGTGGTACGGAGCGTGGCCGGTGCCGATCGGTTTGACGGGTGAGAACATGGCGTGGCTCGAGCACGATGCCCAGACGTGGATGCAGGCTTACATCGAGGACAACATCGCGCTGCTTGATCACAAGCTCCACATCTACCCGGGCATCAAATATAGCCGGGTGGCCATGTTTTCGAACGACGATCAGGGGTATTACTACGATTTCTCCGGTTCAGTGGACGAGACCTACAAGTGGGTCGAGGACTCGCTGGGCGTGAACTATGCATTTACGCCGCACCTGAACGCGTACGTGAATCTCGGCCAGTCAACGAAGGCGCCTAACATCAGCGCGCTGTACGGCAATATCGGCGCGAGCCAGGAACCGGTACCGCCCAGCGTGAAGCCGGAGAAGGTCAACAACATCGATGCCGGTGTTCGATTCAGGAATGCCGACTACAACTGGGAGGTGGCGTTCTTCAATCGCAATTTCACCAATATCTTCAGCGAGACCTATAGCGATATCACCGGCATAACCTCGACGATCAACGCCGGAAAGGCATTGTTCAGGGGCTTCACCCTCAAGGGCGGGGTCGTGTTGCCCTACCACCTTCAGCTCCAGGCCAACGCCGGGTACACGAGCGCCAAATACACGACGAGTTTTACCGACGTCAACGGCACCGCGTTCACCGATGGCATGTGGCGGCCTAACATTCCCGAGATCACCGGCAACCTGGATCTCGCGTACGACAACGGGCCGTGGTATGGGAGCCTTGACTATCATTACACGGGATCTCAGTACGTCGTGGATTTCGAGACCGGCGCCACCAGCAACGTCAAGCTGCCGGGCTATGGAACAGTCAACCTCAACGGGACCTACACCTGGAACGTGGGCGCCAGGACGTTGGAGTCGGTGAAACTCGATCTGCACATCGACAATCTGCTCAACACGCATTCGCCGTTCTACTCGGAGGGGGTGGATCAAACATCTACTCCTAACTTTTTGTGGGAAATTTACAATTTGCCGAGGTTCGCCGGCCTGACCGTGACCGCATCTTTCTTCTGAGTCGGGAGGTGCGGTCGATTTCGCAGACGGCATGCAAGGGCCGCGTATAGCTCAGGCGGAGCAGGCCCGGCCGGGCTCGCCCTCGGCCGGGTGGTTCGCAGACAGCGCGCCCGACGAGCGAGAGCGGGTGTCGCATTGAGTCCGTCGGATCCGTGTGCGGTGAGCGGGTCCGGCGGAGGAGTGGCAAGGGTCGGGAACGGGGCCGCGAGGCGGTGATCCTCTCAGGGAGTGCTCGATAGCGGGAGTCGGCGGCATGATTTTCAAAGACGTGATTCGCAGGAAGCGCGATGGCGCGGCGTTGACTGAGCAAGAAATCGAGTTCCTTGTAAGAGGGTTGGTCGATTCGACCATTCCCGCCGAGCAGGTCGCCGCGCTCGCCATGGCGGTGTTCTTCCGGTCCATGAGCTTCGAGGAGGCGGGAACGCTGACGCTCGCAATGGCCGATTCCGGCGTCCGGTTGCGCTGGGACGAGCTGCGCGCCCGTGGGCCGGTGATCGACAAGCACTCCACGGGCGGCGTCGGCGACAAGGTGAGTTTTCTGCTCGCTCCGATCGCCGCGGCCTGTGGCTGCTTCGTCCCGATGATCTCCGGGCGAGGGCTCGGGCACACCGGTGGGACTCTCGACAAGCTCGATTCCATTCCCGGCTATCGATCGATGCCGTCCGTGGAGGAGTTTCGCAAGGTGGTGAGCTCGGTCGGCTGCGCGATCATCGGGCAGACCGATGACCTCGCGCCAGCGGATCGGCGTCTGTACGGCATCAGGGACATCACGGCGACGGTGGAGTCGATCCCGCTCATCACAGCGTCCATTCTCTCGAAGAAGATCGCGGCGGGGCTCGATGCACTCGTCATGGATGTGAAGACCGGCTCCGGCGCCTTCATGCAGACGCTGGAGGAATCGCGGGCGCTCGCGCGCGGCATCATCGGTGTCGCCGCAACCACCGGTCTGAAAGTGCACGCCGTGATCAGCGACATGTCGCAAACACTCGGCTCGAACGTCGGGAATGCGCTCGAGATCGCCGAGGCGATCGCATTCCTCAGGGGCGAGGCGCAGGAGCCGCGCCTGGCAGAAGTGGCATTCGTTCTGGTGTCCGAGATGCTGGTGATGGCCGAGTTGGCCGAGGATCACGCGCAGGCGCGCCGGCAGGCCGAAGGTGCGGTGCGCTCGGGGCAGGCCGCCGAGCGATTTGCAAGAATGGTGGCGGAGCTCGGCGGGCCACGGGACTTGTTGATCCAGGCGCCGCGGTATCTGCCCAGGGCGGCGCTCGTCGAGCCGATATTTCCGCTCGTCGAGGGCTACGTCTCGAAAGTCGACGCTCGGAGCGTGGGTAGCCTGCTGGTCGAATTGGGCGGCGGTCGTCAGGTGGCGGGCCAGAGCTTGGATCTGGCGGTCGGCTTGAGTGACGTGGCCGGTATCGGTACTCGCGTGGGCAAGGGCAGGCCGCTCGCAATGGTGCACGCGCGATCTGCCGAGCAGGTGCGCCGGGCGACCGAGGTGCTGCGGGCGGTCGTCTCGCTTTCGGAGGCGCCGGCTACCCCGCCTCCGATCGTTCACGAAATCCTCGTGGCGGCGTGACCCGCAGCCGGGTGCGATGACAGGCGAAATGGCATGAACGCCGTGAATGAGAACGCGCAGCTGTGGAATCAAGATCTGGCGCCTACGCCGGCGGAAAAACGCACCTGGCGCTGGTATCACTACGCTGCGCTATGGCTCGGGATGGTGATGTGCGTGCCGGCCTACACCCTGGCGGCGGGTCTGGTGAGCGAGGGAATGTCGGCGTACCAGGCCATCGTGACGGTCACGCTCGGCAACCTCATCGTTCTGATCCCGATGCTGCTCATCGGTCACGCAGGGGCGAAGTACGGCATTCCCTATGCGGTGCTGGCGCGCTGTTCCTTCGGCACGCTCGGCGCGCGATTGCCGGCCATGCTGCGCGCGCTGGTGGCGTGCGGTTGGTACGGCATCCAGAGTTGGTTCGGCGGGTTGATGATCTATGCGCTGATCGGCGTGCTCATCGGTCATCCTCTAGGAGGGGCCAGGTTGCCGCTGCTCGGCCTCAATGCATGGCAGAGCGTGTGTTTCCTCGCCTTCTGGCTCATGCAGTTTTATTTCATCGTGCATGGCATCGAGTCGATTCGCCGCCTCGAAACCTATACCGCGCCCATCAAGGTCGTGATTTGCATCATGCTGCTGGTGTGGGCCTACGACAAGGCCGGCGGGTTTGGTCCGATGGTGCATGCGCCCTCCCAGTTCGGGCGCGGGGTGTCGCAGAGCGGGCGCTTCTACGCCGTGTTCTGGCCGTCGCTGACGGCGATGGTGGGTTTCTGGTCGACTCTGGCGCTGAATATTCCTGACTTCACCCGCTTTGCCAGGTCGCAGCGCGATCAGGTGGTGGGTCAGGCCATAGGGCTACCGGCCCCGATGGGACTGCTCGCGGCTCTTGCCGTGTTCGTTACCTCGGCCACCGTGGTCATCTACGGCAAGGCGATCTGGGACCCGGTGACGCTGGCTGGCCGCATGAGCGGTGCCGCCGTGCTGGTTGCCTTGCTGGTGCTGCTCATCGATACGATCAGCGTCAACCTGGCGGCCAATCTCGTCGGACCGGCATTCGATTTCTCCTCGCTCTCCCCGAAACGCATCAGCTACAAGGCGGGAGGCTACATCACGGCGTTCATCGCGATCGTGATGATGCCGTGGAAGATACTCGCAAGCACGCACGGCTACATATCCACCTGGCTGGTCGGGTACTCGGCGCTCCTCGGATCGGTGGCGGGGATCCTGATCGTGGACTATTACCATTTGCGCCGCCGGGTGATCGACGTGCAGGGACTGTATCGCCTCGGAAGCAGTCCCTATTCCTACCGGGGCGGCTGGAATCCGATCGCCGTGGCCGCTTTTCTGATCGGCGTCCTTCCTTGCCTGCCGGGATTCGTGCACGTGGCGCTGCCGCAGGCTCTCCCGCGCTTGAGCCCATTCCTCGGCCACTTGTATGACTACGCGTGGTTCGTCGCTCTCGGGCTTTCAGCTGCCGCCTACGCCGCGGGCATGCGCATCGCCGGGTTCAAGCGCATGCCTGCGCCGGAGTACGCCGGGCAAGCCCAATGACAGCAGCCGAGCAGTTCCCGCGGACTGCGCGCGCGGCGCGGCGCGCATCACCAGGCCTCGCGTCCAGTATTGACCAAATGGTCAAATTTGTGCATGCTGATTTCCAACGCGGACGCCGCGGGGGCAGGGGATGAGCGAGGAGCGCAGGCCGGATATCCGTTCGGGACGCCTGAAGCCCGAAGCCTACGCCGCGAATTTCGCCGATCACGTGCCACCGCTCACGGAGGGGCAGGCGGTGCTGGAAGCGAGCCGGTGCCTGTACTGTTTCGATGCGCCGTGCGTACAGGCATGCCCAACCGGGATCGATGTGCCGTCCTTCATCAGACGCATCGGCGAAGCCAACGTCCGCGGCGCGGCCGAGACGATCCTTAGGTCCAATCCGCTCGGCGGATTGTGTGCGCGCGATTGTCCGACCGAGGTGTTATGCGAGCAGGTCTGCGTGCGCAACGTGCAGCAGGGCCAGCCGCTGGCCATCGGCCGCCTGCAGCGCTACGCGGTGGATCAGTTGATGGCGAGCGCGGACAGTCAGATCTTCGAGCGTGCCCCGGCCAGCGGGCGGCGCGTGGTGGTGATCGGTGCGGGCCCGGCGGGACTCGCCTGCGCGCACGCGTTGGCGCGCGCCGGACACGAGGTCACGCTCCATGATGCGAGACCCAAGGCCGGCGGTCTCAACGAGTACGGGGTTGCCGCCTACAAGACCGCCGGCGGCTACGCCCAGCGCGAGGTCGAATGGCTCTTGGGTCTCGGGGGTATCACGGTCAAGAGCGGCTGGAAGCTTGCGAGCATCGCACAGTTCGAGAGTCTGCGACGAGAGTACGATGCGCTGTTCCTCGGTCTCGGTCTCGCCGATACTCATAAGCTCGAGCTGCCCGGCGAGACGCTCGCCGGCGTCGAGGATGCGGTGGAGTTCATCAGCACGCTGCGCCAGGCGGTCGATCCGGGCACCGTGCCGGTGGGTCGTCGCGTGCTCGTGATCGGCGGCGGCATGACCGCGGTGGACGCCGCCGTGCAGTCGAAGCTTCTGGGGGCCGAAAGCGTCGATATGGTCTACCGCCGTGGCCCGCAGCAGATGCGCGCCTCCCAACACGAACAGGATCTCGCTCGCATCCGCGGGGTGAGGATCCTCTACTGGCTGGCTCCCGTGGAGGTCATGGGCGATGGCGGGTGCGTGCGCGCGGTGCGCTTTGCCCGCCAGCGGCTCGTCGCAGGCAGACTCGTGCCTGCCGGCGAGGAATGTATACTCGAAGCTGACATGGTGCTCAAGGCGATCGGGCAGCGGCTGGGCAATCCAATGTTGATGGAGTGCGGGGTCGCACTGCGCGACGGGCGCATCGTCGTCGATGAGTGCGGTCGTACCAGCGTCAGCGGAGTGTGGGCGGGGGGCGACTGTATCGCCGAGGGACAGGATCTGACGGTCGATGCGGTGGCCCATGGTCTGCGCGCCGCGCGCGACATTGACCTTCAGCTGCGAAATGCGGGCGCGAGTCACGACAGGCGATCCGGGGAAATCCCATGGCCCGATTAAACATCGATTTCTGCGGCATCCGCAGCCCCAACCCCTTCTGGCTGGCTTCCGCTCCGCCAACGGACAAGGCCTACAACGTCGAGCGCGCCTTGGAGGCCGGATGGGGCGGAGTGGTATGGAAGACCTTGGGGGAGGCTGGTCCGCCGCTGGTCAACGTGAACGGACCGCGCTATGGCGCGCTGCTTGCCATGGACCGAAGCCTGATCGGGTTCAACAACATCGAGCTCATCACTGACCGTGATCTCGAGACCAACCTCGAGGAGATCACGGCAGTCAAGCGCCGCTGGCCCGACCGGGCGATGGTCGTCTCCCTCATGGTGCCGTGCCAGGAAGAGTCGTGGAAGGCGATCCTTAAGCGCGTCGAGGACACCGGCTGCGACGCCATCGAGCTCAATTTCGGCTGCCCGCACGGCATGAGTGAGCGCGGCATGGGCTCGGCGGTGGGTCAGGTTCCCGAGTACATTCAACTGGTCACCGCCTGGTGCAAGCACTACACGCGGTTGCCGGTCATCGTGAAGCTGACGCCGAACGTGACCGATATCCGCCATGCGGCGCGGGCGGCGAAAGCCGGGGGCGCGGATGCCGTGTCCCTCATCAACACCATCAACTCCATCATGGGGATCGACCCGGAGACCCTCACGATGACCCCGGCGGTCGGCGGCCAAGGCTCGCATGGGGGCTATTGCGGTCCTGCGGTCAAGCCGATTGCCTTGCACATGGTGGCGGAGATCGCGCGCGACCCGGAAACCGCTCGGCTTCCTATTTCCGGCATCGGTGGCATCGGCAGCTGGCGCGATGCGCTCGAATTCATCGCGCTTGGCGCAGGTTCGGTACAGGTGTGCACGGCGGCGATGGTCTTCGGGTTCAAGATCGTGCAGGAGATGGTGAGCGGCCTCAGCGCCTATCTCGACGAAAAGAGATTCGCGAGCGTGGAGGAGCTGCGCGGCCGCGCGCTGCCGAGCGTGACCGACTGGAGCTTTCTGGATCTCAACCGCGTATCGAAGGCGGTCATCGATCAGAAAAAATGTATTGAATGCGGCCGCTGCCACATCGCCTGCGAGGACACCGCCCACCAGGCGATCACGTCCGTGCAGAACGGCCGCCGTCACTTCGAGGTCAAGGAGGAGGAGTGCGTCGGCTGCAATCTATGCGTCAATGTTTGCCCGGTGCCGGAGTGCATCACATTGCGGGATCTCGCGCCGGGCGAGATCGACCGGCGCACGGGGCGCGTAGTGAGCGCCGCGAGGCTCGATTGGACGATGCATCCGCATAACCCCCTGCGGACCAGTGCCTGATGGCCACGGCGCTTCGGGATGCCCAGACGCGCCGCTCCAAAGTGGTATCGAGCGCCGGGCGGAGTGCGGCCGTTTCGAAATCGCGCCGCGGCGCGCTTTCGCGCATGGGCGAGAGC
>JBAUOO010000073.1:0-9848 GCA_049579785.1 Steroidobacteraceae bacterium
CCGAACCGAGCGCTCGCGCGCGGCTCGCCGGGCTCGAGGAGGGCCGCCATGGGACGCGATGAGCCGGCGGGCTCCTTCGACCGCGAATACTACCAGCGCTATTACTACGATCCGCGCACCGCCGTCACGACCCGGCGGGAGATGCAGGCACGCGCGCGCCTGATCGCAGCGTTCACCGAGCACGTCGGCGTGCCGGTGCGCAGACTCCTCGATGCGGGCTGCGGCACCGGCTTGCTGCGCACCGCGCTCAAGCGTCTGTTGCCGAAGGCCCAGTATGTCTGCCTGGAGACGAGCGCCTATCTCTGCAGCCGCTACGGCTGGGAGCACGGCCGCATCGAGGAGTACCGCAGCGCCGCCGCTTTCGAGCTCGTGATTTGCTACGACGTGCTCCAGTATCTCGACGACACTGCCGCCGCGCGCGCGCTGAGCAACTTCGGACGGCTGTGCCGGGGGGTGCTCTATTTCAGCGCCCTGACGCGCCGCGACTGGGAATGGAATTGCGATCCCAAGAGGACCGACTCCAACGTGCACCTGCGCCCCGCACACTGGTACCGGCGTCGGCTGCAGCGCAATTTCCGCGAGGTCGGCGCCGGTTTCTGGCTGCGTCGCGGCGCTCCCCTCACCGTCTGGGAGCTCGAGTCCCAATTTTGAGCCCGAGCCCCGACGTGACCCACGAACCCTTCTCCCGGCCGCTCGCCGCCTTCCGCGGACCCGTGCGTTGCGGGCGCACCCTCAACGCGCTGACCCTGACCGGCCCCGCCGCCGACTCGAAGGACGAGCGCCTGATCGTGACCTTCATCACTCCGACTCCTGCCGCGGCTCCCGAATCCCTCGCCGCCGCCGAAGTGCATGCCCTCGATGAGCATCATTACCGCATCATCACGTCTGCTCGCAGTTGGGAAATCGAGGCGGCGTCGGTCCATGTCCATCGCGACATCGGCAGCGCGTTCTACCGCGCGATCCCGCCGCGTCGGGTGCCGCTGAAGAAGCGCCTCTTCTGGAGATTCGTGTTGGCACTCGCCGGCACCCGCGCCGGTAAGCGCCTGCTCTTGTCAGTTCGCGGGAGGTGAGTCAACTCGTCTCCATGGCCTCCCGTCCCGGGACGCCGACGCGCTCTCTTCCCAGGAGCGCGGCATAAGTCGCCATCTGTCCCTGAAATGCACGATGCCAGGTGAATCTTCGTAACACCCGCGCGCGTGCGTTCGCGCCCAGCTCCGCGATATCGCGCTCGTAGAGCGCGGCAACCGCTTCCGCCATCCCCGCCCCGCTTCCAGGCTCGGCCAACACTCCCACGCGCTCGTCCACGAACTCGGGAATCGCCCCCGCCCGAGCCGCCACCACCGGCCGGCCGCAGGCCATCGCTTCGAGCGCCACGAGCCCGAAGGTCTCCTTCGTCCCTGCGTGCACCAGGGCATCCGCCGACGCCAGCCACCCGGCAAGCTCGATGCTGTCGCGACGGTACGGCAGCATCGTCACGTTCGCGGTGGGCCGCTCCGTGCGGTCACCGCCGATGAGCAGCAGGTGATAGGGCGAGCCCAGCCGCGCGAACGCATCCAGCAGCACCGGCATGTTCTTCTCGCCCGCGAACCTTCCCGCGTAGACCAGCACCCGCGCCTCCGGCGCCAGCCCGAGACGCTGCCGCAGCCACTCGCCGCGGCGCTCCGGGCGGAACACCTCGGCGTCGACCCCGAGTGGCTGATGCACTGCCTGTTGAACGCCGAGCCCGTTGAGCAGATCGCACATCAGCCGGCTCGGCGCAAACACCACGTCGAAGCGCCCGTACAGCCAGCTCACGTAGCGCCCCAGCGCCCGCTCGCTCAGGCGGCCGCCCACCCGTCCGCCGATAATCTGCGGCAGGTTCGAGTGGTAGAACGCGGCGAGGGGAATGCCGCGGCGCTGGGCGATGCGCCATGCGGCCCATGCCGGATGGAAGGCGTCGCCGGCCTCGAGCAGGTCCGGCTCGAGCGCATCGAGCAACCGCAGCCAGCGGCGCGGATTGAGCGGCAGGCGATAATTGAAACTGCCGGGCACGGGGTAGCCCGCGAGCGTGCACACTCCGCCGCGCTCCGTGCGGTTCTCGGTGCCCGGAACGACCAGGGTGTGCTGCCAGCGGCTGTGCGCCGCCAGCCACGCGTGCTTCGCGGTCAGGTAGCGTTTGACACCGCCGCTCGTCGGCGAGAAAAAGAGAGTCGTATCGACGAGGTGCGGACAGTCGTTCACGGCAGGAGTTGCGACTCTTGTTCGGACCCTTGCTGCGGAGCTTGCCAGACTGCAGCAATCCGCTTGCCCGCATTGCACCTTTCCAGAGCAGGCGTGTCAAGGCGTCCGGCCACCCGTGACAGGGTGGCGCGTATCTCAGGCTGCCGTCGGCTGAGGCTGCGGAAATGCGCCGTGGCGCAGGGTTGCGGCGGCCTCGATCACTTCGTCGGCCGTGTTGAACCGATCTTCACGCCGCTTGGCGAGCAGGCGCGAGAGGACCGGTGCGTGGCGGGAGAGGGACAGCGGCAGACGGGGGGGCGGGGAGTTCACGTGCTGTTGCAACACTTCCATTGCCGAGCCGCCCGTGAACGGCTTCTTTCCGGTCAACATCTCGTAATAGATGACACCGAGGCCGTAGAGGTCGGAGCGCGCATCGAGCTCCTCTCCCAGTGCCTGCTCCGGGCTCATGTAGTAGGGCGAGCCGCGCAGCACGCCGGTGCGCGTCGTGTAGGAGCTGCCATTGAGCGTGCGCGCCAGCCCGAAATCGATCAACGCGATGTCATCGTTCTCGCGCAGCATGACGTTGGGAGGCTTGAGATCACGATGCACCAGGCCGGCGCCGTGCACGACGCGCAGCGCCGAGGCGATCAGCTCGAGGTATTTCACCGACTCCGTCTCAGTGACGCCGAAGTACATGCGCGCCTTGAGGTCGCCGCGCGGGAAGTATTCCATCGCCAGATATTCGAGCCCATTCTCGAGGCGATAGTCATGGATTCGTACGACGGCGGGATCTCTGATGGCGAGAATGGCCTTGTACTCGCGCTCGAGCGCCTGGCGCTCGGCCGCACCCTCGCGCGAGATCCTGCTCACTTTCAACGCGACCTCGGTTCCAAGCGCAGCGCTGGTCGCGAGGTAGACGATCGCCTTCTCTGACTCGCCGATCTTCTTCGCGATGGTGTAGCCGGGGATGGCGGGCGGCGGGGTGTTGTCGGCCTCCGATCCGTTATTATCTTCCGCGGCGGGATTGCTCGGCTGACCTTCGCCTTCGCGTTGCGGCGGGCCGGCATCGAGAGCAGCGGCTGCCGCCACATTCGCCAGTTCCGTCAGGCGACGAGCGACGCGCTGCTCGATCCGCCGCAGCGCCACGCGCACCGAGGTCTTCAGCCGCTCCGGCGTGAGCAGCCGCTTCGGCAGGTAGTCCACGGCGCCGAGCTGCAGCGCCCGCACGGCCGTGAGCTCGTTCCCATCCTCGGCGAGGGCAATCACGGCCGATGCGAGTTTCCTTGCCCTGAGCTGACGAAGCAGCTTCAGGCCCTGCGCCTCGGGATCCTCCGGGCTCGAGCCGAAGTCCGCCGATAGGATGAGGACGTCGCACTCGCGTCCGCTCATCATCGCGCTCCAGGGCTCGAATTCGGCCAGGTCGAGCGCGCCTACCGTAGCCTTCGGGCACAGGATGCCAAGATGCAGCCGCAACCACTCGCGATACTTTGCATCGCGATCGATGACGAGCACGCGCGCCGCAGAGCCTGTCCGCCTGGATTCCACCCGACCACCGTTTTCCGGGGCGCCTCCCCCCGCGATAGCGGGCCTCAGGGAGAACGCCGGTTCTCTGACCAGAAAACGATGGACCAGCCAAAGCCCGGTGTCGCTACCCGGCGGGTAATTTTGTGAAATCGGTCATCCGGCGTGGCCGGAGTGTGACCGAAAGCAAGTTATCGTGGGGGGGGGCCTGCACGCCTCCCGAGGCGCTCATCCGAGCGAGGGCGGGTCTGGGAGCGCGCTCGCGCTTGCGGCTAGTGTAGTGTCCCTCAAATAGATTTACAGTATGTCCGGGCATTGCTATGATCTCGCTCATGCCGAACGAGGGCTTGGCGATCCGGTTGCCAGCGGGCGAGCGGGCGCAACTGCAACAGTGGGAGTCTGCCCAAGGCACTCCGCAACAGGTGGCGTTGCGCTGCCGTATCGTGCTGGCCGCGCTGGCTGGCGATGACAACGTGTCGATCGCGCAGGAACTTGGCGTGAGCCGGCCTACGGTGCAGTTGTGGCGTAAGCGAGTGCACCAGGGTGGCATTGGGGAGCTGTGGAAGATTGCCCCCGGTCGAGGACGCAAGCCGAAGTTCGACCAAGGCAAACGAGACCAGATCATTCAGGCGACCTTGCAGAGCAAGCCGGAAGGCATGACTCATTGGAGCTGCCGGCTCATGGCCGAAGCGCAGGGAGTCAGCAGGAACACGATCAATCGGCTCTGGCAACTGCACAACCTGAAGCCGCACCTGAGTCGTACCTTCAAGCTGTCGCGGGATGCGCGTTTTCTGGAGAAGTTGACCGATGTGGTGGGACTTTATTTGAACCCACCCGACAAGGCGCTGGTGCTGTGCCTGGATGAAAAGAGCCAGATTCAAGCGCTTGATCGCACTCAGCCGGGGCTGCCGCTGAAGAGGGGACGCTGCGGCACGATGACACACGACTACAAACGCAACGGCACCACAACGCTGTTTGCAGCGCTCAACATCCTGGACGGAAAGGTCGTCGGTGAATGTCACACCCGACATCGCCACCAGGAGTGGTTGAGATTCCTGCGCCGCCTGGATCGGGAATTTCCCTCGAGACTCAAACTCCATTTGGTCATGGACAACTATGGAACGCATAAAGAGCCGCACGTGCAGCGATGGCTGAAGAAGCATCCGCGCTTTGTTTGCCACTTCGTCCCGACCAGCTCGAGCTGGTTGAACCTGGTCGAGCGCTGGTTCAGGGAATTGACAGACAAGGCAATCCGACGCGGGAGCTTTGTGAGCGTGCCGGACCTGAAGCGAGCGATCGATGAGTTTCTGACAGTCTGGAACGACGACCCCAAGCCTTTCATCTGGACGGCCACGGTGGAGGAGATGATCGAGAAAATAGGCAGAGCGCGGGCCAAAATGGAGCAGCTCAAACCCGGATCGACCCTCCCGAGGGGCAAAAAACGTGAGCTGTAAACTCATTTCAGGGACACTACACTAGTTCCTAGGCAGCAGAAACCGGGTGCCGCGGTACGAGAGCACCACGCCATCCGGCCTGATCGCCTCCACCTGCACCCCATTGGCCAGGGTATCCCCTTCCTGCAGCCGATGCATGTTGATCATCACGAAGCGATCCTGGCGGCGTTGCGCGAACACGTGCAGATCGAGGTGCAGCGAGGGCAGATCGTCGCTCGCGACGACCTGCTGATACAGGGGCAACTCGTCTGTCGTGCCGCCCGACGCTCCGGAGCCCTGGGCCGCCGGCTCGACTGCCGGTGCGTAGTCATTCGGGGTGATGACGGTCGGTTGCGGCGCGGTGCTCCGATCGTTCGGGCTCGCAGGGGAAGTTGTCGTGGCGGATTGGGTGGAGTTTGTCGCTGTCGGCGGCGAGCGCCCGGACACGACGTCCGGGCCGGGGGCCCTGCCGCCAGGGACGGCCAGTGGCACGATCCGGTCCGAATCTGCTTGAGCCGCTTTCGCCGGAGCAGGCCCGGCGGCGGGAACATGGGCCGTCGCCGGCTCCTGCGCACTCGGATGCCGCAGCAACATCCAGGAGACCACGATGACATTGATCCCGAGGAGCACGGCGATCGCCACCGCCCAGATCGGCAGCGTCCGCCGGGGCGGGGCCACCTTGACCTCGAAGAGCGACGGTCCGCTCTGTCGCTGCCGGTCGCTCTCGGATTTCTTCAGCGCATCCAGGATGAACGACATGATGGTTACTCGTGCGCCGCGCTCAGCAGAGGGGAGCCGGGACTGGCCAGCGCGCCGGCCAGCGCGACCTGCGTTTTGACACCCGCGATGCCATCCACGTTGAGGCGGTGACTGCGCTGGAACTGGCGTACCAGCCTCGTGAGGCCGTCGTCGTAGAAATTGCTCGTCGGTCCCGGATCGGAAATTCCCGCGAGCTTCTCCAGGCCGCGGCGCAACCAGAGGACGCCGGCGCCGCGCATGCCGGCGGAGAGCGTCTGCACCGGTGCGGCCTCGGGCCGCCACAACATGACATAGTCACCCATCCAGTAATTCGACAGCTCGCCGTCACCGACCTGGTGAGCCGAGTCGCCGAGATCGAGGCTGGCATGCTCGCCGTCGAGCCGCGTCAAGACCACCTCATGGCTGCCACCGCCGGAATCGGTCAACATCAGGATCGCGGGGCGGTTGTAGAGGCGCAGCTGGCCGAGAGAGCCGCGCTCGGTGAGGCACGCCAGCCCATGTTGGGTTGCTTGCGTGCACGGGTCCGTGCCATCGACGGCATAGTGAACCCCCCACAGGCCGAAGAGCGTCGTGAAGGCGGCATCAGTCGTGGTATCGCCGGAGTACCTGGCAAGCAGCGCGGAGACAGACTCCAGCGCCGGTGTGTCGGTCGCGGTGCCCGGGGCGGCCGGTTGGGCGGCGGTCGTAACGGGCTGAGCGGCGTGCTTGCCGGAGGCGCGGGAGGGAGCGGGGGGCGTCGTCCGTGCGAGCGTCGCGGCGGGCGCGTGGACCCAGGTCCACGGATGGATGCGCCAGAGCGTGAAGCTTCCAACACCGAGGGCCACCGCCACCGCCGCGGTGGCGGCCCAGGGGAGCCACGGCGGCGAGAAGCGCTTGCCGAACACCTCCGAGGCTGCGCTGCGCACCAGCGGCCCGGTGATGCGGTGCCGATCCAGCGAGTACCCGCCGAGGAGCGCGCGGTCGCAGATCACGTTGATGACCCGCGGCACGCCGCCGGAGAGACGGTAGATCTCCTCGAGCGCGAAGCGGTTGAGGATATCCGCCGTCGCGCCCGCGACCCGCAGCCGGTGACGCACGTAGGCCGTGGTCTCCTCGGCGCTCAACGGGTTCAGGTGATAGCGCCCCGTGATGCGCTGCGCGAGCTGGCGCAGCTCGTTGCGCGCCAGCAGCTCGCGCAGTTCCGGCTGCCCGATGAGGATGATCTGCAGCAGCTTCTGGGTGTTGGTTTCAAGGTTGGTGAGCAGGCGCACCTGTTCGAGCACTTCGGGCGCGAGGTTCTGCGCCTCATCGACCACGAGCACCACGCGGCGGCCGGCCGCGTGGGCTCGAAGCAGATAGGGGTTGAGTATGTCGACGAGGTCCTTCAGGCTCTGGGTCGCCGAATCAGGCACACCGATGCCGAGCTCCTCGCAGATGGTCAGCAGGAACTCCGGCGCGGTCATCCTCGGGTTGAGGATGAGAGCGATCTCGGCATTCTTTGGCGCCTGCGCCAGGAGCGAGCGCACGATCGTCGTCTTGCCGGTGCCGACCTCGCCCGTGAGCTGCACGAAGCCGCCGGCCTCGTTGATGCCGTAGAGCAGGTGCGCCATCGCCTCGGCGTGCCGCTCGCTCAGGTAGAGGTAGCGCGGGTCCGGGGTGATGGAGAACGGCTTTTCGTTGAGGCCGAAGAACGCGAGATACATGGACGGATGAAGCTACTCGATCGTGTTGCCGCGCCGCAGCGCGGCTTTGCCGAATCGCGCGCGCACCTCATCGAGCGCACCGTCGAGGCGTGGATCGCGAGCACTCTCAGCGCGCGCCTGCCGGCCGGCATCGAAAAGGCCGAGCTGCGAGGCCGGGCTCAAGTCGGTCAAGACCACCCCCAGGAGCCGAAGTTTCGCACCGGAGTGCTCCGCGAGCCAGCGGGAAAGCAGCTCCCGGGCGACGTTGCGCAGTGTACGTCCATCCTGGGTCGGCGGTGCAATCGCCCGTTGGCGCGTGAATGTCGCGAAATCGTGACGGCGGATTTTCACGCCCACCCGCCCTGCCATGAGTTCCCGGGCCCGCAGCCGCTCGCCGGCAAGCTCCGCCAGCCGACAGAGCTCTGCATCGAGCATGCGCGGATCGGCGAGGTCCTGGGCAAAGGTGTCCTCGGCGCTCAGCGACTTCTCCTCGAGGTCCGGTTGCACGGGACGATCATCGATGCCGGCCGCTCGCTCGCGCATCCTCGGGGTATCCCGGCCGAAGAGCGGCCAGAGGGCGGCATCCGATGCGGCCCGCAGCTCACCCAAGGTGCGCAGGCCCGCGGCCTCGACCCGCTCGCCGAGCTTGCGCCCGAGGCCCGGGAGCCGGCGCACCGACAGGGGATCGAGTACCTCGCGGATGCGGCTCTGCGGCACGACCGTGAGTCCGTCGGGCTTCTCGAGATCCGAGGCGATCTTCGCCACCAGTTTGTTGGTGGCGGCGCCCACCGACGCGGTCAGCCCGGTGCGCGCCCGGACGTTGTCCTTGATCCTGCGCGCAATGGCCGCAGGCTCCCCGAGCAGCGCCTGGCTGTCGGTCACATCGAGGTACGCCTCATCGAGCGAGAGGCCCTGCACGAGCGGCGTGATCTCGTGAAAGACGCCGAACACCAGACTGGACATCTCGCGATAGCGCTGCATCCGCGGCGCAATGCAGACGGCGTGCGGGCAGAGCCTGAGCGCCTGCCCCATCGGCATCGCCGAGCGCACACCGAACTTGCGGACCTCGTAGCTGGCCGCCGCGACCACTCCGCGACCGCCGGGCCACCCGACGATGACCGGTTTGCCGATGAGCCCCGGCTGGTCGCGCTGCTCCACCGAGGCGTAGAAGGCGTCCATGTCGACGTGCAGGATGGCGCGGATCATGGCAATGAGGCGACGATGCGCCCGGCGCTCATAACATGAGAAAGCTGTACGAGAGGGTGGCCGTGAACATCAGCATGCCGAGGAAGAAGTACGCGACACCGAGCGCGGCCAGCTTGGCTAACGTGAGCCACCGGCCCTGACCGTACACCCGGCGCATCGCCCGATAGAAATAGACCAGAATGTAGATCGCGATCGCCCAATTGATGAGATCGAGCACCCCAGCCACTGAAGTGACCATCTCGATCACATTTTTCACGCCGAGCAGCACGAACACGAGCGCGTGGTTGTGCAGGAAGAACAGCAGATGCTCGACGTAGTGCCTCGGCGGCTTCAGATACAGCGGCTTCATCACCAGCGCGAGCAGCGGCAGGAACAGGAACATCGCGCGCTCGAGGTTGTGCGCGATGGCCTCGTTCAGTCGCTCGACACCGCCGCTCTGGGCCAGGACCGCGACACAGTTCTGCGCCACCCGCGGTCCGAGGGATGCGAACCAGCTCCCATGCTGCTCGATGTACTTACCGGATTGCTCGCAGAGGCGCTGCCGGGCGGCCGGCGTCGGAGCCATCGCCGCGAGCCCGGTGCCAGCTCCGCCTGTCGCCTGGGCCGCCGTCTGGCCGACCGCTCCGCGTCCTCTGGCCTCGTCGCCCGGAATGACCTTGTACGAAAACGACTTCCCGCTCTCGGTGAGGACGACGGCCTCGGGACCCGAAACCCGCGAGTGCAGGCCCGCGATGATGAAGAAGATCACGCTGACCACCAGATACAGCCGCACCGGCGGCAGGTAGCGCGCGCGGCGGCCCTCGAGGAACTCCCGCGTCAGGAACCCGGGCCGGAAGAGCAATGCGGTCAGGGTCTGCCAGAGCCGCGAGTCGGCATGAGTCAGATCCTCGAACGCCTCGCCCACGAAATGCCAGAAGTGATGAACGGAGACGTCGTGATGACGCTGGCCGCACTCGCTGCAGTACTTGCCGGTGAGCGGCGTGCCGCAATTGGCGCACAGAGCCACGCCGGGCGCGGACGGGTGCGGCGCGCTGGAGGCGCTTGCCGCCGGGCCGGCAGCGGGCCCGGC
>JBAUOO010000074.1:0-29390 GCA_049579785.1 Steroidobacteraceae bacterium
TACGTTCCTGTTCTTTGGCCCCGGCGGGTCGTCGACGCTCAATACTGTCGGTGCCTCCGGGCAGCTGCTGCCGATTTCCTCCGAGGCGAGATTCAATTATGGGCCGTACAACTACATGCAGGCCCCCGAGGAGACCTGGAACTCCGGCGCATTTCTGCACTACCGCTTCAACGAGCACGCCCAGCTGTACGCAAGCACGATGTTCATGAGCAACAGCGTGCTTCTGCAGATCGCCCCGGGGGGTGATTTTGGCGCGGGTCTAAACGTCGATTGCGCGAATCCTTACCTCTCGAGCTCGGAGCTGAGTCTCTGGTGCGACGGGTCGACGGCGGGATACGTCAATGAGTCATTCAGTGCCCCAACGACGTTCCCGGACGGGGTCACCTATACGCCGACGCTGGTCAACGGAGTGCTGACGCCTGCATCCAGAGACTTGCTCATCCTGCGCCGCGCTATCGAAGGTGGAGATCGCTTGAATGATCAACGGCACGAGGACTGGAGGATGGTGCTCGGGATCAAGGGCGCGATCAACGACAACTGGACGTACGATCTCAGCTATCAGTACAGCCAGGGGACCTCGCAATCGGACACCAACGACTATTCGAAGACCAAAATGGGCTACGCCCTGGATGCGGTCGATGTTCTCAACGGTTCCATTGTCGCACCGGGCACCCCCGGCGCGACGCCCGAGTGCCGCGTCACGGCCGCGGGTGACGCTGAGGGCCTGGCCCTGGGATGCGTGCCCTGGAACGTCTTTCAGGCCGGCGGAACCACGTCGGCCATGAACAACTACCTTGGCGTGATTGGCACAGACGAGGGCACCATCACCCAGCAGATCATCGACACCAACTTCACCGGCGACCTGAGTCAGTACGTGCAATTGCCGACCGCGCACTCCGGATTGGAGCTTGCCGCGGGCACGGAGTACATCGACTGGACGCTCGCCAATCAGACCGATGCGATAGACGCCGTGGGCGATGAAGGGGGCTCCGGAGGGCCCGCCCCTTCCGTCTTCGGCGCAATCGAGTCCTTCAGCGAATACCTCGAGGCACGGTTGCCGCTCCTCCAGGGACTGCCGTTCGCCCAGTCGCTGACCACGGACGATTCGTTCCGACACTCCTCCTACGCGCTCGGGTTTGCGACCAACACCTTCTCCCTGGGACTCGCCTGGCAACCGATACGGGATATTCGGCTGCGCGGCACCTTCACCCGCGCGGTGCGGGCACCGAACATCACCGAGCTCTATACACCCGACACCATTGCCCTCGACGCTACGATAGATCCGTGCTCGGGAACGACGCCGACGTACTCGGCGTCCCAGTGCGCCCGCGAGGGTGTCACCCCGGCGGAGTACGGGCACATCCTGCCCAATCCCGCTGCGCAGTACAGTGGAATCATCGGCGGCAACCCGGACCTCAAGCCCGAGACCGCGACGACCAAGTCGTTCGGGATTCAGTTCACGCCGAGCTTCCTTCGGAACTTCAACGCGAGCGTCGATTACTACGACATCAAGATCGACAGTGTCATCAAAGGGGTGGGCGAGAACACGATTCTGATCGACTGCGCGACAGAGGACCTGTTCTGCAGCGCCATCCATCGCGATTCCCATGGCTCCCTGTGGCTTTCACAGCAGGGTTATGCGACCGACACCCTGCAGAACATCGGCACTCTCGAGCAGAAGGGCTTCGATGTTCAGTTGACCTACGCCGAGGACCTTGCGCGCTTCGGCAGCCTCAACTGGAACTTCACCGGCACCCACATCATCAGTTACCTCCTTACGTCGGTCGCGTCGGTGCCCTCGAGCGCCTACGACTGTGCCGGCTATTACGGCGCCACCTGCGGCGGCCCTCCAGTCGGCGCACCGGCCTTCGGCTGGCGGCATGACATGCAGGTCACCTGGGACACGCCGCTGCGGCCGCTGTCGGTTACAGCCGGCTGGCGCTACTTAAGCTCGGTGAAGTTGGACGTGTTGAGCTCGAACCCGAACCTCGGGACTCCGGGACTGACGGTGGCGGACGGCGGCGTATCCAATACCGATGAGAGCATTCCGGCATATAACTACTTGGACCTTTCGGCCGCCTACCAGGCGACCGACGGTGTCCTGGTACGCTTGGGCTGCAACAACCTCATGGACAAGTCCCCGCCGGTCATCGGCGCATCGGATCTGCCGCCGCCGCCTTTCGGCAATGGCAACACGCTCCCGGGCACCTACGATTGGGGCGGCCGGTACGTGTTCGGGGAGATCGATGTTCAATTCTGAGCATTGCCAACGGGACGACGCGCGAAGGC
The DNA here is from genome assembly GCA_049579785.1 of Steroidobacteraceae bacterium. Taxonomy (GTDB): domain Bacteria; phylum Pseudomonadota; class Gammaproteobacteria; order Steroidobacterales; family Steroidobacteraceae; genus 13-2-20CM-66-19. The sequence goes on from JBAUOO010000074.1 coordinate 2,290, forward strand.
CGACCCGCCCCTTTCTATTTCTGACTCTCTACGACAGCGCGTCGGTGGACACCTGCCAGCTGATGTGACGGATGCAATCAGCTAGTCAGGCGGCCCGGTCATTTCTGTGGGAGCACGAATGGAGCGACACCCATGATGCTATCGAAGGAAGACGGGCGCGAGGTGGCAGGGGACAGATCGGCGACTCCTCTCGCGCCGTGGGCTGCGGCTGCGCGCTATGATCGCAGGCGCAGAAGGATCGTAGTGCTGCTCAGCAACGAGCTCGAATTCAGCATCCCGCTCAAATTTACGCAAGGACTCGCCGGCGAGAGTGCTTCCGATCTCGAGGAGATCGAGGTCAGCCCCGCGGGTTTGGTTCTGCACTGGCCAAACGTGAAGGCCGATCTCTACCTTCCGGCTCTGCTGAGCGACGTCTTCGGTCGCTCACAAAATCGATGGGATGAATATTGGTCAAGGTGGCAAGACAAGCCACAACGCTCGCGATCCGACAGTCAATCGTGGACAGCCTCGCGGAAGGTTGTAACTTAATCAGGTGGTCCATGGATAAAGGTTATATTGTGCAAGTCTGCTGCGCCCCTTCTCGGTCACGATCAGCGCTCGATCCGTGCTCCTGAGAAACCATCGACGGTCAAGCATCGACTTTAACAACAGGCCTCCGAGCTCGCCGGCGATGTGCAAGTCACGTTCCGACCAATCCAGGCAGGGCTTGCCCATCATCAGGGAGGAGTCTTTGGAACAGTCAAGCTCCTCCGCCAGCTCCCGCGCCTGGCTCGTGAGAATCAATTGCGAACCTTCGAATGCGAGCCATCCCCGGTCAGTCAGCCGCCGGTACAAATGCACCCCGGCGCGTCCGGCGAGATGGTTATAGCAGGTCCGCGCATCCCGCGAGGCTTCGGATCGGCTCGCTGCGAGCTTTCTCGGATGTGCAATCTGATCGAAGGCCAGCAGGGTCTCGAGGAACTGGGCGATTTCGGGCCCGGCCAATCTGAAGTAACGGTACTTGCCCCGAGTTTCACATTTAAGAAGATTGGAGCACGCCAGCCTTTTCAAATGAAAGCTCGCGGCCTGGGGACTGATATTAGCGAAGCGAGCGAGTTCGCCCGCAGTGCACGTTCGACCGTCGAGAAGCGCCAGCAGCATCGTTGCACGCGAGCTTTCAGCGAACAGCGAGGCTGTATCTGCAAGCGTGTCCTGAGTGATCTCGGGCAGCATACAATGGCCCACCCAACCCTGAGCGCGTGCGGCGACGCGACCATACCGAGTAGTAGGTATTATACCAACTAATCGGTATGTAGCAAGAGCCCCAAATAGTGGTAGCGCGTCTTCGCTAGTCAGTAGCAGGAGCGCCAGACATTGACCCATTCGGCGCGTGTGCGTGGTGCGGGCTCGAAAACGGGCAAGGGGGATGGGGCTACGTCGGGAGCCCCGCTCCGGCTCTTTGATCCGGCCGTCGGTGGGTCCGGGAAGAGCTGCGGCCGGTTCGACGTTTCGGCCTCCGGCCGAACAACAGTTCAATGTACCGGCGCAGATGATCGAGACTTTCGGCGGCGACTGCGGCGCTTCCGTGTGCTTTCGCCAGGATGAAGCCGCCCTGCGTCACTGCCAGGATGTGCGATGCGAGGCTTTCCGCGGTCCAGGTTGCGCGAATGCCGTGATCGCGCATCGCGGCGCGGATGTCGGCCTCCAGGATTTTGGCGTGGCCTTCCATGCTGCGCGCGCAGGCGGCACTCACATCCGGATGGGTCCGGTAGGCTTCCTGAATGATCGTGCCCGCAAAGCAAGTGAAATCGGGTAGGTCGCCTGTGAGAATCGCCTTGCGAAACTGGATATAGGCGATGAGCCGACTCAGTGGATCGGTGGCGCCGCGATAGGGTGCTGCGGCGAAAGTCTGTTCCGAAAGCGCCTCCCAATGGGCCACTGCGGCCAACGCCAGATCGTCCTTGCTTTTGAAGTGATGAAAGAAACTTCCCTTGGTCAGCCTCGCTTCGGCGCAGACGTCCTCGATCCGGGTTGCGCTGTACCCCTTGGTGCGCACGACCTTCAGTGTCGCATCGAGAAGCCTTGTCTTGGATTCATGCTGCGCGCGTGTCATATTAACGGATTAGTATATACCAACCAGTTGGTATGTATCAAGCGCCAAATGGCGCCGAGTGGCCCCATCATCAATGGTCCGAGTGGACCATGACAAGCGGCCGGCGAAGGCGCATGCTGGCCGCAGGTCACTATCATGCGTGTCTCCTGGTCACGGCGTCGCGTCCTCACCGAGGGTGTTCTGTCGGTGGCCGTCGCGCTCAGCCTGCCGCGCGCATTCGGCCGCGCGCGCAGCGACAATCCTCCGAGCCTTGCCCGCGCGCCAGGCCCTGCCGCCGCGGCAGCTCCCGTGGACGGGTCGGGCGCGGTGGCCGCGACCACCGCCATGGGCGGCAGGCTCACGACCGCGGTCAGGATCAACGGCTCCGGTCCCTATCACTTTCTGGTCGACACGGGGGCCGAGAGGACGGTCATCGCCGAGGATCTCGGCAAGGCCCTTGCGCTGCCACGCGGACCTGACGTGATGGTCGAGGGGATCGTGCGCACCGAGCGAGAAGGTCTGGTCGACATTCGCGAGCTCGAGATGGGATCGCTCACCTGCTCGCGGCTGCAAGTGCCCACCCTGCCGCGCGCGATGCTGAATGCGGACGGCTACCTCGGACTCGACGTCCTCGATGACCGGCGGGTCATCTTCGACTTCGCCGCCGGAACACTCACGATCGCGCGACCGCGCGGCTTCTTCTCCGAGTTCTTCACCCACTTCACGCGCAGTCCCGATGACGTGCGCGTTCCCACGCTCGGGGATTCCGGACGCCTGCGCTCCACGGACTGCCTCATCGACGGCGTGCATGCGGATGCCTTCATCGATACCGGGGCGCAGGTATCCATCATCAATCATGCGTTGTATCGGGACCTGCAGCTCCACAAGGCCGGGCAGACCCTGCCCGAAACCCAGACGCTGATGGGAGTGACCGGTGGCAGCATCGTCGGCTCGACGACGCTGCTTAACCTGGTGCGCGTCGGCGGCCTCATGATGACCTTCACGACCGCGGTGGTCGCCGATCTGCCGGTGTTCAGAGTGTGGGGTTTGACCCGCCAGCCGGCGCTGCTCATCGGCATGGACTGTCTGCGCCGCTGCGCGCGCGTCACCATCGATTACCGGCGCAAGGTGCTGAGCTTCGAGATGGCGAGCGCACAGCTGCCGCCATCCCTCGAGGCCGGGTTGCCGCCGCCGCTCGCCGGATGAGCCGGCGCGGCTTCCTGTCAGTACTTGCAGTGCCGGGCGATGATGCTCTCCGCGAGCTCCTGGCGGCCTGACTTCGGGGTCGGGTCGAAGCCTCTCTCGAGGGCGAGGTCCGCGAGGGTGGCGAGGTCGATGGCGCCACTCTCGATGCGCGCGCCGAGCTCACCGTCCCAGCGCTGATAACGCTCCTGCTTCAGGCGCGCGAGCTTCTGCTCGCTCACGATATCGACCGCCGCGAGCAGCGCGCGCGCCAAGGTGTCGATGCCGCCGATGTGCGCGAGGTAAAGGTCGGCCGGGTCGACCGACTGACGCCGCAGCTTCGCATCGAAGTTGAAGCCGCCGGTGCCGAGGCCCTTGTCCTCGATGAGCTGGATGAAGGCGGGCACGAGCTCCTGGGCGTTGTTCGGGAACTGGTCGGTGTCCCAGCCATTCTGCGGATCGCCGCGGTTGATGTCGATCGAGCCGAAGATGCCGTAGGCGCGCGCCGCGGCGACCTCGTGCTCGAAGGAAAGCCCCGCGAGGGTGGCGTGGTTGACCTCGATGTTGACACGCACTTCGCTGGCTAGATCGTACTTCTGCAGGAAAGCGAACACGGCGGCGACGTCGCGGTCGTACTGATGCTTGGTGGGCTCGAAGGGCTTGGGCTCGATGAGGATCGTGCCCTTGAAGCCGATGCGGTGCTTGTGCTCGACGACCATCGAGAGAAAGCGGCCATAGTGATCGAGCTCGCGCTTAAGATCCGTGTTGAGGAGGGAGTCATAACCCTCGCGCCCGCCCCAGAGGACGTAGTTCTCCCCGCCCAGGCGATGCGTCGCCTCGAGACAGCCGCGCACCTGTGCGGCGGCCCAGGCGTAGACCTCCGGATCCGGGCTCGTCGCCGCGCCACCGGCGTAGCGCGGGTGCGTGAACAGATTCGCGGTGCCCCAGAGGAGCTTCACGCCCGTGGCCGTCATCCTCTGCTGGATCCTCTCGACGATGAGCTTGAGATTGCGGTCGTGCTCCTTGACGGTCGCGGCCGTCGCCATCGCGTCGACGTCGTGGAAGGTGAAGTAAGGCACGCCCAGGCGCTCGAAGAAATCGAAAGCGGCCGCGAGCTTCTCGTCGGCCATCTCCTGCGTGATCCGGGGAGCCAGCCAGGGGCGCGGCAGGGTGCCGCCGCCGAAGATGTCCTGACCCGGCCAGTTGAAGGAATGCCAGTAGCAGACGGCGCACCGCAGCCACTCCTCCATGCGCTTGCCGAGGACCTTGCGGTCCTTGTCGTAGACGCGGTAGGCGAATTCATTCGCCGTCTCCGGCCCTTCGTAGCGGACGGGCTCGATGCTGGAAAACAAAGTCATGAGGAGAACTCCACGAATGTGTTCTTGAGATCCCTGTAAAGATGCTGGAACGTGCGGCGGCGGCTTGCGAGGAGCGCGGCGAGCGCGCTGTCGGGTTGTACGACCCGCTCCACGGGCGGGGCGACGCAAACTTCCTCCTCGTTGCCCTCATCGATGGCGAGGCGCGCGAGCCGGGCGGCCCCGAGTGCGGCGCCGACCTCGCCGCCCGAGCGATAGGTGAGCGGCCGGGTGAGCGCCGCCGCGATGAGCCGCCCCCAGTAGGGCAGGCGTGCGCCGCCGCCGGTGACGCTGATCTCATTCACCGGATCGCTCTTTTCCGTGAGGACCTCGAGCCCGTCGGCGAAGGCGAGTGCGACGCCTTCGAGCACCGCTCCGGCGAGCTCCGCGGGACTCGTGTCGGGGCGCAGGCCGAAGAAGACTCCGCGGCTGTGCGGGTCGTTGTGCGGCGTGCGCTCGCCCGTGAGGTAGGGAAGAAAGATCGGTGAGTGACGGCTCAAGCCGTGGGCCTCCGCGGCGGCGGCGAGCTGCGGCAGATCGGGGGTGCCGAGCAGCTGCGCCACCCAATCGAGCGTACTGGCCGCGCTGAGCATTACCGACATCTGGTGCCAGCGATGCGGCAGGCAGTGACAGAACGCGTGCGCGGCCCGCTCCGGATTCGGGCGGAAGCGGTCGGTCACGACGAAGAGCACTCCGGAAGTGCCGAGCGACAGGAACGCTTCGCCCGCTCGCACCACCCCGAGGCCCACCGCGCTCGCGGCGTTATCGCCGCCACCGCCGGCGACGATCACCCGCGGAACGCCGAGCGCATCGGCGGCGGCCGCCGTGAGGGAGCCGGAGGCGCTCGATCCTTCGACGAGCCGCGGCATGTGCGCGCGGCTAAGATCGGTGGCCGCGAGCATGGCATCGGACCATTCCCGCCGGCCCACATCCAACCAACCGGTGCCCGCGGCATCGGACATGTCGCTCACCTTCTCGCCCGTCAGGCGCAGGCGCACGTAGTCCTTGGGCAGCAGCACGCTCGCGGTGCGGCGGAAGATGTCGGGCTCGTGCCGCGCCACCCAGAGGAGCTTCGGCGCGGTGAAGCCGGGCATCATGATGTTGCCGGTGATGGCGCGCGAGGCCGGCTCGCGGCGCTCGAGCTCGAGACACTCCTCGGCCGAGCGGCCATCGTTCCAGAGTATCGCCGGGCGCAGCGGCCGCTCATGGGCATCGAGGAGCGTCGCGCCGTGCATCTGACCCGAAAGCCCCAACGCACGCACCCGGGCGCGAGCGCTGTCGGGAAGGGTATTCACCGCGCGCAACGTCCCCTGCCACCAGGCCGCGGGCTCCTGCTCCGAGAAGCCGGGCGCGGGTCGGCTGACTTCGAGCGGGGCGGAGGCCGAGTGCGAGATGGCCCCCTGCTCCGTCAGGAGCACGGCCTTGACACTCGAGGTGCCGATGTCGATGCCGAGGTACAGGCGCGGCGCTCCGGTCGAGAGAATCTGCCTGCGGATGGTAGCGGTATCAGATCCTGGGTGTCAATTCGATTCTGGCCGCGGCGAGCTTGCAATGGACCGCTGTGTCGGGTCACCATCACGCGAGCGTTTGGGCCACTTGGCCCGCGCCATTGATCCTCGGCCACCGCTCGCTTCGCGCCCACCGCCCGTGTCGAAGAAAGCCGCCTCGGTGACTCTGCCCCTGGGACCGCGCGCTCCGGAGGTGACGCTGCTGCGCTGGCTTTACGATGAGATTCGCCTCGCGGTCATCGAAGGCCGGCTCGCGCCCGGTACGCGCCTGCCCTCGAGTCGCAGCATTGCGCGCGAGTACCGCATGGCCCGCGGCACCGTGGTGGCCGCGTTCGATCACCTGGCCGCCGAAGGCTACGTGCAGGGCAATGTCGGCAGCGGCACCTTCGTGCGGCGGATGACGCCGGGCTCGTTGGCGGAGCCGAAGGCGAACAGGGCGCGCCAGCGGCTGACCGCAGCACGACCGACGCTCTCGGTGCGCGGGCAGCGTCTGGCGGACCATCCGTTTGCGCTTCCCTGGGCGAATCGTGACGTTCACAGCCTGCTGCCGGACACGGCGGCGCTCGAAGCCTTCCCGTTGCGGACCTGGAGCCGCATCAGCGCGCGCTGTCTGCGCCGGGCGGCTTCCGAGCGCCTGCTCGCGCACGGCGCGACGCGCGGCCTGCCGGCGCTGCGCGAGGCGATCGCCGCCTACCTGGGACTCACCCGGGGGGTGAGATGCACCCCTGAGCAGATCATGATTACCTCCGGCACGCAGCAGTCGCTCGATCTGCTCGCGCGACTGCTTCTCGATGAGGGCGATCGGGCCTGGATGGAGGACCCGGGATATCCGGCGGCCACTTTGCTGCTGCGCGCCTCGGGTGTGCAGGTGGTCGGCGTGCCGGTGGACGAGGAGGGGATCGACTGCGCGACCGGTTACCGACGCTGTCGGCTCGCGAAGCTCGCTTACGTGACCCCGAGCTGCCAGTTTCCCCTCGGCCACGCGATGTCGCTGCAGCGGCGACTCGATCTGCTGCGCTGGGCGGGCGAGGTCGGCGCGCTCATTTTCGAGGACGACTACGACAGTCAGTTGGGATTCGCCGGCCGCCCGCTCGTGGCGCTGCAAAGTCTCGACCGCACCGGCTCGGTCGTCTACTCCAACAGCTTCAGCAAGATGCTCTTCCCCTCGCTCCGGCTCGGGTTTTTCGTGGCTCCGGAGAGGCTGGTGGATGCGGTGACGGCGGCACGCTCGGTGCTGCAGCGCTTCCCGTCGGTGCTGGAGCAGGCGGTGTTGGCGGAATTCATCTCCGCGGGGCACATGGAGCGGCACATGCGCCGCATGCGCGAGCTTTACCTGACGAGGCTCGAGGCACTGATGAAAGCCGCGAAGCGCGACATCCCGGATGTCATGCAGCTCGCGCCGATCCGCTCCGGCCTGCAGATCGTCGGTTGGCTCGCCAGCGGGATCGACGATGTCGAGGCGTGTCGTCTCGCCCTGGCCCAGGGGATCTACGCCGCTCCGCTCACCCGCTTCGCCATCGATCGGGCGCTGCCGCCCGCCATGGTGTTGTATCCCACCGCCACGGACGTCCGCGCCATCCGCCGCGCCGTCGCGCAGCTGGGCTCCCTCCTGCGGGGCATGCCGCGCGGACCGACGGTCCCGCGCTCGTGACCGGATAGCCGATGCGCACACCGTGGAGCGCGGGGGTCACACGGTATCCGTGACCAGCTTGCCACCTCAGGCCAATGATCTCATAATGGCTATATAGATGGCCATATACGTGGGGTGGTGAGCCAATGAAGCAGCAGGAATACTCCGTAGCTCAAGCGCGTAACCGGCTTGCCGAGCTTGTGCATGAGGCAGAGCGCGGTCGACCCATACGGATCACGCGGCGGGGCAAGCCGGCTGCCGTGCTTGTGTCAGAGGAGCAATATCAGCGCGTGCATGGGCTTGCAAGTCGAAGACTCGGGGATGCAATTCTGGCGTGGCGCAAGCAGTATGGAGGGGTAGACCTGACCGACGAAGAGATCAACGGGTGGCGGGATCGAAGCGTCGGGCCCGTGCCGGACCTCCCTGCCGCGGAGTGACGCGAGGTGGTCTTTCTGCTCGACACGAATACATTCTCCGAACCCCTGAAGCCCGAGCCAAACCGGAAGGTGTTGTCGCGACTCACGAGCCGTAGGTTTGACTGGTGTACGAGTGCCACGGCCTGGGAGGAATTCACGTTCGGCGTGCGTATGCTGGCCCCTTCGGCGCGCCGAGGCCAATTGGAGGCGTACCGACAAAGCCTGTTGTCCGGCGGATTGGAGGTGGTACCTTTCGATGAGTCTGCGGCGGACTGGATGGCAAGCGAGCGGGCCCGGCTTCTAAAGAAGGGCGCAACGCCGGCCTACCGCGACGCTCAAATCGCGGCCGTGGCGTGCTCGCGAGACCTCGTGTTGGTGACTCGGAACACAGGCGACTTTAGGGAATTTCGCGGACTAAAGATTCAGAATTGGTTCGCTTAACGCCGCCGTACTGATTGGCGGATAGCTTTCCTTCCAGAGATCGATTGCCGTTCGCGCCCCTGGAGACCAGTGGCGCGCGGATAATGGTCCAATACTTTCGATAATGGCCGGCCTACCCTGTCGTCCCGATCAGATCACGCGGGGCGATCATGGACTTGCGCAGAGTCGGTGTCGGGCATCTGCTTTTTGCCCTGTGTTTCGTGTTCATCGGGGCGATCAGTCTCGCCCTGCATGACTTCGTCCTGTTCCAGCAGCCGGTACCCCAGGGGATACCGTGGCGGGAGCCGCTCGCCTTGATTTCCGCGGCGCTGATGCTGCTTCCCGGCCTGGGTCTTCTCTTGCCTTCGACCACCAAGGTCTCGGCGCTGACATTGAGCGCCTTCGTGGCGCTGTGGGTCATTGCGCTTTGGATCCCGCAGGTGGTGGCCCACCCTCGGGTGGAGGGAAATTGGCTGGGCGTGGGCGAGGATCTGACGCTCGTCGTCGGCGGGTGGCTCATCTACGGCACCGCCGCGGGACTGACTGATGCCAATGTCCGGATCGCGCGCATCCTCTTCGGCCTCGCGCTCGTGCCCATTGGCCTGTCGCACTTCTTCTATCTCAAGGGCGCCGCGAATTTCATACCCGGCTGGCTGCCTTTTCACGTGCCGCTCACGATCCTCGCCGGCGCCGGGCATATCGCGGCGGGACTCGCCATCGCCTGCGGCCTCGTGCCGCGGCTCGCCGTGACCCTGGAAGCGAGCATGGAAAGTCTGATCACGCTCATCGTCTGGGTGAGCGCCATCGCGGTGAAGCCCGCCGATCATCAGAACTGGGTGAATCTCCTCATCTCGAGCGCGGAGACCGCGGCCGCTTGGGTGGTGGCGGCCTCCTACGTCAAGGGCGTTGCCCTCACTCGACCTGCGGCGCGCGAGCCGCTCAGCGGGTGACTTCGAGCGTCGCGGTCTTCAAGTCGACCGAATTCGGACCCGCCATGATCTGGAACGTGCCGGGCTCGACGACCTCGTGCAGGTGCTCATCCCAGATGGCGAAGTCGTCCCACCCGAGCTTGAACTGCACGCGGGTCGAGGCGCCGGGCGCGAGCGACACACGCTTGAATCCCCGCAGCACCTTCACCGGCTCCGTTACCGAGGTGACGAGCTCGTGTAGATAAAGCTCAACGACCTCATCCCCCGCCACCTTGCCGGTGTTACGAACATTGACCGTGACGGTCACCGAACCGTTCGACGGAATGCTCGCGGCGGAGAGCACCGGTGCACCGACATCGAAGGTGGTGTAGGAGAGCCCGTAGCCGAAGGGGAAGAGGGGTGAGTTGTCGGCGAACTGATAGCCCCGATGAGCGCTCGGCTTCTCATCGTAGTTGTAGGGCACGAAACCCACCGAGCGTGGGATGGTGACCGTGAGCTTGCCGCCGGGGTCGGTCTTGCCGAAGAGCACATCCGCCATGGCGGTGCCGCCTTCCTGACCCAGGTACCAACCCTCGATGAGGGCATTCGCCTTCTTCGCGATCTCATCCACCGCGAGCGGGCAGCCGTTGATCAGCACGACCACCACCGGCTTGTTGAGGGCGAACATCGCATCGGCGAGCTGCTGTTGCTGATCGATGAGCTTCAGGCTGTCGCGATCGCCCAGGTGATTGTCCGCCCAGCCCTCGCGGCAGAGCGCGCCGCGGGTGCCGATCGCGAGCACGATCTCATCGGCTGAGCGGGCGACGTGGACCGCCTGTTGGATGAGCTTTCGGTTCTGCGCCGGTGTGGGGAGCACGACCTGATCGGTGTACTGATCGCCATGCTCGATGAGCTTGACGCCCGGCGCGTAGACCACGCGCACCCCGCGGCCCACGAGGTTGCGGATGCCCTGAAGGATGCTGACGGAATGGGCGGGCACCTCGGAGTAGCCGCCGAGCCGCGCGACTCCCGCGTTCGGGCCGATCACCGCGAGAGTCTCGAGGCGATGGGTCGTGAGCGGCAGCGTGCCGTCGTTCTTGAGCAGAACGATGCTCTCCTGCGCCGCCTTCACCGCGAGCGCGCGCGCCTCGGCGTCGTCGGTGATCTTTTCCGCGTAGCGTGCATCGGCGTAGGGATGCTCGAAGAGGCCCGCGAGAAATTTGAGCCTGAGGACCCGGCGTGCCGCGGTGTCGATCTCGGCCTGGGTGACTTTTCCCTCGGCCATCGCCTGCGGCAGATGAGCGAACGCCTCTCCGTCCGGCATGTCATCGTCCACGCCGGCGTTCAACGAAATGGCGGCCGCATCGGTGAGATTGCCCGCGACGTGGTGCAGCGAGACGAGCTGCTCGATGCCCTCGTAGTCACTCAGCACCACGCCCTTGAATCCCCACTCATCGCGCAGCAGATCGGTGAGCATCCAGTGATTGGCATGGGAGGGAATGCCGCCGATCTCGTTATACGAGGCCATGACCACCTGGGCGTTTGCCTCGCGGATGGCGGCATGAAAGGCCGGCAGATACATCTGTAGCAGCGTCCGGCGGGTGATTTCGGCGGGACCTACGTTGGTGCCGGCCTCCGGCACTCCATAGCCCGCCATGTGCTTGAGCGTCGCGAATACCCGACTGGGGGCGAGCGGCAGGCTGTCGCCCTGAAGGCCCCGCACCTCGGCCACACCCATGCGGCTTGCGATGTAGGGATCTTCGCCGAAGGTCTCCTCGATTCGTCCCCACCGCGGGTCGCGCCCGAGGTTGATGACCGGAGTGAGCAGCAGCTGCACGCCCCGTGCGCGCGCCTCGCGCGCCACCACGGTGTAGATGCGAGTGATGAGGGCCGGGTCCCAGCTGCTCGCCAACGCGATCGCCTGCGGAAAGCTGGTGGCATCGCGCGCCATGTAGCCGTGCAGGCCCTCGCCGTGAAAGAGCGTCGGGATTCCGAGGCGAGTGTCATCCACCGAGTAATGTTGCACCGCGTTGACGAACTCCACCGTCTGCGGGACATCGCGAAACGCGTTCGTCAGCGGATCGTTGCTCTCGAGCGGAACGCGATCGCTCGGTCTTGCGACCTGCCCGATGCCATAGGGGAAAACGCGGCTCGCCTTGGCGGGGTCGAAATTGCCGTTCGCATCCTCGACCTCGCCCTTGCGCTGCCAGATGCAGGAGATCTGCGCGAGCTTCTCTTGCAACGTCATCCGCGAGATGAGGTCATTGACGCGCGCATCGATGGGCGCGCTCGCATTCTCATAAAGAGGCTCACCGGCCGCCGCCGCGCCCGCGCAGCCGAGGAGAAGCGAGGAGGCCAGGATGAGCGCCGGGCACGAGTAGCGCCGCCCGGTGCGGCTGATACGGGAACGCGACACGATCTTCCCCCTGCTCGTTCGGCGGATTCCGATATGATAACGATACCACAAGCATGTGCAGGGGGCGTGAGGCCCGTGATCCCATGAGAGGCGTCGGCCGCGTCAGATGGCGGATCTGCGCGCTGCTTTTCTGGGCGACGACGCTCAACTATATCGATCGGCAGGTGCTCGGAGTGCTCGCGCCGAGCTTGGGGCACGCGCTCGGCTGGACGCAGCTCGACTACAGCCACATCGTCGCCTCCTTCCAGGTGGCTTATGCGATAGGTCTGGTCTTTGCCGGCGCGGTGATCGATCGGCTGGGCACGCGCATTGGCTATGCGCTCTCGATCGGGCTGTGGGGCCTCGCGGCGGCGAGCCACGCGCTCGCCCGCACGGTGCTCGCGTTCGCGGTGGCGCGCTTCGCGCTGGGTTTGGGCGAGGCGGGCAACTTTCCGGCGGCGGTGAAGACGGTCGCGGAGTGGTTTCCGCGCCAGGAGCGCGCGTTTGCTACCGGGCTCTTCAACGCGGGCTCCAACATCGGCGCGGTGCTCGCGCCGCTCGCCGTGCCCATTGCGGCCTCACTCTGGGGGCTGCGCTCAGGATTTTTGATCACCAGTGCGCTGAGTGCCCTCTGGCTCATCACTTGGCTCCTCTACTACCGTCCGCCGGAGCGGCACCCCGCGGTATCGGCGCGCGAGCTCGATTACATCCGTGCCGGCGGCGAGGAGGCGAGTCAGTCCGGCAAGCGGATTGCCTGGCTCTCCTTGCTGCGCCACCGCCAGACCTGGGCGTTTGCGGCCGGCAAATTCCTGACGGACCCCGTGTGGTGGTTTCTTCTCTTCTGGCTGCCGAAGTTCCTGCACCATCGCTATGGGTTGAATCTCACCGAGCTCGGGCCACCGCTGGTGGCGATCTACGTGATGGCGGATATCGGCAGCATCGCGGGCGGCTGGATCGCCGGGCGATTCATGAGGATGGGCTGGAGCCTCAATGGGGCGCGCAAGGGCGCGATGCTGCTCTGTGCCCTGGCGGTGGTGCCGATCGTGTTCGCCCCGCGCGTGCACGATCTTTGGGTCGCGGTCGCGCTCATCGGGCTCGCGGCCGCGGCGCACCAGGGGTGGTCGGCGAACCTCATGACCACCACCTCGGACCTCTACCCGAGCGCGGCGGTCGCCTCGGTCATGGGGCTCGGCGGATTCGCGGGAGCGGTTTCCGGAGCCCTGGTCTCGACCGCTGTGGGATACCTGCTGCAGGCGACGGGCAGCTACGTGCTGCTCTTTACCCTGGCGGGGGCAATGTATCTGATTGCGCTCGGTGTCATTCACCTGTTGGTGCCGCGACTTACGCCGGCGCCGCTCGCATCTCCTCTCGCCCTCGGGCCTTGAGGCCTCAGTACGTGGGCAGTTCGTCCAAGTTCACGATGCTCGCGCTTGAATTGATGCCGTAGACGTCGTCGAGGTATCCGGTAATCAGGTACTCATCGCTGATTCCCATATAAGTGGCCGGGGCCGTCGCACTGAATTGTGGCGTCGCCAGTGACGCCGCCGCTGGATTGAAATGCTGCGTCTCGACCCACGGGCTGTCAGGACCGGACTTATGACGGAATACGTAGACGGCGCCCTGGGAAACGACTCCGGGTAGGCGGTGACATCGGGCGGATCGCCCACCACCAGGGTGTCTCCCCGGAGCGCTAAAGAAGCTCCGAATGCGCCGGTGTCACCCGTGGGCGGCTTCAGCCGGGCAGTTCGAATGGCCACACCATGCCCATGGAAGGCCAGGATCCGATAGACGTCAACTTAGTAATTGTTCGAAGTTATGTAGCCGATGCCTCCGGGGCCGGCAGTCGAGGTGATCTCGGTCACCCCTACGGCCAGCACGCCATCGTCGAAGGCGATGACGCTGCCCCAATGCTGCGCGGGCGTGCCGATGATTCCCTCTTCCGAATTCTTGGGCACGATTTTCACGATCTGCTGCCAGTTTTGCCCGATCACCTTGAGCACGCTGAATTCGCCGCTCATGTGGAGTATCATGTGGGTTCTGTTCCACATTCGCTTCCACAGCCGTGAAGACGATTCAGATGACGATCGACGAGGGTCTTCTCAAGCTTGTCGATAAGATGAGCCGAGCCAGACGGACGAGCCGCTCGGCATTCATCCGCCAAGCACTGGAAGGCGAGATTCGACGACAGCACATTCGCGACGAGGAAACCCGCCACGTGAAGGGTTACACCCGCAAGCCCGTCGTCCCTGGGGAATTCGATGTCTGGCTCAACGAGCAAGAGTGGGACGCTCCGTGAATCGGGGCGACGTCTGCTGGTATACGTTCAAGTCTCCCGACAAGAAGCGACCCGTCCTGATCCTCACCCGCGATTCGGCGATCCCAATCCTGAACTCGATCACAATTGCGCCGATCACTTCCACGATACGGAGCATTCCAACGGAGGTCGTGCTGACCGAGGAGGACGGACTCCCGCACACGTGCGCCGCGAATTTCGACAATCTCCAGACAGTGTCCAAGAGCCAGATCGGCGATCGCATCACCCGACTGTCGCGGCGAAAGATCAAGGAGGCGGCAGCGGCCGTTTCATTTGCGCTTGCTCTGGACGAAGGTTGAGCTGGCCCGTCGGATTGAGCTCCCCTCTGCTTCGCGAAGGACGGTTCAAGCCATGGGAGGCTGGTTGGGTCGGCTGGCGCCGCCGCCGACTTGCTGCCACGGGCGGGGAGGAGCTCCTCGAGCTCAGAGCTTGTACGTGCGCTTGGGCAGCGTGTAGGCGAGATCGCGCGCGACTTCCGTGGCCTCATCCTCCGGCAGCCGCTGCTCGGCGATGAGGCGCGCGAGGAACGCGCAGTCGATGCGTCTGGCGGCATCGTGGCGCGCCGGAATCGAGAGGAACGCGCGGGTGTCGTCGTTGAAGCCCACCGTGTTGTAGAAGCCGGCCGTCTCGGTGGTCTGCTCGCGAAAGCGCATCAGGCCTTCCGGGCTGTCGTGAAACCACCACGCCGGGCCTAGCTTCAGCGCCGGGTAGTGCCCCGCGAGCGGCGCGAGCTCGCGGCTGTAGGCCGATTCATCGAGGGTGAAGACGATGAGGGTGAGCGAGCGCTCGTTGCCGAAGCGCTCGAGGAGCGGACGCAGCGCCCCCACGTAGTCGGTCGCAGTGGGAATGTCGGCGCCCATGTTGGGACCGAAGCGCTCGTAGAGGGAGGCGTTGTGATTGCGCCAGGAGCCGGGATGGATCTGCAGGACGAGGCCATCCTCGAGGCTCATGCGCGCCATCTCGGTGAGCATCTGGGCGCGGAAGATTTCCGCATCGCCGGCATCGATGGCGCCGTGCTGCGCGCCGCGCACGATGCGCTCGAACAGCAACTGCGCTTCGCGCTCGCCGAGGTCCATCGTTCTGGCGGTGGGATGACCGTGGTCGGTCGAGGTCGCGCCCATCTGCGCGAAGAAGGCGCGGCGCTGGCGATGGGCGGCGAGGTAACCGTGCCAGGAGTGCGTGGCCTCGCCGGTCATCTCGCCCAGACGGGCGAGGCTCGCCGCAAAACCGGGAGCCTCGGGATCGACGACCGGATCCGGCCGGTAGGCGCTGATGACGCGCCCCTTCCAGCCGCTCGCCCGGATCGCCGCATGGGAAGCGAGGTCATCGAGCGGCGATTCGGTCGTGGCGAGCACCTCGATACCGAAACGCTCGAAGAGGGCGCGCGGGCGGAAGGCGTCTTGCGCCAGAGACTCGGCGATACGCTCGTAGACGCGGTCGGCGTTCCCGGGCGTAAGAGGCGCTTCGGTCTCGAACACCGCGTTGAGCACCCAATCGAGCCAGAGCCGGGTCGGCGTGCCGCGGAAAAGATAATAGTGTCGGGCGAAGGTGCGCCAGATGGCGCGCGGGTCGAGCGCTGCGCCGGGCGAGTCGCGAGCAGGCGCCGAGCCGCCCGAGGGCCCCGTTGGGGCGAGGCCCGGGACAGGCCGGGTCAGCGCGGCGCGTCCGAGCGGCTTGACCCCCAGCTCCTCGAGAGCGATGCCCTGACTGTAGAGCATGCGCGTGATGTAGTGGTCCGGTGTCAGCAGCAGCGATACCGGATCGGCGAACGGCGCGTTGTCGGCGAACCAGCGCGGGTCGGTATGACCATGGGGACTTACGATGGGCAGGGCGCGAACGGTGTTGTAGAGTCTGCGCGCGATGGCACGGGTACCGGGGTCCGCGGGGAAGAGGCGGTCCGGATGCAACGCGCCGGCGGTGTCCCCTTTGGAGTCATTGTGCATGGCAAACACTCGGTCGAAAGCGTCCTCTGCGCGACTCGCATCCGCGGGCGCCGGTGCCGCGGGAAACGGCTCCGCGCGCGAGCGGGAGATCGTCGCCGCGCGCCTCATCATCACCTGCCCGGGGCGCAACTTCGTGACGCTCCGCATCGAGACGCGCTCGGGCGTCGCCGGCCTCGGCGATGCGACGCTCAACGGGCGCGAGCTCGCGGTGGCGGCCTACCTCGAGCACCACGTCATTCCCAACCTCATCGGGCGCGATGCCGGACGGATCGAGGATACCTGGCAATTCCTCTATCGCGGCGCTTACTGGCGGCGGGGACCGGTCACCATGACGGCCATCGCCGCGGTGGATGTGGCGCTCTGGGACATTCTCGGCAAGATGGCCGGGTTGCCGCTCTATCGGCTGCTCGGCGGGCGCTCGCGCGAGGGCGTGCTCGTGTATGGACACGCGAGCGGCCGCGACATCGAGGAGGCGAGCGCGGAAGTGGCGCGCTACGTCTCGCTCGGGTATCGCGCGGTGCGCGCGCAGTGCGGCGTGCCGGGGCTCAAGAAGCCTTACGGGGTCTCGCGCCTGAAGAACGCCTACGAGCCCGCCGAGAGCGAGCTGCCGCTCGAGACCGGGTGGTCGACGCCGTCCTATCTCGAGACCGTGCCGAAGCTCTTCGAGCGCCTGCGCGCCGACCACGGCCGCGCGCTCGAGCTGCTGCACGATGTGCATCACCGCCTGATGCCCGTGGAGGCGGCGCGGCTCGCGCGCGACCTCGAGCCGCACCGGCTCTTCTGGCTGGAGGATGCGACGCCGGCGGACAACCCCGAGGGCTTCGAGCTGATTCGCCGCCACTCGGTCACACCGCTCGCGGTCGGGGAGGTCTTCAACTCCATCTGGGACTGCAAGCGCCTCATCGAGGGGGGGCTCATCGACTTCATCCGCGCGACGATCGTGCATGCGGGCGGCATTACCCACGTGCGCAGGATCGCGGATTTCGCGGCGATGCACCAGGTCCGCACCGGCTTTCACGGTGCCACGGATCTCTCGCCCATCACCCTGGGGGCGGCGCTGCATTTCGATACCTGGGTGCCCAACTTCGGCATCCAGGAGTACATGCGCCATTCCGAGCAGACCGATGAGGTCTTCGCGCACGACTACACCTTCCGGGACGGGCGCCTCCACTGCGGGGAGAGTCCGGGACACGGCGTCAGCCTCGATGAGAAGCGCGCGCGGCGCTTTCCCTATAGCCCCAAGCAGCTGCCGATCGCGCGGCTCGAGGATGGCTCGATGTGGGATTGGTGACCGGGCGATGGGCTGCGCGCCTCTCATCTAGGCACCGTCACATCGGCACTCGGGCAGGCGGGGCCAGCGCCCGGCGAGCCCTCGACATACGGGATGCAGAAGGCTTCGTAGTGCGCGAGCGTATCGGGCGGCGGCGCCACGCCGGCCGGCAACGGGCGATGCGAGATCGACTGGAAGTAGGCGATGCTGGCATCACGCCACCATTGGGCGTCCCGCTGTTGAATCGCGAGAAAGTCCGCGGTCAGGCGATAACGGTCAGGATCGACGTAGGGCGATAGTCCCCGCCAGGTGACGCGCGCCTGCCTCACCCACTTCACACCCCGGTCGTAGTGCAGTACCAGCGATTGCCACAGCGTGTGGCCCGAGCGCAGGCGGTAGTCCCAGGAGAGGTGATGGAACCAGAGCAGCAGATCCTGCGGACAGGTCGCAAGATCGCTGAACTGCGCGGCGACGTGCGGGGAGTACTGCGCCACCGCATCACTCCCGGTGGCCGTGCGATCGAAACCGATCCCGGAGGCATCGGCGCGGCTGTAGTAGGTGCTGCTCCAGTCAGGCGGCATGCCTTTCCCGGGCGCCACCCAGGGCCCGGGCCCGAAATGAGTGCCGGCAGCCATCTGGCTCGCAAGTCCCAGCGGTGTCATGTAGTTGACCGCGGCCTCGCGCGATCCCATCATCAACCGCACCACCGGTCCGACGAAGCGCCGATCACTGGTGAATGTCATTTTCACCCACTCCTCGGCGATCGCGCGCGCCGAGAGATCGGGGTCCCAGGCCATGCGGCCGAAGGCATACCAGTTGGCCTGATTGAAGATCGAGCCGCACCAGTTGCGGTCGGAGCCGATGTTGGCCACGCCCGCGATCGCGGTCAGCCCCTCCCCGTACAAGGAGCCGTCGATCACCCGCGCGACCGTCGAGCCCGCGCCCCTCGCCCAGGTGTCAGCGCGCAGCGCCTCCTGAAAGAGCGGCCCCAGATAGACGAAACTCGTCTGCTGGCCGAGATACTCCTTGGTCACCTCGAGCTCGAGCATCAGGTTCGTGTGCGGCATCGCCCCGAAAAGCGGGTGGAAGGGCTCGCGCGGCTGGAAGTCGATGGGTCCGTTCTTCACCTGCACCAGTACGTTGTCGGCGAAGCTGCCATCGAGCGGTTTGAAGGTGTCGTAGGCCTGCCGGGCGCGATCCTCGGAATGAGCGCCCGTCGAGTAGACGAATGCGCGCCACATGAGGATGCCGCCGTGCGGGGCGAGCGTGTGCGCCAGCATGTTGGCACCCTGCGCCTGCGTGCGTCCGTAGTCCTCAGGTCCCGGCTGTCCCTCGGAGTTGGCTTTCATCAGGAAGCCGCCGAAGTCCGGAATGAGGCGATAGATCGCACTCACCTTGGCGGCCCACCAGGCCCGCACCTTGGGATCCAGGGGGTCGGCGGATGAGAGCTTGCCCAGGGTCACCGGCGCGCTGAAGGGGACCGAGAGGTACACCCGGATGCCATAGGGGCGAAACACGCCGGCGAGTGCCGCGACCTTGCGCAGGTAAAGCGGTGTCAGGATGAAAGGGCTCGCGTTGACGTTGTTGAGCACCGCGCCATTGATGCCGATCGAGGCGCAGGCACGCGCGTAGTCGCTGTAGCGTGGCGAGAGATGCTGTGGCAGGCTGTCCCATTTCCAGAGCGAATCGCCCGCGTAGCCGCGCTCCACCGTGCCATCGAGGTTGTCCCAGTGATCGAGCACGCGGCGGCGGATCTTGGGACTCGAGGCCAGGTCGAGACGCTCGATGGGCGCGCGTGTTTGCATGAGCCGCAGGAAGCGAAACACACCGTAGAGCACGCCGATATCGGTATTGCCCGCGATGACGGTGGCTCGATGGCCGCCAATGGAGAGGGTGCGGATGAGGTAGCCCTCATCTCCCACGCGCTTAAGAGCGAGCGGCAGGCTCCTCACGAGAGGGGAGGAGGCCGGCGTGCCGAAGACGATCGCGCCATCCCGGCTCACATCAGGGCCGATCGGAGGTCTCGTGCCCAAGAGGCCCGTGAGGCCCCGAAGCAGCTCCGCCTGCGCGGCGCGCAAGGTCGGGGAGAGCGCCGCGGCTGCACGCGCCGCGGGCCTATCGGCGTCGGCGCCGACGAGCTCGCTCGCCGAGCGGCGGTAGCGCGTGAGCCACTCGCGCTGCACGGGTCGGTAACGCAGCCAGAGGCGATAGCCCTCATCCGCCGCCGTGGCGACGGCCGTACCTTCGGGCAGGGTATCCGCGCGAGCGCTGCGCACGATGAGCCCGCAGCTCATCGCCCCGAGCGACAAGGCCGTCAAGATCAGGGGCCCGAGCGGACGGCGGCTCTTGCGACGGCCCTCGGCGGATGGCGCGGGCTTTGGCATGCGATATATGATAGCGTTAACGCAAGTTGCTGGCCGGCGATACTCGCGCGTGCGGGATCGCATCCTACGGCGAGCGGCGATCTCAGCAGCGTCTCAGCGTCCGTCTCCGTTTCGGGTTCCGCGACTCTCGCCCCCGGAGCGGAGGCGGAACTCCGGCCGCACTGGCACATCGGGTCTGGGAGCGTTACCATAAAACTGCCATGAATCGAAGCTGCGCGGCGCACCCGCTCGCTCTCGGGGTCCTCACGCTTCTCACCACGCTCGGCGGTTGTCGGCCGGCGGCAGCGGAGGCCTCGCCCCTCGCCCACGGTTTTCTCAGGGGTCCGAAAGACAGCGCTGTCCTCGGGATTCCCGATGGCGTTCTGATCAAGCCCGCGGCGGGTCCGGCGCGGAGGGTGCGCCTGCAGGTCGTCTCGCCGACCATCATTCATGTGACCGCCTTCCCGGGCGATGACCTCACGCTGCCGCCGAGCCTCATGGCGGTGCGGACGGGAAGCTCGCAGGTCTCGTTCACCGTGAGCAGAACGCCGGATACGGTGACTCTCGCGACGGGAAGCCTCTCTGCGGTCGTTAGGCTGAGCGATGGGCAGGTGGTGTTCGAGGATGGGAAGGGGAGGGTCATCACCGCCGAGATACCGGGCGGACGCTCCTTCCGGCCGGTAACCCTCGACGGAGCGCACTACTACGCCATTCGGCAGCAGTTTGCTGACACGCCGGGCGAGGCATTCTACGGGCTCGGGCAGCATCAGGAAGGGCTCATCGATTACCAGGGACAGGACGTGACGCTCGCGCAGCACAACATGGATGTGGCGGTGCCGCTCGTCGTCTCGAGCCGCAATTACGGCATCCTGTGGGACAACGACTCGATCACCCGCTTCGGCAACCCGCGACCCTGGCAGCCGCTCTCGCAGAGCCTCATTCTCTTCAATGCGCAGGGCCGGCAAGGGGGTCTCACGGCGCGCTACTACGTCGACGGCAAGCTCGTCCTCGAGCGCACGGAGCGCAACATCGACTACCAGTACCTCACCTGGCACGGCCACTTTCCGCCGACCTTTCCGCAGTCGCTGGTCAACCTGCCGCACGTGAGGGTCGTCTGGACGGGGAAGATCGAGGCGAAGACCGGCGGGCTGCACACCTTCTCGCTCTACGGCAGTGACTACCAGAAGCTCTGGATCGGCGGCCGCAAGGTGATCGATGCCTGGCGCCAGAACTGGAATCCCTGGTATCGGAACTTCTACGTGCGAATGCGCCCGGGCGAGCCGCTACGGATCCGCCTCGTGTGGGATCGCGAGGGCGGCTATCTCGCGCTGTTGCACCGGCCGCCACGCACGCGCGCCGCGCGCGATCGCCTCTCGCTCTACTCCGAGGCCGGACAGGCAATCGATTATTACTTCATCCGCGGCGGCGACCTCGACCAGGTGATCGGCGGCTATCGCCATGTGACCGGCAGGGCGGTGCTGCTGCCGCGCTGGGCGTACGGGTTCTGGCAGAGCCGCGATCACTACCAGAGCCAGCAGCAGCTGCTCGGGGTGGTGGAGAGATACCGCGAGCTCGGCATCCCGCTCGATGACATCGTGCAGGACTGGCGTTACTGGAAGGATGATGCGTGGGGGTCGCACGAATTCGACCGCTCGCGCTATCCCGACCCGCGCGCGATGATCGCCAAGGTGCATGCGCTGCATGCGCATTTCATGATCTCGGTGTGGCCGAAGTTCTATCCCACCACGGACAACTATAAGGCGCTCGCGGCGCGCGGCGACATGTTTCCCCTCAGCGTCAAGCTCGGCATCAAGGACTGGGTGGGACCGGGCTACACCTTCGGGTTCTACGATCCTTTTTCCGCCGGCGCGCGCCGGCTTTACTGGCATCAGATCGACACCCGGCTCGCGAGCTTAGGGATCGATGCCTGGTGGCTCGATGCCGACGAGCCGGACATGATCTCCAACACCAGCATCGCGGAGCGAAAGGCGCTGATGTCGCCCACGCCCCTGGGGCCTGGCGCGGCGCTTTTCAATGCCTACGCGCTCGAGCACGTGCGCGGGGTGTACGACGGCAATCTCGCCGCGCGTCCCGACACCCGGGTCTTCATCCTCTCGCGCTCGGGCTTCGCGGGACTTCAGCGCTACGGCGCGACGGTGTGGAGCGGGGACATCGCGCCGCGCTGGTCGGACCTGAAGAATCAGATCGCGGCCGGCGTTGGCTTCTCGCTCTCGGGCCTGCCCAACTGGACCATGGACATCGGCGGCTATCAGCCGGAGACGCGCTACCTGCACCCGGATGCGCAGAACCTCCGGGAGTGGCGCGAGCTCAACACGCGCTGGTTTCAGTTCGGCGCCTTCTGTCCGATCTTCCGCTCGCATGGCCAGGCACCGCCCCGGGAGATCTACCACCTCGCGCCCCCAGGCTCGGCCGTGTACGACACGCTCATCTACTACGACAAGCTGCGCTACCGGCTGATGCCCTACATTTACACCCTGGCGGGCGACACGTGGCTCGATGACTCGACCATCATGCGGGCGCTCGCGATGGACTTCGCGAACGATCCGCGAGTGCGCGATATCGCCGACGAGTACATGTTCGGACCGGCCTTCCTCGTGAGCCCGGTCTACCAGTACCGCGCCCGCGAGCGCGAGGTTTACCTACCCGCCGGAGCGCTCTGGTACGACTTCTACAGCAACCGCCTCTTCGCGGGCGGGGAGCGCATCGAGGCCGCCGCGCCGCTTGCGCGCATGCCGCTCTTCGTGCGCGCGGGCGCCATCATTCCGGTGGGGCCCGCGATCGAGTACACCGGCGAGAAACCCGATTCGCCGCTGACGCTGCTCGTGTACACCGGCGCGAGCGGCCGCTTCACCCTCTATGAGGACGATGGGACGACGCTCGGTTACGAGCGCGGCAAGTACAGCACCATTCCCTTCTCCTACGACCTGACGAGCGGCACGCTGAGCATCGGACCGAGGTCCGGGGAGTTTGAAGGTATGCAACACGAGCGAACGTTCCGAATCCGCTGGATGACGCCCAAGGCGCATCCGGGCGATGATTTCGCAGCTCCGGCCGACGCCCGCATCGAGTACTCGGGCGCGCCGATCGCGATTCACTGTGGCTCATGCGCCGCGCGCGCGGGGAGGTCGTGATGCGTAAGGGGTTCTGCGTTGGAATCTGCCGCGCGGTCGGCGCCGCGTGTCTGCTCCTCGCCGGCTCCGCGCTCGCCGCGCCGCCGCAGCGTCCGTATCAGAACTTCGGCGTCGCCATCTACATCCCGGTGGCCTCCACCCGCGAGCTCGCCGATCCCAAGGTGCTGAAGCAGCAGTTCGAGCGCATCTGGAGCCAGGTTCATTTCAACAAGGTGTACCTCGAGGATTACCGCGGCGGGGTATTCGCCGACCCGGTCTCGCTCGAGAGGATCGCGCGCTTCTTCAGGGCGCGCGGCATCACGGTCGATGGCGGCATCACGCTCACGGCGCCGGACGTCGGCGGTCAGTTTCGCACCTTCGACTACGAGAACCCGCAGGACCTCGCCACCGCGCAGCGCGCGGTGCGCATCGCGGCGAGCCACTTCGACACCGTCATTCTCGATGACTTCACCTTCTACAACAC
Source organism: Steroidobacteraceae bacterium (assembly GCA_049579785.1). GTDB lineage: Bacteria > Pseudomonadota > Gammaproteobacteria > Steroidobacterales > Steroidobacteraceae > 13-2-20CM-66-19. The sequence continues at coordinate 25,680 of JBAUOO010000074.1, forward strand.
GCGCACCGCGGCCGACATTCGCGCCAAGGGCTCGCGCTCCTGGACGCAGTACCGGCTCGATACGATGCGCTGGGTGGCGCAGCACGTCATTCTCGCCACGGCCCGCAACGCCAACCCGCACGTCAAGATGATCATCAAGTACCCGAACTGGTACGAGCATTTCCAGGGGCTCGGCTTCGATCTCGAGCGCGAAGCGCAGATGTTCGACTACATCTACACCGGCACGGAGACGCGCGATCCGGTCGATACCTATCAGTTGCTGCAGCAGTACGAGAGCTACCTCGTCTTCCGCTACTACAGCAACATCCGCCCGAACGGCGGCGATCGCGGCGGCTGGGTCGACACCTTCGAGACCCGTTACGCCGACCGCTACGCCGAGCAGCTCTGGGACACGATGTTCGCCAAGGCGCCGGAGATCACGCTCTTCAGCTGGACGCAGCTCGCCTCTTCCGCGCCGGCCATTGCCGGTGAGCGGCCCTGGGCCGCCGACCCTACGAGCTTTAGCTGGAGCGCCATGGAGGACTCCTTCCACGCCCCCGCCGGGAGCGGAGCGGTGGCCGGCTGGGCGCACGTGGCGGGCTATTCGCTGGCCGAGGTGGATCCCCTGATCGGCAAACTCGGCCACCCGGTCGGCATCGAGAGCTACAAGCCCTTTCAGTCCTCCTCGGAGGAGGATTTCCTGCAGAACTATCTCGGCAACATCGGTATCCCGATCGATCTCACGCCGCGCTTCCCGCAAGGCGCGCCCGTCGTCCTGCTCACCGAGGAGGCCGCGTCCGATCCGAGCCTCGTGACGGAGATCGAGCGCAATCTCGAGGCGGGCGGTCAGGTCATCATCACCTCCGGGCTCCTGCATGCGCTCGAGCACAAGGGGATCGAGAACGTGGCCGAGATCACCTACAGCGGATTGCCGATTCTGGCGCGGCACTATTTCGGCACCTTCGGCGCCCATGGGGGCGGTGAGCTCGATGTGCCCGGCCGCAGGAACCGGCCGGTGATCTTCCCGCAGATTCACTTCTATACCAACGACAGCTGGCCGTTGATCCGCGGGGAGGCCTCGGCGAATGCCGTGCCCATCTTGCTCGAGACCCAGTACGCGCGCGGTGAGCTCTACGTGCTCGACGTGCCGGCCAACATGGGAGATCTTTATCAGCTGCCGCAACCGGTGCTCGATGAGCTGCGGGGGTATCTGCTCGCGCGCTTTCCGTTAGCCATCGATGCGCCCGCGCTCGTCAGTCTCTTCGCCTACGACAACCATACCTTCATCGTGGAGTCCTACCGCGCGGACCCGGCGACCGTGCGCATCTTCGTCAAGGCCGGCGCCTCCCGCCTGATCGATCTCACCTCAGGCGAGAGTGTGCTGCCGGCGCCCGAGGCGGTCGGGGGTCCGGCGCCGGATGAGGCGCACGAGAGGAGCTTCGTGGTGCAGCTGCCGCCGCACTCTTACCGGGCGTTTCGCATCCGTTGAGCAAGCCCACGCGCAGGACCCGGCGGCGGCTTCGGGGCGGCATCACGATCAAGGATGTCGCCCGCCGCGCCGGCGTCTCGCCGATGACCGTCTCGCGCGCCGTCAACGGGAGCGAGTACGTGAGCAACGCCACGCGTGAGGCGGTGCTGCGCGCGGTGCGGGAGTTGGGTTATTCGCCGAACCTCGCCGCCCGCAGCCTCGCGAGCGAGCGGGCCGAGCGTCTGGGGCTCCTCTACGGCAATCCGAGCTCGGCGTACTTGAGCGAGTTCCTGGTCGGCGCGCTCGATGCGGCGATGCGCCATGGCGTGCAGCTCGTTCTCGAGAAATGCGAGCTGACGCCGGTCGCCTCGCGACGAGCGGTGCGCCGGCTCCTCTCGGGCGCCGTCGTGGGGGTCGTGTTGCCGCCGCCGCTGTGCGAGTCGCCGGTGGTGCGCGCCGAGCTCAAGGCGGCGCACCTGCCGGTGGTGACCGTCGCCGCCGGGCGGCCGGCCGCCGACACCCTGTGCGTGCGCATCGATGACTACGCCGCGGCGCTCGAGATGACCCGCTACCTGATCAGCCTCGGCCACGAGCGCCTCGCCTTCATCAAAGGTCACCCGAATCAGAGCGCGAGCGAGGAGCGCTGGCTCGGGTTCACGGCGGCGCTCGAGGAAGCCCGCCTCGCCAAGCGCGGCGAGCGGCCGGCGGCGCTCATGGAGCAGGGGTTTTTCAGCTTCCGCTCCGGGCTCGATGCGGCCCGCAAGCTCCTCGCCGTCGAGCCGCCGCCGACCGCCATCTTCGCCAGCAACGATGACATGGCGGCGGCGGTCATCGCCGAGGCGCACCGGCGGGGGCTTGAGGTGCCGCGCGATCTCACGGTGGTCGGATTCGACGACACCCTCATCGCCTCGACGATCTGGCCGGAGCTCACCACCATCCAACAGCCGATCGCGCGCATGGCCGCGGAGGCGATCGAGCTGCTGATCGCGGCGGTCCGAGGAGTCAGGCGAAGCGCGAGCGAGCCGGGCCAGCGCTTGCACCGGCTCATGCCGCACGCGCTCATCTCGCGCCAGTCGGCGGCGGCGCCGAGGGCGCGCGCGGGGCGCTTGACAGGGGCGGGCGCGTGAGCCATGGTAACGTTACCATGCTCGATGGTTTGCCGGCGGGGGGATCTCGTGCGGATCTCGAGCGAGCGGCTCGGAACGCTCGAGAACCGGGTCACGCACTGCGAGCACGCGCCGCCTTGGGTCTTCGGGGTTGGCGCGCTCGTGCATAACCTCGCGCGGCGAGGGCTTTTACGGTAAAAGGGCTGGCCGCCCAAGCGGCGAAGCCGACTTTGGCCACGACAAGACGACGAGGGGTACGCGAATGAGTAAGGGCAATCCGGGGCTGGTGGCGGCGCTCACCGTCGCGGCGACTTTGGGGGGACTGCTGTTCGGATACGACTCGGCGGTCATCTCGGGTGTCACCGACGCGATCACGCATAATTTCGTCACGCCGCTGCACCTTTCGGAGAGCACCGCGGATTTCCTCTCGGGGTTCGCCATCTCGATCGCGCTCTTGGGGTGCGCGCTCGGCGCCGCCATCGCCGGTCCGATCTCGACCCGGCTCGGCCGCAAGGCGGGCCTGCTCATCGCCGGGGTGCTCTTTTTCGTCTCCTCCCTGGGCGCCGGCTACCCGGAGTTCTTCTGGAGCATCTTCGGCGCCGTCGGCCCCAAGGCGTTGGGTCCGTTCCTTCTCTACCGCGTCTTGGGCGGCATGGCGATCGGCATGGCCTCGATGCTCGCGCCGATGTACATCGCCGAGGTGGCGCCGCCGCACCGGCGCGGCATGCTGGTCTCCTTCCAGCAGATCGCGATCGTGGTCGGCATCAATCTCGTCTACTTCGTCAACTGGCTGCTGCAGACCGGTCACGATCGCGCCTATCTCATGACCACGGCGTGGCGTCACATGTTGGCTTCGGCCGCGATTCCCGCCCTGCTGCTCATCATCTTCATGCTGATCGTGCCCGAGACGCCGCGCTTTCTCGTGCTGAAGGATCGTGATCGGGAGGCGGAATCGCTGCTGAAGCGCCTGGTGGGCGAGGGCGCGGCGCAATCGACCCTGCAGGAGATCAAGGCGACGCTCATCGAGCACACCCGCCCGCTCCTGAGCTTCGGCGCGCTCGTGCTCGTGGTCGGCATCATGCTGTCGATCTTTCAGCAGGTCGTCGGCATCAACGCGGTGGTGTATTTCGCGCCGCACATGTTCGAGAACATGGGCGC
>JBAUOO010000075.1:0-1799 GCA_049579785.1 Steroidobacteraceae bacterium
AATAGGATCTCGCTCTCACCCGCATTTCTGACACGAAAACCACACGAAACTCGACTGGTACTTTCCAAGCCAAAGGTGTATTGCTACAAACATTCAAAGTGACGGTAGTCGTCCTCGACCGACGTCACGTGGTTCAAGGACGTAGCAACATGCAGTTAGTCAAACAGGCGGATACTCCTCGTGCGGCCTCGCGCCCGATCCGGCCGCTCGAGCTGCGGCAGTACCGCTATTTCGTCGTCCTTGCCGAGGAACTGCACTTCGCGCGCGCCGCCGGGCGCCTGAACATCGGCCAGTCAAACCTCTCGCGCGAGATCCGATCCATCGAGCTCCACACCGGACTCAGGCTCTTCTACCGCACCAGCCGCCACACCGAGCTCTCCGCCGCCGGCGAGCGGCTCCTCGAGAGCGCCCGGCGGGTGCTCGCCGCGGAGGAGCACGCACGACTTGCCATCGGGGAGGTGAGGCGGAGCGCGAAGGCGCGGCTTCGCATCGGCATCTGCGAGCGCATCGCCTGCTCCCGGATCGCTGCCGTCATTGCCGCCTGGCGGATCGCGAATACCAGTGTCGAGCTGCGGCTCGTCAGCCGCTCAGGGCGAGCGCTCCTTGCCGAGCTCGAGAGCGGCCTCCTCGATGCCGGCATCACCGCAATGGAGGTCACCGAGCCCGGCATCGTCACCGAGAGGCTCTGGACCGACACTTGGGTCGTTGCCCTACCGAAGGCTCATGCCCTCGCGGCGACCCGGGTCCTCGAACCGGCGCAGATCGCCGGCGAAGCGATCGCGCTCCTTGCACCCGATGTGGCCGAGCGCGCGCCCGGTGCGCTCGAACGAGAGATCGTGGCGCACGTTGACACCGTCAGCACGTCCCTCTTCATCGTCGAGCGCCCCGCGAGCAGCCTGGCGCTCATGACCTGGATCGAGGCGGGATGCGGTGTTGGCCTTGTTACGGCCTCGCAGGCGGAAGGTGTTGGGCGCGCAGGCGTCATCCTCCGGCCGCTGCGCCGGGGGCTGCCGCCCGCTCGGGTCAACCTCCTGCGCAGCGACGCGCCGCCCTCCCCGGCCCTCTCACGACTGATCGAGGGATTGCGAGCGAGCGGCAGTTGATCGCTCGCGCCGCATGAGTGCCTTGAATGCTTTATCGCGCAGGATGAACTGCGTCAACATGTGCGGGATGAGATCGGTCGGCTGCACGGTCTCACCCCAGGTCTCGCTGTGCAGCGCCGCATAGCGATCGAGCTGGATCTTGAGTCCGATCGGCAGGGTAATCGCCATCTTGACGGTGTCGGTGCTCGGCAGCGGCCCGAGGCGCAGCTTCGTGTTCACGGAGAAGCTCTCCCTTCAGGGCTCGAGGAATCATCGTTCGAGGAGTAGGGGCGGAGGACCAGGTCCTTCTTCACAATCACCCGCACCGGGAATCCCGGCCGGATGGTGATCGTCGGCTGGATGTTGAGATTGCGCCGCGTGATCTCCTGGCCGACCTGGTTCATGGAGTTCTGCAGGCCCTCGATCGAGGCGTAGACCACCGACTGGCTTGCCCCGACTTGACTCGGTACGGCGAGCTCCGCCGCGGCCCCGAGGAGCGTTGAGACCGCGGCTCCCGCAACCAGGCGGTTCCAGTGCCAGTCGACCTGATCCTGGAGCCCCGCATGACCTTCCGTATCGGTCCCGGGCAAGCGATCGAGCACGATCGATGAGCCGTTCGGCAGGATGAGCCGCGTCCAGACGTGGAGCACGCGGCTCTGCCCGTAACCGACCTGGCTGTCGTATACGCCAAGCAGACGCGCCCCCTGTGGGATGAGT
>JBAUOO010000076.1:0-29320 GCA_049579785.1 Steroidobacteraceae bacterium
CCCTCCATGGGCGACACCTGCCAGACGATGCGAGAGCACCGTGATGGCAGCGGCCCGCGGCCCGAACCCGCCGACGGTCTCTACAAACCGCTTCAGGAACTCGGCCCCGGTGACATCGACGGTATGCATCGGGCGCGGATCGGGCGCCCCAAAACTCACTCGCAGGCGCGCAACGATGCCCAACCTCAAAAGAAGAGCGGCCACCTGCCGTGCCAAACGCGCGCTGCAGGTCGAAAAGCGCACCCGAGGTGCCGAGCGGCGGCCCGGCGGCGGCACAGTCACACTCCCGTCCGTCGCCCACAGATGCCGAAGCAGAAGCGCGATCTGATCGTCGGCCAGAGTGAAGACCTGCTCCGGTAAACGCTTCTCATGGGAGCGCTGGCCGTGGATTCCGAGCTCCTTCAGCCACTTGCCGACTCCCGCAACGTGCCAACGATTGCCGTTCAGAGGTGGGTGAGTCAGGTAGCTTCCGTCGCCGATCAAGTGGCCCAGCAAAATCACCCAGTGGTCCGGCCAGCGGTTGGGTCGGGCGGGCTGCGGCACCCGACGGGCAAGAGCGACCCGCTCGCCCATCCTTAATTCGGCAGAGCTCACCCAGCCTTTGCCGGAAAGCACGCGATGCTCGGCCGTGACTCTGATGGAGCGGCCACTGGCGAGCCTGATGCTCGCCACGGGGCGCTTGCCGACCTTCCAGACCAGGTCGGATCGAGCCGCAACGATGCGCTGCTGCTCATCCACCGCCCAGACTTCGGGCTGCGTCCCGACAAGACTCGCAATCGGAACCTGCCGACCGTCGGTAAGCCAGACGAGAGTGTCGCCCGTGACGCATTCGCGCAGGTCCGACATGACCGGTTTCTTGTGATCGCGCTGCTCGACGGCGCGATTGAGCTGCGAGAGAGCAATGACTGGAACGGCGAGCTCCTTGGCGAGGACCTTCAAGCCGCGCGAAATCTCCGCGATCTCGGTTGCGCGATTCTCCTTCGTCCCGGGCACCTGCATCAGCTGCAGATAGTCGACGACGATGAGATTCAGTCCGTGCTCGCGCTTGATGCGCCGCGCGCGCGCGCGCAGTTCCGTCGGGGTGAGCGCCGGGGTCTCGTCGAGGAAAATCTTCGCTTCCGACAACTGACTCGTGGCGCTGGTGATGCGAACCCAGTCGTCATCGGAGATGCGCCCGCTGCGCAGGTTGCCGAGCGGTACGCCACCGATGGAGGACAGCATGCGGGTGATGACCTGCTCGGAGGGCATTTCCATGCTGAAGATCGCGACCGAGGCCTTGGTCCCCTGGTGCACGGCCGCATACTCGGCCATGTTGACCGCGAGTGTCGTCTTGCCCATCGAGGGACGGCCGGCGACTATCACGAGATCCCCTGGTCGCAGTCCGCCGGTCAGCTTGTCAAAATCCGTGAAGCCGGTCGGCAAGCCGCGCAGCTTATCGGGGTTGGTATGCCACTCATCGATCTGATCGATGACCTGCGGCAGGAGGCTGCGGACAGCAATCGCACCCTGGCGCCCGCGGAATCCTTGCTCCGCGATCTCGAACACGCGCTGCTCGGCGCGATCGACCAGGTCGCGGGCGGTCTCGCCCTCGTTGTTGTAGACAGCGGCGGCGATCTCCGTGCCAGCGTGGATGAGCTGCCGCAGGAGCGAGCGCTCTCTCACGATGCCGGCATAGGCGCGGACGTTCGCGGCCGTGGGCGTATCGCGCGCGAGCGAGCTCAGATACGCGAGACCGCCGGCGGCGTCGAGCTTTCCCGTTCGCTCGAGCTGCTCGGAGATCGTCACGGCATCGCAGGGCTTGGCTGCCCCTGCCAAGGCACCTATCGCCTCGAAGATCAGCCGGTGATCGGCACGGTAGAAGTCCGTCTCATTGATCGCGTCGGCCACCTGGTCCCAAGCGTTCGGATCGAGCAGCAGAGCGCCGAGTACGGCCTGCTCCGCCTCGATGGAATGCGGTGGCGCAGGGGCATCCACCGCGGTGACCGAGTCGCGCTCGCGACGCGCTTTGGCTGGACCGGCCACCGTCGGGGTATTCCTTGGATGTCGGCTGGGAAACTACTCTTCCGCCACGATCGACACTGCGAGCGGCACGTCGATGTCGGCGTGCAGGTGCAGCGATACCGCATGCTCTCCGAGCGTGCGCAGCGGTCCGTTGGGCAGCCGCACCTCGCTGCGCTGCACCTTGAAGCCTGCCTTCGAGCACGCTTCCGCGATGTCACTGGTGCCGATCGAGCCGAAGAGCTTGCCCTCCGTGCCGGCCTTGGCGGCGATGACCAGCTTGAAATCCTTCATCGCCACGGCGCGCTCCTCGGCCGAGGAAAGGTGCTCGTGCGCGAGGCGCTCGAGCTCCGCGCGGCGCGCCTCGAAGCGCGCGATGTTATCGGGCGTCGCGAGGGTCGCCTTGCCCTCGGGCAGCAGGTAGTTGCGCCCAAATCCCGACTTCACCTTCACCCGATCGCCGATGTTGCCGAGATTGGCGACCTTCTGCAGCAGAATGACTTCCATTGCCTCGGCCTCAGTGCTGATCGGTATAGGGCAGGAGCGCCAGAAAGCGCGCGCGCTTGATCGCCACCGCGAGCTGGCGCTGGTAGAAGGACTTCGTGCCCGTGATCCGGCTCGGGACGATCTTGCCGGTCTCGGAGACATAGCCCTTCAGCGTGCCGAGATCCTTGTAGTCGATGTATTTGACGCCTTCGGCCGTAAAGCGGCAAAACTTCTTGCGGCGCGAGAAGCGGCTGCCGCCACCACCACCACCACTGGACCTATCGGAGGGGCCGGGTGCTCTGCTGTTCATGAGTGAGACTCCTCCAAGCCGCCATCGCCTTCCCCAGGCAGGGAAGCGGAGTCATCGCGCAGACGCTCGCGGCGGCGGCCACCAGGCTCGCCCTCCTCGTCGGCCGTCTTGGCCATCGGCGAAGGCTCGGTCACGGCCGAGTCCATGTTCACCACCAGATGGCGAAGCACCGCGTCGCTGAAGCGGAATGCGCCCGTCAGATCGCCGAGCGTCTTCTGATCGCACTCGATGTTCATGAGTACGTAGTGCGCCTTGTGCACCTTGGCGATGGGATAGGCGAGCTGTCGCCGCCCCCAATCCTCGAGCCGATGCACGTGGCCGGAGCCGGCGGCGATCATGCCCTTGTAACGATCGATCATGGCGGGCACCTGCTCGCTCTGATCGGGGTGGACCAGGAATACGATCTCGTAATGCCTCATGGGTCCTCCTTACGGTTTAAGCCGCCCTCGCGAGGCTAAGGCCAGGTGCGGCAAGGAGATTCCGCCCCGCCGGAAGGCACGGGCGACCCCGGAACGGGGCGCGCAGAATACTGAAACTGCGGCCGGACTGCAATGAGCGGGCCATGGCACCGCGACTGATCGTCCACCACTGACCGCCCTTGGGGGACCCGCTCATGCGCCGCGCTGGCGCAGCGCCTCATAAAGGAGCATGCCGGCCGCCACCGAGACGTTGAGGCTCTCGACCGCTCCGAGCTGCGGCAGGCGAACCATCCAGTCGCAGGTCTGCCGGGTGAGGTGCCGTAGACCCGAGCCCTCGGCGCCCAGGACCAGCACCACGGCACCTTTGAGGTCCACCTCGTGCGCGCGCCTCGCGCCGTCCCCCTCGGTGCCGATGATCCACAGCCCCGCGTCCTTGAGAAGCTTCAGGGTCCGCACGAGATTGGTGACCGCGACGACCGGCGTCGTCTCCGCCGCGCCCACGGCGACCTTGCGAACCACGGGAGTGACATGCGCCGCCCTGTCACGCGGCACGATGACCGCGAGCGCTCCGCAGGCATCCGCCGTGCGAAGACAGGCGCCCAGGTTATGAGGGTCCTGCACCCCATCGAGCGCCAGGAGCAGCGGGGCTTGCCGCTCCTCCGCCGCCGTCTGCACCGCCGTGAGCAGGTCATCCTCGCTCCACGGCGGTAATGGCTCGATGTCCGCGGCGACACCCTGATGGGAGACATCTCCAAGCTGCCGCTTGAGGGCCTCGGCATCGACGCGGTGCACCGGAATCTGTCGCGCGCGCGCCAGCTCATCGATCCCACGCACGCGCGGATCATCGCGGCGTTCGGCCACGCGCACGGCGCTCACGCGCTCGGGGTGCTTCTGCAGCATGAGCCGCACGGCGTGCAGGCCGTAGATCGTCTGCGAGCCCTGCGGCCGCAAGGAGCCGGAGGCCTTCACGGCTCGGCGGCGAGCTCGAGGTCCACGAGCCCCTCTATCGGGTTGACCGCCGTCACGATGACTCTGACGTGCGAGCCGGTGCGTAGCTGCCGTCCCGTGTGCCTGCCCCGCCAACCATGGCCGTGCGCTTCCATCTCGTAATCGTCGTCGCGCAGGTTGTCGATGTGCAGCAATCCGTCGACGGCGACATCGAGGATCTGCACGAAGCAACCGAACTCGACCACGGTGGTGATGAGGCCCTGGAAGGTCTGCCCGATGCGCTCGAGCAGATAGCTGCATTTGAGATAGGTCGCGACGTAGCGGTCCGCCTCATCCGCCCGTTTCTCGAGCTTGGACGTGCTCTCGCCGAGACCGGCGAGCTGCGGCGGCTCGTAGCGTACGCTGGCGCCCCCTTCGGCTCCGATCAGCGCCTTCAGCGTGCGATGCACCACCAGGTCCGGATAGCGACGGATCGGCGAGGTGAAGTGCGCATAGTGCTTCAGCGCCAATCCGAAATGGCCGATGTTGGTCGGCTGGTAAACCGCCTGCGGCATCGCGCGGACGATGAGCGACTCGATGAACGGGCGCTCCGCGGTGTGGCCGAGACGGCGCGCGATCGCCTGCAGGTCGCGCGTCGTGACCGTCGCCGGCAGATGCGCATCGATCTCGAGCGCCGCCAGAGTGCTGGTCAGCCGTTCGAGCTTCTCGGGCTCGGGTTGACCGTGCACACGATAGAGCGATGGAGTGCGGGTCTTCTCGAGCTCCTCCGCGACCGCGACGTTGGCCATGATCATGCATTCTTCGATCAGCCGGTGCGCATCGTTGCGCGTGCGCAGCTCGATGCCGCGCACCCGCTCCGCGGAGTCGATCACGAATTCCGCCTCGGCGGCATCGAAGTCGAGGGCGCCGCGCTTGCTGCGCGCCTTGTGGAGCGCCCGGTAGACATCCACCAGCACGAGAAGCGGGCCCAGGAGCTCTCCCAACTCCGCTCGCGCGGCCGGCCGTCCTTCGAACAATGCGGCGTCGGCGAGCGTATAGGTCAGCCGCGCCGCCGATCGCATCACCGCCGGATAGAACCGCGCGGACTTGAGAGCGCCCGTCTTGCTAATCACCATGTCGGCCGCGAAGCAAAGCCGATCGACCTTGGGCGCGAGCGAGCAGAGATGATCGGAGAGAGCGGTCGGGAGCATCGGCAGCACGCGGGTCGGGAAATAGACGGACGTGCCGCGCTCCTGCGCCTCGGCATCGAGCGCCGTGCCCGGCCTCACGTAATGACTGACATCCGCGATCGCGACGATCAAGCGAAAGCCGGCCGCATGCGGCTCCGCATAAACCGCATCATCGAAGTCACGCGCGTCCTCGCCATCGATCGTCACGAGCGGCAGCGGCCGCAGATCCTCCCGTCCCTGCGCCTCCCGCGGGTCGACCCGATCGCCCCACGCCTGCGCCTCGCGCAACGTGTTGGCCGAGAACTCGTGCGGCAGGTCGAAACGCGCAACAGCCGCTTCCGTCGCGAGCTCGACCGGGCGGTCGGGATCCAGTCGCTTCTCGATGCGCGCCTGTGGAGTCCTCGCCTCGGCGCCGTGTCGCGTGATGCGCGCGATGACCCAATCTCCATCTCGCGCGCCGTTGAGCGCATCGTGCGTAACCGCGCATCGAAGCTGCAGGCGCCGATCCGCGGCCGTGACCCACGCGGTACGGCCGAGCACCTCGACGGTACCGAGGAAAGCGTTGACTCCATGCTCCACGACTTGCTCGACCGAGCCCGACCAGCGGTTGCTGGCATCGCGCGAGAGCCGTACGCGCAGGCGGTCCCCATGCATGACACCGCGCATCTCCGGCGGCGACAGAAAGATGCTGTCCTTCATGCCCTCCACGCGCAAAAAGCCGTAACCGGCGCGATGGGCGCTGACTTGCCCCTCGACGATACCGCCGGGCTGCGCGGCACCTGCGACTCGACCGGAGGCGCGCAAGATCTGCGCCGACGGGCCAGACCGTTTCGCTCCCCCGGGCTGCCCCTTCGCGCGACGAGCCGTTGCTGCCGGGCTGCTGGCGCCGTCGCCGCGCGCCTCGCCGCCACCGTCGCCGGTGGTTTCCCTGCGCAACCCCGATCGAACCTTGGGATGGGGCCCCGCCCTGCGGTCCCGGCGTCCGTACTTGCCTCTACGCGCTTTCAATTGACAGCTCCCGACCCCCTGCGTAGATTGCGCGCGCCCTCCGATGGGCGTTCCGTTTGGCCTGCCCGGGTGGCGGAATTGGTAGACGCACTAGTTTCAGGTACTAGCGGGTAACTCCGTGGAGGTTCGAGTCCTCTCCCGGGCACCATCGATAATTCTCTTTTAAAATCAAATAATTGCATTCTTGTTTTTCCCGAGTCGCAGGGACTCGAACTGGCTTGGCGAGTGTAGTGGATTTGCAAGTTCCGTGCGCAAGCGCTTGTCCCAAGCTGAGAATCGGCGACGCTCAGCCTGAGCGGTTCCCGAACCCCAAACCCGCGGTGTGAGTCCGGCCGGTACCCATCCGGCACGAATTGCCGCGTAGCCGCTCAAATCGCCTTGCCCGCGATTACGCCATAGGCATCAGCAAACCTCGCAGCACTTTCCAGATTATGGAATTCAAGATTCCATTTTATGGAATTCTAGCATAAAATTCTCATTTGTGATCCTCATCGGAACCGATGTGGTCGAGCAGTACTTCGCCGCGCGCGCCGGCCACCGGGGAATCAAGGCGGCACGCGGCCAGTACGATGCGTGGAGAGCCATTGTCGAGAAGGCGCAATGGAAGACGCCAGAGGATGTGAAGAAGGCGCATCCTAAGGCAAGCATTCTCAAGAGCGGCCGCGTGGCGTTCAACATCAAGGCGAACGACTATCGGCTCATTGCCCTGGTGGAGTACAAAAATGGCGTGGTGATGATCCGATACTTCGGATCGCATGAGGAGTACGACAGAATCGACGCGGAGACCGTGTGATGAAAGCAACACTGATCATCATTCAGAACGATGCAGATCATGCCGAGGCCAAGTCGCTCGTCGAGAAGTTGATGCGATCGAGCGATGGTCCAGATCGAGCACGAATGACCGCGCAGGCGCGACTCATCGAGGCTTATGAGCGTACGCGCTGGCCCCGCCGGATGCCGAGTCTGCCGGAGCTGCTGACGTATCTCATGGACCAGCACGGACTTTCGCGTGCGGATCTTGTACCCCTCCTCGGTACAGCAAGCCGGGTGAGCGAGGTGATGAACGGTAAGCGCGAACTCAGCATGTCAATGATCCGCAAGCTTCGCGAGCGATTTTACATCTCGGCTGACCTGTTGATCCCACGAGCACAGCCGCGCGAAGTGGCTGCGTAGCTGGCTCTGGGCATTAACGGCTCAAGGATCTCGTTTAGGGTCGTCCCGCTGTCCCTTGCGGGACGCGGGTCGAAGCGGGCCAACTCACGCGTGAATACGTCGCAGGCGCCTGCCGGTGATCAGCGTGTGAGGTGGCGCACAAAAAATTGGGCGACGACGCGGTAGGCCTGCATCGATTCGGGCATGTCGGGATCGACAAAGAACGCGTGCCACATGCCGTTCCATACGTGCAGCTCGGCATCGATACCGGCCTGAGTCAACAGGTTCGCACTCTGGATTTCCGAGCTCATCAGGAAATCTCGGGTTCCCGTGATCAGCAGCGTGGGTGGGAACCTCGCCAGCACCTTGCGCGAGACGCCAGGCAATACTTCGGGGTCGACCATGCGAGCGCCCTTGAAGTATGGGAGAACCGAGAGGCTCAGCGGATGCGCGGGGACAGCGCCGCCATTGAGCATAGGGGCGAGATATGCCGAATCGCCGGCGCCCACCATGACCGAACCGCAGAAGGTCCCGATGGCCCCCGGCAGCGGCAGCCCGTGGTCCTCGAACCAGGCGATGGCTTCGGCGGTGAGGATGCCTCCGGCTGAGGTGCCGTATATGCCGATTTCCCCCGGCTTGTAATGCTCGAGCAGTACCCGGTAGACCGCGGCCACATCCTCGCTGCCGGCCGGGAACACGTGCTCCGGTCCCTGACGGTAGTTAATGGTGATCACCTTGATCCGGCCAACGGCCGCGATGGGGATCGCTTCAACCAGCCCCCCGCTGTCTGCGCTCCATAGGAATGCACCACCGTGCAGGTTGAGCAGGACGCGATGCTCATTAGCCGGCGCCACACCGCTCCTTGGAGCTACCGCGTAGGCAACTACCCCGGCGATGCGGCTCTTGCGTACAGTCACCGCGAACAGCTGGCGCATCCGCCGCACGCGTGCACGGTTGATCTTGCCGTAGTAGGCGCGGCTGGCGGCTATCGGTCCGTTCAGTGGCGGCGCGTCGCGCCCCGCCTCGACGCCAGCCAGGAACAGCTTCAACGACTTCGGCGAAGCGAAACTCGAGTAGGGTATGGCGAAGCCCGGCGTAGTGATAGTGCCGTTTGCGGCCACGCGCGGTGCAGTGGGCGTTGGCGCGCCGAGCGCGCCATTGGCTAGCGCCAAGGCACCGATGACGAGGCCGATCTGGAGCAAGCGGTTCATCAACGAGCCCTCCTGAATCGAGTCAATCAGCCCGCGCATCCTGCGGGCCCGCACAATGGTCACTGCTCGCCGCTTTCCGATCGCCTGCACGCGCCTTGGCATACCGACCTCCGCCCCCATCAGCTCATTCGTCGTCGAATTTTCGCAAGATCCTGATCCCGAATTGCCGCGGATTACCGAGGAACTCGGTGTCGGGATTGCCGCCGGGCGCTGTCTGACCCGTCACGTAAAGCTTGTCGGCCAGATTGAGGCCGTAGGCCTGTATTCTCCACCAACCCACGTCGTACGTCACACTTGCGTTCCACAGCCCGAAGGAATGCAGGTAGTCGGCGACCGGACTGTCGAACAGCGTCGTCCACTGCGACCCGACGTAGGAGTAGTTGATCCGCGGGGTAAGGCTTGCGGAACCGCTGACCGGGATCGCATACTGCACGCCTGCGTTGAAGTCCAATCCGGGGCGTACGGATTCGGTTCTGTGGCCAGGTCGGTCAGATACGGGCTGTAGTTGAAGCAGCCGGCGCTCTCGATGCGAGCCCCCATGTCGTCTCCATGCCCGAAAGTCGTCGGGTCTCCGAGGTAGGGGACCGATGTCGCTGACATAGTGATCGTTAGCTTGAGCGTACGCGACCAGCTTCTCGGAAACGGGATGCTCGTAATAGATGATGTAACTCCCCCGCGAAGTTGGGCGCGTCCTGCAGCATCTGCCCCGCCATGACGAGCCTGAAGAGTGCGAGTCCGTTGTCGCTCGTAAGGGTCTCGGTGACGCGAGCATCCAGCCGCGTCGCGGCGAGATGAATCTAGAGCCCCCGAATCGGGCGCCAGTCGAGCTCCGCCTCGACGCCATCGATCCGGGGCTGGGGCACGTCACCAAATCCCGCGATCAGCGGCTGCGTGCCGACCGGGCCAGCCCAGAGCGACAGGCTCGAATGGCGATTCCGCATCACGGAGTCAAAGACGTCCATGTCCACCTGCAGCGAATCATCGAGGAAACGGCTCTCAGACCGAGCTAGCTCGTCAAGTTGGTTTCCGGCTTCACGTAGCCCCAGTCGACCTGCACCTGGGCGGGCTGACGGTAGTAGCTCTCCCCTGCGCGCGTCCGCGGACCGGCGGCCAGACTCGGCGTCGTCCGCTATCCGCGCAGGGTGTCCTTTGGTCACTGCCTTTACCTCCTGGTCACGCCGAAAGGCGGTCGACTCTGGCATTACCGCTATCGGTTTCAGGGGCGGGAGAAAATGCTCTCCTTCGGCGGCTATCCGGATGTCTCGATGGAACACGCCAGGGCGCGAAGTCACACAGCGCGGCAGCTCCTTGATCTTGGCGTCGATCCTTCGGAACGGAGAAGGGAGCTGCGACGAATGCCCGGCGAACGGGTCTGAGCAGATCCCCGAACACGTCGTCTCAGGTTTCCCATCCGCCCGACCCCAGTGCTGCGTCGGCATACACCCTCCCGGTAGAGGGCAGCACTCCGACGAGCTTAAACCGTGCAATAAGTGCAAGAGCATAGGGGGAATTTACGAACAAAGTATGGTTGGTCACTGGCAGCGCGAGCGGTTGCATTGCGGAGGCCGTACTTGAATCCGGCGATCGGCTCGTCTCGATAGCCCCCGCGACACGAAGCGACTTGATGACTTGGCAAGAAATTATGGCGACCGCGTTCGCGCGGTTCCCCTTGACGTCGCCCGCGCGGCCGTACCGCTCATGCGCGAGCAAGGAGCGGCTGCATCCTCCAGATAGCAGCGGTCGCCGGCCGCCTGACTCGGCCCGGCAGCACGCCGTACCATGCAGCGAAATGGGCGTCGGAGGCTTCACGGAATCTCTTGCCTCTTAAAATGTGCAGAGTGGGTCTCCGCTACCGCGGTGGTGGGCAGCCTTGCGGCCACGCCCACCCGGAGCGCCGATGCGAGAACGTCACGGCGTCAGATGAGGCTCCCTGCCGAATCAGCCAACTCGGTCACCGCCCGACTCCTCATTCGGCGTGCAAAACAAATAGGACACCGTTCCCGAAGAACTCGATCGCTGTAATGAGCCGGATGACGATCCCTCTTTCGAGGGGCCGCGTGCACATCGTCGTCTGCTGCACCACTTTGCCAGCAAAGGCAGTCGGGAAGGTTATATATTGATGAGCTTGCGGCCATATAGGCGGGCATCCACAGACCATGCACCCGGGCCCAGCAGCATGAGACTCAGACTGATGGCGGCGCGTGTCAGGCAAGTGCTGCTGGCTGCCGGTTGATACAGCACGAGCACGACCTCGATACCGATTACCGCTGCGCTCGCGAGAGGCATCCATGCACCGATCAGCAACAGGGCGCCACAGATTGCCTCCGGCACCTGAAGGCCCCATCCCAGTAGGGGACCTCCGCTCCAGCCTGGCACTGTCGCATCGAGCAGCAGCGGCGCGGCGATCGTAGCTCGAAGCAAGAGCAGCGCGACGCCGGGCCACGAGTTGGGGAACGTTGAAAAGAGCCGCTGCATGGCGTCCGCCGAGACTAGAGCGGCCCCCGGCGCGACCCTACCCCGTGACGAGTTGCTCCGCACCCCCTCTTTAGGGGGGTCAGAGCTGGATCATTCCTCGCCTAAGGGCCAGCGTAACCGCGTGCGTGCGGTCGTTCGCGCGCAGCTTGGCCAGAATGTTTTTCACGTGACCTTTGATCGTTTCCTCCGTGATCGACAATTTGGATGCGATAGATTTGTTCGCATTTCCAGCCGCGATCAGCGCGAGCACCTCGAGCTCACGCACCGAGAGGCCCTCCTCGCCCAGGCAACTCGCGAGCTCTGCGGCGATCTCAGGCTGGATTCTCTTGAGGCCCGCATGGACCTTGCGAATCGCGTCCAGAAGCTCTTTGCGCACGGAGCCCTTCAGCAGGTAACCCTGCACGCCCGCCCTTAGCGCGCGCTGAGCCAGGGCGTCACCGGCATAGGTCGTCAAGACGATGATTCTGGCGTCGGGAGATTCAGTCCGAATGGCGGCGATGGCATCGATGCCGCTCGCGCCAGGCATCTGAATGTCCATCAACGTAACGTCTGGCCGGGTGCCGCGAAACTTCTCGATCGCCTCGGATACGCTGGCGGCTTCCGCAACCAGACGCATGTCTGGCTGAGTACCGATTAGCGCGGCAATTCCCTCCCGCAGCAGTGGATGGTCATCTACGGCAAGTATGCGGATGGGTGAAGATTGCGTATTGGTTTGCATAAGTCACCCCTACAGGACTTTTCGGTGGGTGCCCTTCAAGTAAGCGACCTTGCCCGGCATGACGATCTCGACCTCGGTTCCCGCTTCGTGCTCGCTCCACACACTGAACTTCCCCCCAAGACGGACCGTGCGCTCGCGCATTCCCTGCAGCCCCCAATGGCCTGCGCGCATGCCGCGCGTAAGAACCTCCTGATCGAGTCCCAGGCCGTCGTCACGTACACGAACCGTGAGGTTCGTGCTGTCATAGTTCACCTCGATCTCGATCTGCTTAGCCTTCGCGTGCTGATAGGCATTACGGAAGGCCTCCCGTGCAACCTGGTAAATCTCGTCACGCACCAGGGGACAAACCGCGCGCGCCTGTCCTTCGACGACTACACGATACGACGGAGAACCCGAACTGTCACCCAGGCCGAATTCCGCGCCTAGCACCTTGAGCGCTTCCACGAGGTCTGAGTCGCTGCTCGGGCCGCGCAGATCGCTCACAGCATCGCGAGCCTCAGCAATGCTGGCATCACCCCTTTCGAGCGCATGCTCGAGCGCCAAGGCCGCTTCTTCAGGCTGCGCCGGCAGCATCTGGTGTACTGCCTGCAGGCGAAACATCAGCCCTTGAAACCCCTGCAGCAGGGAATCGTGCAACTGCCGCGCAATGCGCATCCGTTCCGAGGTGCGCTCGTGAAAGCCAATTTCCAATTGACGTGCAAGGCGGCGGACATTCGCCAGGTAGCCGATAGCGGCCAGCACCGCGATGAGAACAGTGATGGCCGCCCGGAACCACCACATCTGCCACCACGGATGCAGAATGATGACGCGGATGCTAGTGCTGTGACTCCACGGACCGCGACTCGTCGCGCCCTGTGCCTCGAAAAGGTAGTTCCCCGGAGGCAGCGTCGTATAGCTGGCCCGCCGCTGATCGCTGCCGACCTCGCGCCATCGGCTTTCGAGACCGAGCAGCCGGTAGCGGTAGCGGTTCGTCTCCGGGCTGCAAAAACTCAGCGCAGCAAAAGCGAACGAAACACTGTTCTGATCATGCGGAAGCACGATCTGGTGAGCAACGCCAATCGCCCGCCGCAAGGGCGAGCCAATCCCAAGACCCACGGGTACGCCGAACAGATCAAATTCGGTCAGGACGACCGGCGGAACGTAAGCGCTAGTTGTCACCTGGTCGGGTCGGAATGCGATGGCACCCGAAAAGCCGCCAAAGTACATCTGTCCGTCAGCGCTGCGGAAGCACGCGTGCCAGCCGGTAAGATCCGGGCCGGGGAGTCCATCCGCCACACCGTAGCTCGTGAACTGGTGGGTTCGAGCATCGAGCCGCGACAACCCCGAGCTGGTTCCCATCCAGAGGTTGCCCGAGCGATCCTGCAGAATGCAGCTCACGTCGTTACTCGCCAGGCCGTCGCGCTCGGAGTACCGTTTGAACGTTCCGCCCCTGGCGTCGAGCCGATCGAGGCCATTCTGCGTCGATACCCAGATGGTCCCTGAGCGCGACACGAGGATACCGTTCACATGATCGTCGCTCAGCGTACCGGGGTGATTGCGCTGATAGTGGTAGGGCGTGAACCGGTGAGATCGTAGATCGAAACGAAGTAGCCCCGAGTACCCACTGCCGACCCAGAGGGACCCGTCGCGTGCTTGAGCGAGCGACGTGAATGGCGAGATAGCCATCCTACCACTCAACCGATACGCCACAAATCGTCCGCTTGCCGGCTCGAACTCATCAAGGCCATCGAGCGTGGCTGCCCAGAGGCGCCCCTGACGGTCCACGAGAAGCGCTGGGACGGTGTCGTTGCTGAGACTCTGGGTGTCGCCCGATCGGTGTTGGTACAGTCGGATGCGGCCGGTGCGCTCATTGAAGCGCGCAAGGCCTCGCCCGAATGTCCCCACCCAAAGGATTCCCTCCGGGTCTTCGGCGATCGAAATCACATCGCCTGCAACACCTCGGCCGGGCACGGTGAATCGCTCATAACGACCGGTGCGTGGATCGAAACGATTGAGTGATCCGGTCGTGCCGGTCCAGAGCGCTCCCGCATGATCAACGAAGATCGCATTGACGAGGCGCTCGCCCAGATTCGCGGCATTGTTCGAATCGAATGGCAGACTTCGGAAAGGCAGCGGATTCGCCGTGAAGTACGAAGGTGGCGTCGCGCTGCCACCGACCCAAACGGAACCCTCCCGGTCCTCGTAAAGTGTGGTCACGCGGTCTTCGGAAAGGCTCTCGGGCCTCGTAGGGCCGTGACGATACCGGATGAAGCGTTGATCGCGCCGGTCGAACTTCAGCAGCCCCTCGGAGAGCGTTCCTAGCCAAAGCGTTCCATTGCGGTCCTCGATCATCGAGCTCACCCCCGTAAGAGGATGATCAGGCAGCTCCTGAGGCCCGAAGGAATACCGTGTCAGTCGGTAGGTGCGGCGATCGAGTATCGCCAGTCCGTTACCCGATGCGTAGAATATCCAGAAGATGCCGTGGCTATCTTCGTAGAAAGAGAGATCACTCGGCTCGCGCAGCGGCACATGCACAAGAACCCGCCTGCCTTTCCAGTCGAATTCATCCAGACCCTCACCGGTTGCCACCCATAGATTCCCCTCCCGGTCGTCGGCCGCGAATTTGATGTCGTTGCTGCTCAGACTGAGTGGGTCGTTCGCTCGATGAGCGAATCTGGTCGTGCGACCTGTGCGAGGGTCGAGTCGGTAGAGTCCATCCGTGGTTGAGAGCCAGAGCTTGCCGGTGCGACCCTGACTGATATGGACCACGATCATGGGTGAACCCGCCGACCTCGGTCCGATCGGAAAATGCTGAAACGAATCGGTGACGGCGTCGTATCGATCAATAGAGTTGTCACACCCGACCCAAATCGAGCCGGAGCGATCCTTGAAGAGGGACCAGATGTATACGCCACACAATGAGCCCGGATCGTTAGGGTCATGCGCGTAAACCTTGAAGCGGTAACCGTCATATCGATCTAAACCGTACTGCGTCGCGAACCAGAGGAATCCCTGATCGTCCTGCACGACCTGCGTCACTCGGCTCTGTGACAACCCTTGCGCTCGGGAGAGATGCAAGAATCTGATATCGGAGCCGTCGATGACAGGCACTCGGACGGCATTTGGATCCACCCGTACCTGGATCGGCAACTGGGGCGCGTATGCCGCACCGGCGAGGGGCGAGACTGCGCGTGTCCCGGGACCCGCGTTCCACGGTGGACCCTCGACGGCGAATGCAGTTTGAAGAGCGGCGATAGCTATCGCGCCGACCGAGAGAGAAGTGCGCCAGGTGATGATGCCCATCGTCGCTCGCAAGGCGGACCAGCAATTTAGGGCCGGTCACAGCGGGTCGCGGCTTGCGGTGGCGGCTCGTCGCGGATTATACGCTGGCGGCAGATTCCCGAGCTGGCGATTGGTCACCCTCCGGTCCGGGCGGAGAAAGACCACCGCACCGGGAAGCGCCGAGCTACGCAAGGTATCGCGAGATTCCGTCCGGTCACCAGGCGAAGCGCAGCTCGATGCCGAGATAGTTTGCGTTGCGGCCACCGGCTCGGCGGATCATCGAGCCGACCTGAAAGTGATCCGCTTCGAGCGCGGCAGCAAAGTTTCGCGAGATCGCCCAGTCCGCCCGCAGCTCGGCGTACGCCCCCGTCCAGAGTCCCGGCTGGCCCGCTGTTCTGGGTACCGGTATGTTCGGCACGATATAGACTGCATCTGCGCTCGTCAGTCGCCACTGGAAGCCCAGGGCTCCAAGAAGCGCCAGTGCCGGAGTGGGATGAAGCGTGAGCGACGGTTTCACGTGCAGCAGATTCGCGTAAGTACTCCATCCTGCGAGCGTGAAGTAATAGCCGTTGGGGAACAGCGGATTGAAGGTGCCCACGGTACTTCCACCGGGGTGACGGTCCCCGGAGGCCGCATCGACCTGCAAGCCGACGCGGGGCCGCAAGGTGGCCGTCCGAAACGTATAGCCGGTGAGAGTACCTACCGCCCAGGCCCTAGCCTGCTTGGGGCCGATAGAGCCTCGTTGTCCCATCCCCTCCAGATCCCAATCGACACCCCCCAGCGTGCCTGCGTAGCGGATGTCGAGGATATTCAGCCGCTCATCACCCGCCGCATCGAGATATTGCGCGTCGTCGAGCTGGTAGCGGGTGAAGTAAGCGGACAGCTTTCCGGCACCAACATTTTGGCGTTCCACTCGCACCCCGCCATATTGGAAGTGGCGACTCGAGTAGTCGTCGAAAGTCTGAACGTGCCGATCCTCAACCGGATGGCTCCAGAACGTAATCACTCGCCACGCCCCTCGCTCCCAGTCGAGCCAGAGTGCATCGAAGGCTTGACGAACATTCGGTCCGTCACGCACCGAAACGAAACGTTGCAGGTCGAATGCCATCTCCTGACGTCCGGCGCGAATCCTGAATTCGTTTGCGCCGATGCGCCGCGAGTAAGCGACAAATTCCTGCTCGAGGTCGAGCTGATCCTCGTCGACCGGAGTGATCACCGCCTTGCCGAATTCGCGATCATCCTGCAACTGGGTGAAGATCTGCCAGTTCTCGTTAGGATGAAGATCGAGGTGCACCTCGAGCCGTTGCAGCAAGTATCCGTTGGTGGCGCCGTTGCCGATGCGAAACGGTGCGACGTCCGCCGATTCGAACCGTTCGCGAAGGGTGAGCCCCAAAGAGGCGTAGTCCTCGGGACTGCCCGTTCCGAAAGGTATGTATTTGAGATCGTCGAACGGCTCGGTATGTAGCGCCGGATCGGCCAGGACTGACCAATCCTCCTGCCAACGATTGAACTTGATACTGGGGCGATGCGGCACTGCGTTTTGCGTCCCCTTCCGCGCAGCGCCCTTGGCGGGCACTGCGCCCTTGCCGAGCTTCGGCGCAGTCACCGATCGCTCCGCTGCTGGTGACGAAGCAATAGCCATCGCTACGAGCGCCAAAACGAGGGATGAGGCGACGACTCGCGCAGAGGCTTTTCGGTACTCGGACATTACGCGGAGGTTGGATTAAGCGACACGCTTTGGCCGCCCTCCTGCGATCTCACGTCTTAATGGCTCTTCGCGTCGTTGGCTGCAGAGTTCCGCGCCAAGTGAATCTCAGCGACATAACCTCCCGGGAACTCGACCATGGCGGCTGTCCGGCCGTCGGCCGTATCGGGCGGGACCAGGACCTTGACGCCCGCGGCCCGAGCCTTGGCAAGAGTCGCTGCGAGGTTCGGAACCGCATAACCGGTCGTCTCACGGCCGTAGGGATACGGCAGGTGACCATTGGTCACGAACACAGTGAGCTTACCGAAGGGCGACACTGCTTCGATGCGGCGAAAGACCTGATGCGGAAGCCCGATCTCGATTCCCGGCGCGCGTCGATCATCGGAGGTGACGTGACCATGGGCAAACGCGAGAAAGTCATGTAGGAAGGCATCTGCACTGTCGGCGGGCAGATAGACCCGATTCTCCGGCACGGTCTGGAAGGCCGAGTAGTCAGGCTTCTTGAAATGCCAGTAGAGCTGCATGTCGACACCGCCCGGCCATTGAATGACCGCATCGCGCCCGATCGGATCGAGAAATGGCGCCACCACGACGGCGGCCCCCGCACGGCGTGCCGCTTTGATCGCGACATCCAGATCGGTCACGAGGAAGCCATTGCGCTCAGCGCCAAACGGGTACGGAATCGGTGTCTTGAAGCCGAACAGTGACACGGTGCCCACGGGGGTCTGTAGAAGTTGCGAGGTGGTGAGGCTCGGCGTTGGGGTGACGGTCACCGTGAATTGCTTGGTGCTCGCGCCGCCAAAAGTCGCGAGGAAGCTCGCGATGAATCGATTTACATCCTGGGGAGCCACATAGACGTGGCTGGTGTCGTACTGAGTACCCACCGCTACGGGAGGCCCCCCGGCCCGCTCGCGCGCCTGGGCCCCCAGCCCGACGCTGGTTATGACGCCCACGAGGATCAACCGATAGCTGAGAGAGCGTATGAACATGTTCGCTGCCTCTTTCAGATCATGAATTACGGAGCTTCAATCTCGGTCTGCCGCTGCATGCGATTGGCGTGCTCGGCGAGCAGCGCCGCCATCACGCACCCGGCGATCAACCCCATATGCTCGAAGAATGTGTTCAGGGCGTGGAAACGCGCAGTTCCCGCAATGCTCCAGAATGGGGCGGCGACGACCGTGGCGATCGCCGTCAGCACCCCAAGCGCCCCAGCGCCCAGCCAGACAAAGTAGCCGGAAATCACCAGCACCGGACCTACTAGCTCGACGATCATCGCGAGGATGGCCCAAAGGGCTGCAGGGTGCAGGCCGAAGTGACTCTGCTCGGCAACCGCCGCGGAGTAGTTGAGCGCTTTGGTCACGCCGCCGATGAGGAACGCGCTGGTCAGAGCCACACGAGCGAGAAACCAAGTGCCCGACCAGTCGAGGACGGTATCCACCCATCGGGGATCCGCTGGTTGCTTGAGTTTCATCTCACACCGCCCAGCAGGCACATCCGAAAGGCCCCCAGAGCGAGTCCTGACTCGGTGAGCCTCGCGTACCGCGCGCGAGCGCTGTGTGTGCCTTATGATCACAATCCAAGCCGCAAGCTGCTGCAAACTTTGCCACTTGCGAGGGCCGCTCCCGTTGTGCCCAGGCACCATAGCCCCCGAATTTCCGTACCGGCGACCAATCCGGCATCGCAGGCGGCGGCTCGTCGGTGTCGAAGCGCTCGAACTCACCGGCGCCGTATACGACCTTGCCACCGACGATCGTCAGCATTGAGCTGGTGCCGGAGATCTCCTCCTCGGCGCAGGCAAGGTAGTCCCGATCGGGTACCATCAGGTCCGCCAGGCGCCCCACCGCGATGCGACCCTTCTTGCCCTCCTCGCTGGAGAACCAGGTGACGTGCTCCGTCCACATCCTGAGGGCCGTCTCGCGATCCAGGCAGTTCCGCCGCGGGTAGAGCGAGAGCCCACCGACGGTCTTCCCGCTCACGAGCCAAGCGAGGCACACCCAGGGATTGTAGGAAGCCACACGGGTCGCATCCGTCCCTGCCGAAACGCGCAGCCCCTGCGCCAGCATGCGTGCGAACGGTGGGGTCGCCTCTGCAGCGCCCGGGCCATAGCGCTCGACAAAATACTCCCCCTGGTAGGCCATTCGGTGCTGAATCGCGATGCCACCGCCCAGGGCCGCAATCCGGTCAATCGACTCGCCGGAAATCGTCTCGGCATGATCAAAGAACCAGTTGAGCCCCGAGAGCGGGATGTCCCTGTTGACGCGCTCAAACACATCGAGTGCGCGGCTGATCGTTTCATCGTACGTGGCGTGCAGGCGCCAAGGCCAGCGGTTTGCGGCGAGAATCCGCACCACCTGTTCGAGCTCCTTCTCCATATCCGCCGGCATGTCCGGCCGGGGCTGGCGAAAGTCCTCGAAATCCGCGGCGGAGAAAACCAGCATCTCCCCGGCCCCGTTGTGTCTGAAGTAATCATCTCCCTGTCCGTACCGGGACGTCTGCGTCCAACGCAGGAAGTCCTCCTTCTCCTGCTTCGGCTTCTGCGTGAAGAGGTTATACGCCAAGCGAATCGTCAGTTGTCCCTCCTTGGCGAGCCGCTCGATCACCGCGTAGTCCTCCGGATAATTCTGGAAGCCGCCTCCGGCATCGATGGCGCCGGTGACCCCCAGCCGGTTGAGCTCCCGCATGAAGTGGCGGGTCGAATTGACCTGATACTCGAACGGTAGCTTCGGTCCCTTGGCGAGTGTTGCGTAGAGAATGCCCGCGTTCGGCGCCGCAAGGAGCAGCCCTGTCGGGTTTCCCTGCCCGTCTCGCAGCATTCGCCCTCCCGGCGGCTCAGGCGTGTCCTTCGTGTATCCCACCGCGCGCAATGCCGCTGCATTGAGCAGCGCCCGATCGTAAAGATGCAGAATAAATACCGGTGTATCCGGCGCGGCGGCATTGATCTCCTCGAGAGTCGGCAGTCGCTGCTCGGCGAACTGGTGCTCCGTGAAGCCTCCCACCACCCGCACCCACTGGGGCGGCGGTGTGATCGCCACTTGACGTCGCAGCATGCGCATGGCGTCGGCAAGCGAGCGCACGCCATCCCAGCGCAGCTCCATATTGAAGTTGAGACCCCCACGAATGATGTGCAAATGGTTATCGATCAGTCCCGGCAGCACTCGACGGCCGCGCAGATCGATCACCTTCGTGTGGGCAGTGGCGAGGGGGAGCACGTCGGCCTCGCGCCCCACCGCGCTGAACGCGCCGTCCGTGATCGCGACCGCTGTTGCCTCGGGGTGCGCGGGGTCGAGAGTCGTGATCAGACCCCTGTGCAAAATGAGGTCGGGCGCTGGGAGTCGAGTCATCATGACGAGCCCTCCGTCGAGCCGACAGGCGTCGAAGAGGCAGCAGCTCTCCCGGGCAGCATTCCAAAGATGGGAGGAACCGACTGCCGACAGGCTGCAGAGACGGTGTGTCCTGACAGCACCTGTTTCGCAACCGGGATCACCTGCTCGCCCACCAGGATGCCGAGAAGGCCGACCAGCGCCACAAGGGGTGGGGCCGGCGAGCGTACGTGCAGGAGGCTGTACACAACGCCCACCAGCACGCCCGCACCCAAGGAGATGATGTAGACTTTCACGGGCTGCTCCTCTTGCTGAGACTCGGTCTTTACACTCTCGCTTGCATGCCTTCGATGCGAGGCGACCTCAGTGTCCCTCGCCCGCACCAAACATCGTCTTCGCGTAAATGAGACCGAGGCCGTATGCACCACCGAAACGCTTGGCGATTCCGGTTGTCAGGTCATACGTTGCAGTTCTCGCCCAATCGCGCTGCAGCTCGAGAAGGTATTGGAGCGAGGTCATTGGACTGGCGCCCGCCTGGATCATCCGCTCCATGGCCCGCTCGTGCGCCTCGGGCGAGACGTCGCCGCATGCATCGGCGATTACGTAGACCTCAAAACCCTGGTCTATCGCCGAAAGTGCCGGTCCGACGATGCATACGCTCGTCCAGAGCCCTGAGAGCACAATGCGATTGACGCCGAGCTCGTTCACCTGCTTGATCACGGCGGCATCCTCCCAGGTGTTCATCGAGGTGCGGTCCAGCATCGCCTGGCCGTGGAAAGCCTCCTTGATCTCGTTGAACATCGGGCCGGAGAAGCTCTTTTCGGCCACTGTAGTCAGAATCGTCTTCACCTTGAAACCCGCGGCCGCATTAGCAATCAGGGCCGCATTGTTGCGCAGCGACACCGCATCAATCGAATGCGTCGCAAACGACATCTGCGATTGAAAGTCGATCATGATCAACGCATGATCCTTCGGCGACAGGAGCTTTGCTCCGGGTACAGCGCTTGCTTTGCTCATGGAAGACAACCTCTGGAAAGGGTAACGTTGCCCGCGAAGTGTTCCGCATTGAACCGCAGGAGCGCTTGTGTGATCGGCTGGTCCTTGAACACTTGGAGGGTTGTGTGAGATCGAGGACGAGCATCGGGGTAAGCGGGCACTTTCACGCTCGCAGCTCGTGCGCCTCATTCTCGCCACTCATCGAGAGAGACGCCGGAGCTGCCCGGTGCGCACGCCTCCAGACTCCTGGTGTAACGCCGGCAAGCTGCTTGAACACACGCGTCAGATGCGCCTGATCAGCAAAGCCGCATTCGAGTGCGATTGCTGCAAGGGGGTCAGTCGTCGAAAGCATCTGCGACTGGGCGCATTGAATGCGGCGTTTGACCACGTATCTGTGAGGTGACTCACCGAGCGTCGAGCGGAAGGCATAAAAGAAGTAGCTCGTGCTAAGACCCGCTACGGCCGCAAGGGCGCTCATTCGAATCGCGATCCGCAAATGACTGTCGATGTATTCCATCACCTGGCCGACCTGCCATCGCGTCAAGCGGGTCTGAGGCGATCGGCATGCGGTGGAATCCGGTGTGAAGCCGTCTCCTCCCCCACCGTTTGAGAGAATGAGAGCGGTCGCTCTGCTGATGCAGCCGCGCGCATCAGCCTCGTTGCACGGAATCGCTCGGCTGGCACACTGAAGTAAAGTCACGACGGCCTGCACCCAGGTCACCGCGGAAGAAGCCGCGATCGCCTCGCGCGGCCGCTTATCACTCCCGATCGCCAAGACACACGAGGGTCCGGCAATTTCGCGTGTAGCGGCCGCGCTCCCCGAGGGTAGACCGTATGCCGGGTTCACAGGATGAGCACCTCAAGCAAGCCCAAGGCGCCAAGATGCTACGAGTGACATTGACCCACTGCTGTGTTGACGGACTGCGAGAGAGGCTAGAGAAGACCGAGGCAGGCGGTTAGCCTCGATCGGACTTCGCGCCAACCCCTCTTATGGGGGGTTCGGAGCATCAGGAGACGAGGTACAACCGCTATCCCCGGTACGAGCGCGGTTAGCCCCTCGAGCTGATCGAGCGACCCGCGTGGAGGAGGTGAGCTGCGTGATTAGCCGGTTCGGCGGTGCTCAAGTTTCGGCCGGACAGCCCGCCGCTAGGCGAGCCGCAGAGTGGCGGGTCAGCCAGCAGCCTCGACCAGCACAACCTCGGAATCTTCCGCGGCCGCAATTTCCAGCCTGCTCACTCCGGAGATCGCCGCGCCATCGCGCGCTTCGATGCGGATTCCGTTGACCTCGACGATGCCGGCTGCGGACACGAGATAGGCCAATTTTCCGGGCTCAAGGACGTGCTGAATGCTCTGGCGGGATTTCAGGGTCGCGCCGAGCACACGCGCATCGGCGCGGATCGGCAACCCGCCGGCGGACGGCTCGCCTCCCGCGAGCGTCACCAGCTGGCCGGCGCGCTCCGTTTTGGGAAAGGGCTTCGCGCCCCATGCCGGGCGGCCGCCTGATTGCGTCGGGATGATCCAAATTTGAAAAATCTTCGTGGTGACGGATTCGAGGTTGTACTCGGAGTGGCGCAGCCCGGTGCCTGCGCTCATCACCTGCACGTCTCCGGCCTCGGTGCGCCCTTCGTTGCCGAGACTATCCTTGTGCGTGATGGCGCCCTCACGGACGTAGGTGATGATCTCCATGTTGGCGTGCGCGTGCAGCGGAAAGCCGGTCCGGGGCTTAATTTCATCGTCGTTCCAGACTCGCAACGCGCCCCAGCCCATCCGCTCTTCATCGTAATAATCCGCGAACGAGAAATGATGACGCGTCTTCAGCCAGTCGAGGTCGTCGCCGCCGAGCTTCGAGTATGGTCTGCGTTCGATCATGGGAGTTCCCCTCTCACCGCTCATTTCGAGTTCGCCCAACCCCCTCCAAGCGCCTTGACGAGGGTGAGGTAGGAATCGGTTGACGTCTGGTCCGCGGCCGCTAGGCTCATCTGGGATGCATACAGCGTTCGCTCGGCATCGAGCACTGAGAGGAAGTTCTCGATACCGGCAGTGTACAGGCGCTGCGCGATCGTGAGGGCCTGCTGCCGCGCCGCGACCTCCCGGGTGAGTGCATTGAGCTTGATCTGCGAGCGACCGTAAGTGACGAGCGCCGTCTCCACCTCATCGAGGGCGAGGAGCACCGCCTCGCGGTACGTGGCGGCAGCGACACCGGTTTGTGCCCGTTGCGCCAGGACCTCGTCCCGAATGCGGCCGGCATCAAAGACGAGCCACGTGATCGACGGGCCGATCGCGAAGTAGCGACTGCCACCGGTCAGCAAGTTTCCGCCGTCGAGGCTCTCGAGACCGGCCGCGCCTGTGAGCGAGAACTGCGGGAAGAGCTCCGCCTCACGCATGCCGATGCGCGCGTTGGCCGCCGCGATCCGCCGTTCGGCGGCTCGGATGTCCGGGCGTCGCTCAAGAAGATCCGACGGAAGGCCGACGGGCACATCACTATGGACAGCCGGGATGGGTCGCGGCCGGATGAGCAGCGGTAACAGAGTCTCGGGCGGCCGGCCGACCAAGGTCCCGAGGCGATAGATCGCGGCGCGTACCGCGGCCTCGATCGCCGGAATCTGCGCCTCGCTATCGTCGAGGTCCGCCCTCGCACGAGCGGTATCGAGTGCGCCCGTGAGGCCGCTGTCGAACCGGACCATGACCAGCTCCAGATCGACGCTGCGCGAGGCCCTGATCTGCTCGGCAATGGCGAGGCGGCGTTGCTCGGTCCGGAGCTCCACGTAGTCGCGGGCGAGCTCGGCCACCAGACTGAGCTCGGCCTCCTGGCGGTCAGCCAGCGCGGCGCTCGCCGACGCGTTGGCGGATTCAATGGCACGGCGGGTGCCGCCGAAGAGGTCCGCCTCCCAGCTCATGTCGAAGCCGGCAAGCCAGAGATTCGAGTCGACACCCGGACCGAGGCCGCCCGGCGGTGTGCCGATCGGGACATTCTTGCTTCCGTGCTGGCGCGCGTAGGCGCCCTGAGCGCCCGCCACAGGCAGCTCCTCCGTTGAGATTCCTGCGAGCTCCTCGCGCGCCTCGATGATCCGGTCGGCAGCGATCTGCAGGCTTGGGCTACCCGTAAAAGCCTCGTCGACCAGTCGATCGAGTACAGGATCTCCGAGGCCCGTCCACCATTGCGCCCCCACTGTGCGGCCACCGAGCCGCAGAGCAGGCCCTTGTTCGAGGAATCGGGGCGGAAGCTCCGACCGCGGCCTCACGTAGTTCGGACCTACGGTGCACCCCGAGAGGAAAACGAGCGCGGCGAGCGCGATGCCACGCGACAGACCTAATCGAAGACGGGCAGCCACGAGGCACCCTTCGAATAGCGGACCGACACGACGGCGGACATCCCGGGCGCAAGCCGGGACAGGATCGCGGGCGACTCATCGAGGATTATCTTGACCGGAATGCGTTGCGCGATCTTGACGAAGTTGCCGGTGGCGTTTTCCGGCGGCAGCAACGCGAACTCCGAGCCGGTACCGCGCTGAATGCTGTCCACGTGGCCTCGAAGGTGAACGCCCGGAAGTGCATCCACCTTCACGTAAGCAGCACTTCCAATCCCAATACCATGGAGCTGCGTCTCTTCGAAATTCGCCACCACGTAAACCGCCGTGGGGACGAGCGACATCAGTCGCTGTCCCGGCACCACATAGTTGCCGCGTTCCGCGAGCTTCTCCGCGATGCTGCCGTTCTCTGGAGCGATAATGTGTGTGTACGACAGATTGAGCCGCGCTCGCCTGAGAACGGCCTCAGCCTGCCGTATCGCATCCCTCATCGTCTCTTCGTTCGCGCTTGCGAGCTGGGCGTCAGCTCGTGCAAGCCCGACACTCGCCTCTGCAGCGCTCAGTGCGGCGCGCGTGGAGGCAACTTCCGCCGTGGCCGTGTCGAGCTGCTGAGTCGAAACGGCCCTGACGTCGCTCACTCCCACGAAGCGCGAAAGATCATCGGCGGCAAGTCGCACACGTGCCGCAACTGCCTTGGCGTCTGCCTCCGCAACTACGACCCTCTGATCGGCCACCGCCAGGCGGGCGCGCGCCTCCCCGAGCCCGCTGCGGGAGGCGGCGAGATTGGCCTCCGCCGTTGCGACTTTTACCTCGTAGTCCCGTGGATCGAGCTCGAGTAGGACTTCGCCTCGCTTCACGTGGCTGTTGTCGTTGATGTGCAGAGCTTCCACATAACCCGGGACACGGGCACTGATCGCCTCGATGTGGGCCTCGACATAAGCATCATTCGTCGTGGCACGCAAAAATTCCGGCACAAACAGATAGACGGCGAGCAGGATGCAGGCTACGAGGGCGAGCGAGCCGATGAGCGGTCGTCGCCAGGACCGCGCAGGCGGGTGTTCCGAGGGCAGAGCTTTATCCATTTCGGTCATTTGGCCGGCGGGGTGGGTGGAACGATCGGCACCAGACATAGCGCGAGCACACCCACGCCGGCCATGAACAGGAAGGCGTCGGCATTCGCGAGCGTATCGGCCTGGCGCGAGCCCACCTGTTGAAGGAATGCCACCGCAACGGAGCCGGCATCATGAACCGAGAACCCCTCTCTTCTCGCTGCGAGCCCTGCCGCCTGCGCAAGCCAATGGAGTGTCGTGCCGCTCGTCGTGTGCAGGTGCTCGAAGAGCCTCGATGAGTGCAGGCTCTCCCGGCGCTCGAGCAGGGCCGTGAGCAGCGCGACGCCGAGCGCTGCGCCGAACTGCCGGAACGTCATGTAGAGCGATACGCCATCGAGGAGCTTATGCTGCTCAATCTTCGCGACGGTTCCGCTGCCGACAGCCGGCAGGAGCGTCGCAATGCAGCAGGCATAGAGCACGAGCGGAAGCGCATAGTCGATCGCAGGCGTCTCGGTGGTCAGGAAGCGGCTGAGTGTGAGCATGCAGGCGATGAGCGCCAGAATGGCCACCACGATCACCTTTCGCTGACCGATGCGGGCGATCACTTTGACTGCCGCCATTCTGATCAAGGCGGCCGACAGCGCATAGATGCACATCACCGCTCCCGTCTGCGCGGCGCTCAGGGCAGGCACTGCGGTGTTACGCAGAAACTCCGGCAACACGAAAAGACTTCCCGAGAGAATCATTCCCGTGAAGAAACCGATCAACGCCGAGGACACGACGCGCCTATCGCGCAACAGCTCGAGACACAAAAGCGGCACCCGATTCCAGGGGTTCATCTGCCACCAGATGAAGGCGATAAAGGCCGAGACGGCGACCCATCCAAGCAGCCGGATCTCTGGCGAAGCCAGCCAGTCATCGATCGGGCCGCGGTTCAACATCACCTGCAGCGATACGAGCGAGACGGCAAGCATCGCGATGCCCGGCCAATCGGTACCGACCGACCGGTCTGAAGGCTGCGGCGCAAGCGTCGGGAAATGACGCGAGAGAAGCCAGAGCGCACCGGCGGCATACGGAATGGCCGGGAGGAAGATAAGGCGCCAGCCGAATAGATCCGTGAGAAGCCCGCCGAGGACCAATCCCGCGGCGCTCGAGAGAAAGAGCATGCAGGACACGCGCATCATCGAGGGGCTGCGCTCGCTCTTGGGCAGCAGAATGTAAATGGCCGCACGCCACCAGACGTAGAGCCCCGCGCCCGCGAAACCCTGAATCGCTCGACACACGAGCATCGTCTGCAGATCTGGTGCCAACATGCAGCCTACAGCGGCGGCCGCGAAAAGCAGGGTCGTCCCGATTAGGTAGCGCTTGTAGCCGATGTGACGCGCGAGCCAAATGCACACGGGGACACCGAGAAACAGCGTCGAGCTGTAAATGGTCAGGAGCCAGCTCGCCTGATCGAGCGACACTCCGAGCGTGCCGGCAAGGTCGATCAGAACGAGGTTCATCGCCTCGAAAATGAAGAACTCCATCCCGGTTGCGAGACCGAGTCCGAGTAGGAGTCCCCGCCTCTGATGCGAACCGATTGCCGGTGTTCCAGCAGCGCTCTGCTGCACCAATGCGAGGTCTTTCATGTCGCACCGAACACCTTCCTCAAGATTCCCGAGATGCCATTCCAGGGGCGCACGAACGGCGGAGTCTGGGACCGCTGGAGACAATAATGTCGCCCGGCGAGGTGCGGATTGCACAATCCTCCTCTCTTTGGCTGTTCATCGTCGAACCCGAGAGGTCTGCGCCTGAGTGCCGGGGCGGACAATTGCCTCTATAGAGGTGGCCTATATTTCTGGATGCTAGGATAACGAGAGGCGAGCAGGACCTCAGCCTGGTGCGAGACCGGTCCACTGTACCTGACCGTACAACCTATAAGGGCCAGAGCCGTGAGCTCGAGAAACGCGAGTGGCGACCCTCCCTCGCCGCTCGGCGCGGGCGCCTCGGCGTGGGCGCCCTTTCGGCATAAGGTCTTCTTGATCATCTGGGTGGCGACGGTCGTCTCGAACATCGGGACGTGGATGTACAACCTCGCCTCGGGCTGGCTGATGATGGGTCTCGATGCGGACCCCTTCATCGTCTCGATGGTTCAGGTCGCGAACACCCTGCCGCTGTTCCTCTTCGCAATTCCGGCGGGTGCGCTGGTCGACGTCGTGGATCGGCGGCGATTTCTCATCTATGGCGAATCCGCGATCACGATCATGTCCGTCGCCTTTGCGGCGCTCGTGGGGCTCCACCTGATCACTCCGGTCAGCCTCCTTCTCTTCAGCTTTATCGTGAGCGTGGGTTCGGCCATGACCGCTCCCGCCTGGCAAGCCGTGGTGCCGCAGCTTGTGCCGAGGCCCGATCTGCAGTCGGCGATCTCCGCGAACAGCGCCGGAATCAATGTTAGCCGTGCGATCGGACCTGCGCTCGGCGGCGTCCTCATCGGTTCGGCCGGAATCGCCGCGCCGTTCTGGCTCGATGCCTTCAGCAATGTTGGTGTGATTGCCGCACTTATCTGGTGGCGGCCGCGCAAAAGCGCTCTGCAGCCGCTTCCGCCCGAGTCGTTCTTGGGCGCGATGCGAACCGGAATCCGGCATGCGCGATACAACTCGCACCTGCGTGCAACGTTGATCCGGGCTATCACCTTCTTTGCGTTCGCGGGGGCCTATTGGGCACTGTTGCCGCTCGTCGTCAGCGTCAGGATCGTCGCAGGCCCGGGGCTCTACGGCGTCCTGCTCGGCATCATCGGAGCCTCGGCGGTGATCAGCGCGCTCATACTTCCACGGCTGAGAAACCGATGGAGCGCGGATCAGCTCCTTATTGGTGCCACTGTCGCGACATCGCTTGCCACGGCTCTCTTCGGGATCGCACGCAACCCGCTGACTGCCGTTGCCGCAAGCGTCCTCGCCGGCGCTTCGTGGGTCATTGCGCTCACCGGTCTCAGCGTCTCGGCGCAGGTTGCCCTGCCGGAGTGGGTTCGCGGTCGCGGTCTCGCCATGTACGTCACCGTCATGTTCGGCGCCTTGAGCGTCGGCAGCGCGATCTGGGGAGAAATCGCCACCCGGCTTGGGCTGCCCGCCTCGCTCCTCATCGCTGCGGCAGGGGCCGTAGCTTCCATTCCCCTGACTCGGCGTTGGACGGTGCAGACGGGTGCGGACGTAGACCTGTCGCCCTCGATGCACTGACCCGCACCCGTGACGACGCACCCCATCGAGGGTGACCGGGGGCCCGTGCTCGTGACGGTCGAGTATTCCATAGACCCGAGTAACCGGGAGCCGTTCCTGCGAGCCCTCGTGCGCTACGGGCGCGAGCGGCGCCGCGATGGCGCCTACCGTTGGGGGGTGTACGAGGATCCGGCCCATGCAGGCCGGTTTATCGAGACGTTTCTTACCGACTCCTGGGTCGAGCACTTGCGCCTCCACGAGCGGGTGACCAAAGCGGATCGCGGGCTCGAGGACTCCGTCCGGCGCTTTCAGGTCGGCGAAGGCCCGAAGACGACGCATCTGGTCGGTGCACAGCCGCGGATTACCTGACGGCGATCGCCTGCGCAGATGCGATCAGTCCGCGACGTCGGCCGGCTTTGTCCGGCCGCCGCTGCCTCGACTAGGATCTGATGCATTAACGGCGGGGCCTAGTCATCATGTAACGACCGGCTCCCGATTTGCAGCTTCGCGGATTACGCTGTGGATCGGGTTGAACCGCGGCGCAGAGCCGCATACAAATGGGAGCCGGCGATGAAGAACGTACGATTTATCGG
>JBAUOO010000077.1:0-5130 GCA_049579785.1 Steroidobacteraceae bacterium
GCTCATAGGGGGACTTGGCCGCGCGGCGGAAATCCAGGTGCCGGATGAGATGGGGAGGGTTGATGTCCCCGACACCCCACGACGCGAGCTCCTCGAGCGCATCGCCCAGAAAGGCGGTGGTCCTGAGGTTTCGGGGGAGGAGCCGTCGGGCCTCGTCCCGGTCCCGGCAGCGACGCAGGTCGAAGTGCCGCGTCCAGTAGCCCTCGGGACGCGAGGGCGGCTTGTACCAGTAGTCCTCGGGCTGGTGAAAGAGCAGCACCGGGCGACGGCCGGGCTCGAAATAGAGGAAGGAATCCGGAGCATCGAGCAGGGGCGCCCAGACTTTGAAGGGGGCGTGGACCTGAAAGGGGTAGGTGTGATCGTCCTGGAACACCGTCAGGGGCGAGCCCGCGTGCACGAGGAGGGCGGAGTAGCCGCAGGCTTCGAGCGCCCTGGCGGTACGGAGGGCGACCCCTTCCAGGTGAGCGGGGAAAAGCGCATCGAGCGACGGCGGCTCGAGGGGGGTGCCAACGTCGGTCATCTGGGGGGCTCCGGCTGGGAAAGGAGGCGATTGTAAGCCTTCGACCCGGGGAAGGGTCCCGGGCGGCGCGACCGCCGAGGGGCGAAAGCGTCGTTCCCGAGCGACAGCGAGTGCTCAAACTGTTTCAAATCGCATGCTGACTCTATAAAATTCCGCCGCGCGACCCGTAAAGGACTCGCAGAACGATAAAAAAAGTCGTTCAGAAAGCTTTCTCGTACTGGCTCTCTCACAACGTATCGGGGTACCGATCGATGAACACCAAAGTTGCCATTAGCGCGCTTGCTGCGGCCCTGCTGCTGACGGCGTGTGCGAAGAATCAGCCCTCCAGCACCGCGCCCGCCGCCGCCCCGCCGGCACAGAGCAGCGCTCCGGCCGCGGCTCCGTCGGACAATTCCGGCTCGATGGCGAGCCCGTCGAGCGGCAACAGCTCGACTCCGCCCGCCGCGCCCTCGGACAACGGCGCTGCTCCCCCGGCCAATCCGCCGCCGGCCAATCCGCCGCCGGCCAACAACGGCAACCCGCCGCAGCAGTAAATCGCCTCTGCTCCGGGAGGCTGTCAGCGGCCTCCCGGCACCGGCTTGAATCGGCCCGGACGGATCGCGCGCGCGAGCCGTCCGGGCCGTGCTTCTTAAGGATTTCGGGAATGCCGCCATGACGGTCAGTGTTCGCGACGCGCGCGACACGGAAGGCGATCGCCTCTGGATCCAGGGCGTTTATCGCGACTACCTCGATGATCTCGCGCCGGCGGCGGGCACCGGCACTTTCCCGGCGCTCGGTGAAGTCGGTCACCGCGAGCCCGACCAGCTCTTCCGCTGGTTCGGCGATCCCAACAGCTTTCCGCTCGTCATCCTGCGATCCTCGCAACCCGTCGGTTTCGCGCTGGTCGTGCGTGGCGCCGCGGCGATAGGCGTCGGTGGCGGCGCGCAGCCGCGCGCGACCATCGATTACCGGATGGCGGAATTTTTCATCACCCGCGCCATGCGCCGCCTCGGCATCGGCGCCACCGCCGTGAGGCTCATCTTCAGCCGCTTCGCCGGCCGCTGGGAGATCACCGAATACCTGCGCAACACCAGCGCCGTCAGCTTCTGGCGACGCGTGGTCGCGAGTTACACGCGCGGGGATTACCGCGAGCGCATCGTCAACGGCGAGGTGCGCCAGACTTTCGTCTCAGGAATCGGATAGCGCCGCTCGATCACGGGCCGCGCGAGCGCCGCTGCCACCGCCGAGCAGCGGGCGCAGGTAAGCGCCCGTGTGCGAGCGCGGGCTCGCCGCGACCCGCTCCGGCGTGCCGGTGGCGATCACCTCACCGCCTGCCTCGCCGCCCTCGGGCCCGAGATCGATCACCCAGTCCGCGCTCTTGATGACGTCGAGGTTGTGCTCGATGACGACGATGGTGTTGCCCTGGTCGCGCAGGCGATGCAGGACATCGAGGAGCTGCGCGACGTCGTGAAAATGCAGGCCCGTGGTGGGCTCGTCGAGGATGTAGAGCGTGCGGCCGTGGGACTGGCGCGCGAGCTCGCGCGAAAGCTTCACGCGCTGGGCCTCGCCACCGGAAAGGGTGGTCGCGTTCTGGCCGAGGTGGAGGTAGGAGAGGCCGACGTCGGTGAGCGTCTGCAGCTTCGCGGCGACCGCCGGTACGCTCTGGAAGAACCGCAGGGCCTCCTCCACGGTCATCTCGAGGACCTCGTGAATGTTCGTGCCCCGATAGCGGATATCGAGCGTTTCACGGTTGTATCGCTGGCCGTTGCATACGTCGCAGGCGACGTAGACATCGGGAAGAAAGTGCATCTCGACCTTGATGACGCCATCGCCCTGACAGGCCTCGCAGCGTCCACCCTTGACGTTGAAGCTGAAGCGACCCGCATCGTAGCCGCGCGCGCGCGCTTCGGGCACGGCGGCGAAGAGCTCTCTCACCGGACCGAAGAGATTGGTGTAGGTCGCGGGATTCGAGCGCGGAGTGCGGCTGATCGGCGCCTGGTCGATATCGATCACGGAGTCGATATCCTCGAGTCCCTCGATCCGCTCGCAGGGTGCCGCATCGGGCGCGCCCAACCGGCCGTTGACCCTGGCGGTCGCATGGCCGAAGAGCGTATCGATGATCAGGGTCGACTTGCCGGACCCCGAGACTCCCGTGACACAGGTGAGAAGTCCCAACGGAATCTCCGCGGTGACGTTGCGCAGGTTGTTGCCCGAGGCGCCGACGATCCGGATCTGCTTCTCGGGCGAGCGCAAAGTGCGCAGCCGCGGCAGGGCGACCTTGCGCTTGCCGCTCAAGTATTGTCCGGTGAGCGAGGCCGAAGAGGCCGCGATCTCATCGGCCGTGCCTTCGGCGACCACGTGACCGCCGTGGGCTCCGGCGCCGGGGCCTAGATCGATCACGCGGTCCGCTTCCCGGATCGCCTCCTCATCGTGCTCCACCACGATGACCGTGTTACCGAGGTCGCGCAGGCGCTTCAGCGTCCCGAGCAGTCGCGCGTTGTCGCGCTGATGCAGGCCGATCGAGGGCTCATCGAGGATGTACATGACGCCGGTGAGACCCGAGCCGACCTGACTCGCGAGACGGATGCGCTGCGCCTCGCCGCCGGAGAGCGTGTCGGCGCTGCGATCGAGTGTCAGGTATTGCAGGCCGACGTCGGCGAGGAACCTGAGGCGCTGGACGACCTCCTTCACGATCGGAGCGGCGACCTCGCCGCGCCAGCCCTGGAGCGTGAGTGCGCGGTAGAGCTCGAGCGCGTGACCGACGCTCAATCGCGTGACTTCGGGAAGGGCTTTGTCACCGACGAATACGAAGCGCGCCGCGCGCGTGAGACGGGTCCCGCCGCAGTCCGGACAGGTGCGCACGCCGAGATACTTCGCCAGCTCGTCGCGAACCGTCGCCGATTCGGTCTCGCGATAACGTCGCTCGAGGTTCGGCAGAATGCCTTCGAAGGGATGACGCCTGACCGTCGCGCGGTGCTTGCCTGCGGATGCGCCTTCGCTGTAGCGGAATTCGACGACCTCCTCGCCGCTACCGTCGAGCAATACCTGACGGACGCGCTGCGGCAGCTCCGTCCAGGGAGTCTCGATGTCAAAGTGATAGTGGCGGGCCAGGGACTGGATGAGCTGAGAATAATGGCTGTTGCGCCGATCCCAGCCGCGCACCGCGCCGCTCGCAAGCGACAGATCGGGATGCACGATGACGCGCTGCGGGTCGAAGAACTGCTGTGTGCCCAGGCCATCGCACGTCGGACAGGCGCCGACGGGATTGTTGAAGGAGAAGAGCTTGGGCTCGAGCGGCGGCACGCTGTAGCCGCAGATGGGACAGGCGTGACGGCTGGAGAAGACGAGCTCTTCGCGCTGCGGCTCATCCAGAAAAGCGAGTCGCGCGAGTCCGCCGGCGAGGCGTAGCGCCGTCTCGAGCGATTCGGCGAGGCGCTGCTGGGCGTCGGATTTCAGGCGCAGCCGGTCCACCACCGCTTCGACGGTGTGCTTGCGCTTCGGATCGAGCTCCGGGAGGCCTTCCATGTCATGGATGTGGCCGTCGATTCTGACGCGCACGAAGCCCTGGTCGCGCAGCGTGTCGAGAACATCCGCGTGCTCTCCCTTGCGGTCGCTCACCAGCGGTGCCAGCAGGACGACCGCGGTGCTCTCCGGGAGCTTGAGCGCCTGGTCGACCATTTGACTCACCGTCTGAGCCGTCAGATCGATCCCGTGATCCGGGCAGCGAGGCGTCCCCGCACGCGCGTAGAGCAGGCGTAGATAGTCGTAGATTTCCGTGACCGTGCCGACGGTCGAGCGCGGGTTGCGCGAGGTCGCTTTCTGCTCGATGGCGATCGCGGGCGAGAGACCCTCGATGCTATCGACGTCGGGCTTATCCATCATGGACAGGAACTGCCGGGCGTATGCCGACAGGGACTCGACGTAGCGTCGCTGCCCCTCGGCGTAGAGCGTGTCGAAGGCGAGCGAGGACTTGCCGGAGCCGGAGAGTCCCGTGAAGACGATCAGACGCTCCCGCGGGAGGTCTAGGTCGATGCTCTTCAGGTTGTGGGTGCGTGCCCCGCGGACACGGATCTCTTGCATGGCCCGTCCATCGATTGAGAATCCAGGCGGCCCGCAGGCCGCGAAAGTCAAGCCCCCGAGTGTAACCGGGAGCGCCAGTTCGGCTGAATAATTGCCCGTTCGCGATGCCTTTCCCGGTTCGCGGGCGGGCCGCGCCCGTCTACAATGGCGATCTCTTCAAGAGGGCACACTCATGGCGCGCGGAGTCAACAAAGTCATCCTCATCGGTCACCTCGGCGCGGATCCCGAGACCCGCGCCATGCCCTCGGGCAGCAGCGTGGCGAATCTGCGCATCGCCACCACCGAGAGCTGGCGCGACAAGCAAAGCGGCGAGCAGCAGGAGCGCACCGAGTGGCATCGCGTCGCCCTTTTCGGCCGGCTGGCCGAGATCGCCGGCGAATACCTGCACAAGGGGTCGCAGGTTTATATTGAGGGCAGCCTGCGCACGCGCAAGTGGCAGGATAAGCAGGGCAACGAGCGCTACTCGACCGAGATCGTGGGTAACGAGATGCAGATGCTCGGCGGCCGGGGTGGCGCCGGAGCGGGCGCACCGGCGGCGGGCGGGGCAGCCG
>JBAUOO010000078.1:0-9111 GCA_049579785.1 Steroidobacteraceae bacterium
ACTTCGTCATGGAGCTGCCGAGTTTCCTCGCGCGCCCCGTTTCGCTCGCCCTGCGTCTCTATGGCAACATGTACGCGGGCGAGATGGTGTTCGCGCTGCTCGCGCTGCTTACGCTCTCGAGTGCCACCGCGTCGCTCGCCACGCTGTCCGGATGGGTCTGGATCATTGTCCAGGCGGCGCTTGGAATCCTTTGGACATTCTTCGACCTGTTTATTGCGCTGCTACAGGCTTTCATCTTCATGATGCTCACCATCGTGTATCTCTCGCAGGCGTCCGAGCACCACTGATCGGCATTTCACCCTCGCACATTTCCGGTATCACCCAAAACGGAGAATTCAATGAGCAATGTTGCATTCGTCGAAGCGATGACCGCGCTTGCATGCGGACTGATCTTCGGCATGGGCGCCTTCGGCACGGCCATCGGGTTCGGTATTCTCGGCGGACGCTTCCTCGAGGGCATGGCACGCCAGCCCGAGCTTGCACCGGCGCTGCTCGTCAGAATGTTCATCGTGGCGGCGCTGCTCGATGCCGTGGCGTTCATCGGCATCGCGTTCGCGCTCTTCTTCATGTTCGCGAACCCGTTTCTCAAGGGCGTTTGAGCCTGCGCGAGCCGATCACCACGAGCATGATCGACGCGAGCCATTGAGGACTAGAGCGTGAATATCAATCTCACTCTGATCATCCAGATGATCGTCTTCGCCCTGGTCGTCTGGATCACGATGAGGTTCATCTGGCCGATCCTCATGCGCACTATCGAGGAGCGCCAGCGCAAGATCGCGCAAGGTCTCGCCGCTGCCGACAAGGGCGCGGCGGAGCTCGCGCAGGCGCGCGAGGGGGCCGAGGCGATCCTGCGCGAGGCGCGCGCGCGTGGCGGGCAGATCATCGAGCAGGCGCAGCACCGCGCGAACGACATCCTCCAGCAGGCGAGGCTCTCGGCCACCCAGGAGGGTCAGCGCCTCGTTGCCTCCGCGCAGCAGCAGATCGGCCTCGAGGCCTCGCGCGCGCGTGAGGGCCTGCGGCGTGAGATCGGCGGGATCGCGGTCGCCGCGGCCGCCAAGCTCCTCGAGCGCGAGATCGATCCGCGCGCGCACGAGGAGCTGATCAGCAAGCTCGCGGCGCAGATCTGACGGAGCGAGGAGAATGGCGGACAAGAGCACCATCGCCCGGCCTTACGCGAAAGCGGCTTTCGAGGCAGCGCGCGATCGCAAGCGGCTCGCGCCCTGGTCCCAGGCGCTGCGGACCGCCGCCGCCGTGATCCGCGACTCGCGCGTCGAGTCACTGCTCGGCAACCCGCGTGTCACGCCGCAGGAGCTCGCCGCGCTCGTCATCGAGATCGCAGGTTCCGAGCTCGATGAGGAAGGCCGCAACTTCGTGCGCACGCTCGCGGACAACCGGCGCCTCGTGTTGTTGCCCGAGATCTCGGCGCTCTTCGATGAGCTCAAGAGCGCGTCCGAGGGCATCATCGAGGTGACGGTGACCTCCGCCGCGCCTCTCGATGAGGCACAGCGGCGCAAGCTCGCCGCCGCCCTCGAGCGCCGGCTCGGGCGTCAGGTCCGCATGCACTGTGCCACCGATCCGGCGCTCATCGGCGGCGCGGTGCTGCGTGCCGGGGATTGGGTCTTGGACGGCTCGCTGCACGGCCGGCTCGAGCGCATCGCCTACGAGCTCACCGCCTAAGGTTTTTTCCGGGGAAACATTCTCATGGCCATCAAGGCAAGCGAAATCAGCGATCTCATCAGGCAGCGGATCGAAGGCTTCAAGTCGGTCACCGAGGCGCGCAACGTCGGCACCATCGTGTCGGTCACCGACGGCATCACGCGCATCCACGGGCTGGCCGATGCCCGCTACGGCGAGATGCTGGAATTTCCGGGCAACACCTTCGGTCTCGCGCTCAACCTCGAGCAGGACTCGGTGGGCGCCGTGGTGCTCGGCGAGTACGAGCACCTGCGCGAGGGCGATCAGGTCAAGACCACGGGCCGCATCCTCGAGGTGCCGATCGGGCGCGAGCTCCTCGGCCGCGTCGTCGATGCGCTGGGGCGCCCGATCGACGGCAAGGGCCCGATCAATGCGAGTCGCACCGCGCCGATCGAGCGCGTGGCCCCGGGCGTCATCTACCGCAAGTCCGTCAGCCAGCCGGTGCAGACCGGCTACAAGGCGATCGACTCCATGGTGCCGATCGGCCGCGGCCAGCGCGAGCTCATCATCGGCGACCGCCAGACCGGCAAGACGGCGCTCGCGGTCGACACGATCATCAACCAGAAGACCTCCGGGGTGAAGTGCATCTACGTGGCGATCGGCCAGAAGCAGTCGACCGTCGCCAACGTCGTGCGCAAGCTCGAGGAGCACGATGCGTTGAGGCACACCATCATCGTCGCCGCCTCCGCCTCGACGCCCGCCTCGCTGCAGTACATCTCGGCCTACTCAGGCTGCACCATGGGCGAGTTCTTCATGGACAATGGCGAGGATGCGCTCATCATCTATGACGACCTTACCAAGCAGGCCTGGGCGTATCGGCAGATCTCGCTCCTCCTGCGCCGTCCGCCGGGCCGCGAGGCGTATCCGGGCGATGTGTTCTATCTGCACTCGCGGCTCCTCGAGCGCAGTGCGCGGGTGAATGAGCAGTACGTCGAGCAGGTGAGCAAGGGCGCCGTGAAGGGCAAGACCGGCTCACTGACCGGCCTCCCCATCATCGAGACGCAGGCGGGGGACGTCACGGCGTTCGTGCCCACCAACGTCATCTCGATCACCGACGGCCAGATCTTCCTCGAGAGCGACCTCTTCAACGCCGGTATCCGCCCGGCGATGAACGCCGGCATCTCCGTCTCGCGCGTCGGCGGCGCGGCGCAGACCGACATCATCAAGAAGTTGGGTGGCGGCATCCGCCTGGCGCTCGCGCAGTACCGCGAGCTCGCCGCGTTCTCGCAGTTCGCCTCCGATCTCGACGAGGCTACCCGCCGCCAGCTCGAGCGCGGCCAGCGCGTCACCGAGGTCATGAAGCAGAAGCAATACGCTCCGATGTCGGTGGCGCAGATGGCGCTCTCCATCTACGCCGTCAACAACGGCTACATGGACAAGGTGGAGCTGAAGAAAGTGGTGGCCTTCGAGGCGGCGCTGCAGGCCTTCGCCCATACCAGCTATCCGTCGATGCTCGAGCGCATCGACCAGGAGCCGAAGTTGAGCAAGGAGAACGAGGCGGAGCTCAAGAAGTGCGTCGAGGACTTCCTCAAGACCGGAACGTACTGAGAGTCAATGAGGAGCCTCGGGCAAATAGCTCTTGCCTATTCACGGCGTTCCCGGAAAGAGCTATTTGATCGAGGCTTCGGACGTCGACACACTGAAGGGCGTACCTGATGCCAGGCACCAAGGAAATCCGCTCCAAGATCGCGAGTGTCAAGAACACTCAGAAGATCACCAAGGCCATGCAGATGGTGGCCACGAGCAAGATGCGCCGCGCGCAGGAGCGGATGCGGCTCGCGCGCCCCTACGCGCAGAAGATGCGCACCGTGATCGGGCATCTCACCGAGGCCAACCCGGACTACCGCCATCCCTTCCTGCAGCCGCGCGATGCGGTGAAGCGCATCGGCCTCATCGTGGTCTCGACCGATCGGGGCCTCGCCGGCGCGCTCAACGCCAACGTCTTCAGGCAGTCGCTGCATCTCATGCGGGACTGGGACGGGAAAGGCGCATCGGCGAGTCTCTGTCTCATCGGCGCCAAGGGGCTCGCCTTCTTCCGCCGCTTAGGCCTACCGATCCTCGCCAACGTCTCGCATCTCGGCGACCGGCCGCACGTCAAGGACCTCATCGGTACCGTCAAGGTGATGCTGGACGCCTACCGCGAGGGTCAGATCGACCGGCTCTTCCTCGTGAATGCGCAGTTCGTCAACACCATGACGCAACGGCCGGTCATCGAGCAGCTGCTGCCCATCGAGCATGTGGACACCGAGGGTCTGCAGGAGC
Organism: Steroidobacteraceae bacterium; assembly: GCA_049579785.1. Lineage (GTDB taxonomy): Bacteria > Pseudomonadota > Gammaproteobacteria > Steroidobacterales > Steroidobacteraceae > 13-2-20CM-66-19. Next base: position 3,958 of record JBAUOO010000078.1, read on the forward strand.
ACTGGGATTACATCTACGAGCCCGAGGCGGCACGCATCCTCGATGGGCTGCTCATGCGCTACATCGAGTCGCAGGTGTACCGCGCCGCGGTCGAGAACGTCGCCTCCGAGATGGCGGCGCGGATGGTGGCCATGAAGGCCGCATCGGATAACGCCGGCAAGCTCATCAACGAGCTGCAGCTCATCTACAACAAGGCCCGCCAGGCCGCGATCACCAAGGAACTCTCCGAGATCGTCGGCGGAGCCGCGGCGGTATGAATGACATTTTCAAGTCAGAGACAGGTATCCATGGCTAACGTTGAGCATCCGGCGGCCGAAGGCACCATCACCCAGATCATCGGCGCCGTCATCGACGTCGAATTCCCCCGCGACGCCATTCCGCGCGTCTACGAGGCGTTGAAGCTGAAGGATGTCGAGCTCACGCTCGAAGTGCAGCAGGAGCTCGGCGACGGCATCGTGCGCACGATCGCCATGGGACCTTCCGAGGGGTTGCGGCGGGGCCTGGCCGTGCGGGCCACGGGGGCGCCGATCACCGTGCCGGTGGGCAAGCCGACTCTCGGGCGCATCATGGATGTGCTCGGCGATCCGCAGGACAATCGCGGCCCGGTCGAATCGGCGCATCGGCTGCCGATCCACCGGCGCCCGCCGTCGTTCGAGGAGCAGGCGGGGGGCCAGGATCTGCTGGTCACCGGCATCAAGGTCATCGATCTGCTGGTGCCGTTTGCCAAGGGCGGCAAGGTCGGCCTTTTCGGCGGCGCCGGCGTCGGCAAGACCGTCAACATGCTCGAGCTCATCAACAACATCGCCAAGCAATACAGCGGGCTGTCGGTGTTCGCGGGGGTGGGTGAGCGCACCCGCGAAGGCAACGACTTCTACCACGAGATGATCGAGTCGGGCGTCATCGACATGAAGGACCTGAGCAACTCCAAGGTGGCGATGGTGTACGGCCAGATGAACGAGCCGCCGGGCAACCGCCTGCGCGTCGCGCTCACCGGGCTCACCATGGCGGAGTACTTCCGCGACGAGAAGCGCGAGGATGGCAGCAAGGGGCGCGACGTGCTCCTCTTCATCGACAACATTTACCGCTACACGCTCGCCGGCACCGAGGTCTCGGCACTCCTCGGCCGCATGCCCTCCGCGGTGGGCTATCAGCCGACCCTCGCCGAGGAGATGGGTGTGCTGCAGGAGCGCATCACCTCCACGAAGACCGGATCGATCACCTCGATCCAGGCGGTGTACGTGCCCGCCGACGACTTCACCGATCCCTCGCCGGCCACCACCTTCGCGCACCTCGATGCGACCGTGGTGCTGTCCCGACAGATCGCCTCGCTCGGCATCTATCCGGCGGTGGATCCGCTCGACTCGACCAGCCGGCAGCTCGATCCGCTGGTGGTGGGCGAGGAGCATTACGACACCGCGCGCGGCGTGCAGGCGGTGTTGCAGCGCTACAAGGAGCTGCAGGACATCATCGCCATCCTCGGCATGGACGAGCTGTCGGAAGATGACAAGCAGACGGTCTACCGGGCCCGCAAAGTGCGCAATTACCTGTCGCAGCCGTTCAACGTGGCCCAGGTGTTCACCGGCCAACCGGGCAAGATCGTGCCGCTCAATGAGACCATCCGCGGCTTCAAGGGCATCATCAGCGGCGAGTTCGATCATCTGCCGGAGCAGGCCTTCTACATGGTCGGCACCATCGACGAGGCGGTCGAGAAGGCGAAGAAGCTGCAGTAGAGCCCGATCATGGCCGACCCACACACGATTCATGTCGACATCGTCAGCGCCGAAGGGGAGATCTTCTCCGGCGAGGCGACCATGGTGTTCGCTCCGGCCTCGGAGGGAGACATCGGGGTGGCGCCGCGGCATGCCCCGCTGCTGTCGCTCCTCAAGCCCGGAGAGGTGCGGGTGCAGACGCCGGATGGGGCCGAGCAGCACTTCTTCGTCGGCGGCGGAGCGATCGAGGTGCAGCCCTCCAAGGTGACGGTGCTGGCCGATACGGCGCTGCGCGCGAAAGACATCGACGAGGCGGCGGCCCTCGCCGCCAAGCAGCGGGCGGAGGAGGCCTTGAGGGACCGTTCCGGGCACATCACCCAGGCGGAAGCGCTCGCGGAGCTCGCCCGGGCGGCGGCGATGCTGAAGATGATTCAGCGATTGCGCAATCCTCGGGGGTAAGACGCTGATGGGTTCCCCCTTGTCGGTGATCATCCTCGCGGCCGGCGAGGGCAAGCGGATGAAATCCGCGCTGCCCAAAGTCCTGCAGCCGCTCGCGGGGCGCCCCCTTCTTGCCCACGTCATCGATACCGCCCGCTCGCTCGAGCCTCTGGCGATCCATGTCGTATACGGGCATGGAGGCGAGCGGGTGCGCGAGGCGCTCGCCGGGGAGCCGGTGGAGTGGACGCTGCAGGCCGAGCAGCTCGGGACCGGGCATGCGGTGCTGCAGGCCATTTCCAAGGTGCCGGGCCCGCACGTGGCGCTCGTTCTCTACGGGGATGTGCCGCTCCTCGCTCGCCAGTCGCTCCTGGAGCTCGTGGCGCTCGCGGGCCATCGGCAGGTCGGACTGCTCACGATGACACCGGATGATCCGAGCGGGTATGGACGGATCGTGCGCGACGGTCAGGGCCGCGTGCAGCGGATCGTGGAGCAGAAGGAGGCCTCGGCCGAGCAGCGCCGGATCCGGGAATGCAATACGGGGGTGATTGCGGCGCCGGCGAGCCTGCTGAAGCGCTGGCTGGCGGCCCTCAAGGCCGACAACTCGCAGCGCGAATACTACCTGACCGACATCATTGCAATGGCGGTGAAAGAGGGGCTCGCGGTCAAGCCGCTCGCGTGCGCGGACGCCATCGAGGCGCTCGGCGCCAATGACAAAGTGCAGCTCGCCATGCTCGAGTCCGCCTGCCGGCAGCGGGCCGCACGGGAGCTGATGCTGGCGGGCGTGACGGTCGCGGACCCGGCAAGGATCGAGGTTCGGGGCCGGGTGAAGCACGGCAGGGATGTGTTCATCGACGTCAATGTCGTGCTGGAAGGGCAGGTGATGCTCGGCGATCGGGTGCGCATCGGTCCGGGCTGTGTCATCCGTGACGCGGCGATCGGCGATGACACCCAGGTCCTGCCGCACTGCGTCATCGAGGGAACGGAAATCGGCCCCGGCTGCAACATCGGGCCCTTCGCCCGGTTCAGGGCGACTTCCACGCTCGCCGGCGGAGTGCACATCGGCAATTTCGTCGAGGTGAAGAATTCGACGATGGCGCAGGAGTCGAAGGCCAATCACCTCGCATACGTGGGCGACGCTGAGGTCGGCGCGCGAGTCAACATCGGCGCCGGCACCATCATCGCCAACTATGACGGTGCCAACAAACACCGCACGGTGATCGAGGACGACGTGCATACCGGATCCAACAGTGTGCTGGTGGCGCCGATCACGGTCGGTGCCGGCGCGACGGTCGCGGCCGGCTCGACGGTGGCGAATCAGGTGCCTGCCGGCAAGCTCACCATCGCGCGCGCGCGACAGGTGACGATCGAAGGCTGGAAGCGGCCGACGAAGCGCAAGAGGTAGCCGACTGCGGCGCCATTCGGCTCAAAGTGCCGTCGTAGACAGCGACCGCATGACATCGCGCCAACTGAGGATTCCAACCGCGGCATACCGCTGATCGACAATGGGAATGCAGGATATGCGTTCGCTGTTGAAAAGCCTGATGGCGTCCTCGACGCTTGCATCATCTCTGAGCACCCGAAGGTTGCGCGCCATGATCTGGTGAACGCGCTTGTTGAGACTCGCCCGATCGCGGGTGTTCTCCGAGAGGTTGCCGAGATTCGGGCTGAGTGCCTTGAGCAGATCGCGGTCGGAAACCACTCCGACGAGCCGGCCGTCCTCCACGACGAGCAGGTGATGGAAGCGATGCCGTTGGAACAGATCGCGTACCCGTCCGAGTGTGTCGTCGAGCGACACGGTCACGGGATGGCGAGTCATCAGGCGCTTGATGTCCATTGAGTGCCGCCCAAGCCGGTAAGGCACGCCTGAGGGTGCTTCGAAGAGGCTGGTCCATACAGTGTGTTGCGCTGCGCGAGCGGTCGGCCGATGGCCGCCGTGCATTTGCGCATCTCCTCGGCCGTCAGCTCCTGGCCGTTGAGCCCGCCCGCCGCCCGGGTGATGGACTCGTTCATCAGCGTGCCGCCGAAATCATTGGCCCCGGCCCGCAGGCAGAAAGCGACGCCGTCCTTCCCCATCTTCACCCACGAGGCCTGGATGTTGGTGATGTGGGGATGGAGCACCAGGCGTGCGACCGCATGCATCAGCACCGCCTCGCGGAACGTCGGCCCTTGCCGCGTGAGACCCTTCCGCCACAGCGGCGCCTCCATGTGCACGAAGGGCAGCGGCACGAACTCGGTGAACCCGCCGGTGGCCCGCTGCAGCGACCGCAGACGCAGCAGGTGCCGCGCCCAGTGGCGCGGCTGCTCCACGTGGCCGAACATGATGGTTGAGGTGCTGCGAAGCCCGACGGTATGCGCGGCCCGCATGACTTGCAGCCACTGCGCCGTGCTCAGCTTGTCGGGGCAGATGATCGCGCGAATTTCATCATCGAGGATCTCCGCCGCGGTACCCGGCAGCGTCGAGAGTCCCGCGGCGCGCAGCCTGGATAGATAGGTCTCGAGCGACAGCCCGAGCGTGCTCGCGCCGTGCGTGATCTCGAGCGGCGAGAAAGCATGCACGTGCATCTGCGCAGCCGCCCCTTTGACCGCGGCGACGATGTCGAAGTACGTTCGACCCGTGAAGGTCGGATGGATGCCACCCTGGAGGCACACCTCCGTTGCGCCGCGGTCCCAAGCCTCGGCCGTTCGCCGCGCCACCTCCTCCAGATCCAGAAGGTAGGCGCTGCCCCGCAGCGACCGCGGTCCGCTCTTGGAGAATGCACAGAAGCCGCAGTGATAGAGGCAGATGTTGGTGTAGTTGATGTTGCGGTTGACGACGTAGGTCACACCGGCACCGACGGTCTGCTCACGAAGGGCATCGGCCGAGCGCAGCACCGCGTTGAGCTCGGCGCCATCGACCTCGAAGAGCGCAACGACCTCTCCCTCATCGAGCGCCTCCCCCTGCCGCGCACGGTCGATGAGGCGCCGCACGGCGCTCGATGGTGCGGGTGCTGCGCTCCCGCCCTCGAGC
>JBAUOO010000079.1:0-26313 GCA_049579785.1 Steroidobacteraceae bacterium
GCCTTCTGCTGAACGGCCGCCGCGGTGCGCCCGAGCTTCTTCGCGACCTCGCTGGTCGGGGTTCCCGCCTTCGCGAGCGACTTCAAGGTCTTCAGCTCACTGGCGCTCCAGGACGCGCCGTCGTTCGGTGGACGTTTCGCCATTACTCGATACTCCAGAAAAACACCCAACTGTAGGGTCGGGGCGGAATCATACACGTTTTTTAAAAAAAAGGCGCGTCCAACATCGCCCACAAGCGAACCGACATGTTGTAGGTTCGAAGTGTTCCAAAGCCGGCCCGAATGTTGCTCGGTTGGGCGGCACGTGGCATGGGACTGCGGATCCGGGTGCCGGGCCGAGGCTGTGCAGTGCGAAGGCACCGGCAACGCGGACGGACCGCAGCGTGCGGCGCGCGCAGGACCGTGCCGCGCGCAGGACCGCGCGACGCACAGGGCCGTGTGTGAGTTGGGAGGACATCCAGCCAGCGCTTCGGCTCGAGTCTCGCGCGAGAAGCCGCGCCTGGCACCTAACCTCACCCCGGAGGGCTGACGACGGGGTGCCGTGCGGCGCGCCAACCAGCACCCGCACGGATCCGCTGTCGCCGAATGGCGTCAGTCTAGGCGCATCCGCGGCCTCCCCCCCCTCCCGGGAGAGCCTCAGTACCGGTAGTGATCGGACTTGTAGGGGCCGGCCTGGTCCACGCCGATGTAACGGGCTTGGGTGTCGGTGAGCTGCGTGAGCTCGGCATCGAGCCTCGTGAGCTGCAGCCGGGCGACCTTCTCATCGAGGTGCTTCGGCAACACGTAAACGCCCACGGGGTACTTACCGGGGTGGCCGTAAAGCTCGATTTGCGCGAGGGTCTGGTTGGCGAAACTCGAGCTCATCACGTAACTCGGATGACCCGTGGCGCATCCGAGGTTCACCAGCCGGCCCTCGGCGAGCAGGATGAGGCGCCTGCCGTCGGGGAAGATCACGTGATCGACCTGCGGCTTGATGTTCTCCCAGGAGTAGCGCTTGAGGCTCGCGACATCGATCTCGTTATCGAAGTGGCCGATATTGCACACGATGGCGTTGTGCTTCATGCGCTGCATGTGCGCGTGCGTGATGACCTGGAAGTTTCCCGTGGCGGTGACGAAGATATCGGCCTTGTCGGCGGCGTGGTCCATCGTGACCACCCGGTAACCCTCCATCGCCGCCTGCAGGGCGCAGATCGGGTCGATTTCCGTCACCCAGACCCGGGCGGACAGCGCGCTCAGCGCCTGCGCGCAGCCTTTGCCCACATCCCCGTAGCCGCAGACGACCGCGACCTTGCCCGCCACCATGACATCGGTCGCGCGCTTGATGCCATCGACCAGCGACTCGCGACAGCCGTAAAGGTTATCGAACTTGCTCTTGGTGACCGAGTCGTTGACGTTGATCGCGGGGAAAGCGAGCGTGCCCTCCTTCGCCATCTGGTAGAGGCGCTTGACGCCCGTGGTGGTCTCCTCGGTCACGCCCTTGATGTGGCGGATGCGCGTCGAATACCACTTCGGTTCGGCCTTCAGCTTCGCCCCGATCGCGGCATAAAGGGCGGCCTCCTCCTCGCTCGAGGGTTTCGCGATCGCCGCCGGATCGGTTTCCGCCCGCGCGCCAAGATGCATCAGCAGCGTCGCATCACCGCCATCGTCGAGAATCATGTTGGTGTAGCCGCCATCGGGCCAGTCGAAGATCCGATGCGTGTAGTCCCAGTAGTCCGCGAGCGACTCGCCCTTCCAGGCGAAGACCGGGGTCCCGACGGCCGCAATCGCCGCGGCGGCATGATCCTGGGTCGAGAAGATGTTGCACGAGGCCCAGCGCACCCGGGCACCGAGCGCCTGCAGCGTCTCGATGAGCACCGCGGTCTGGATGGTCATGTGCAGCGAGCCGGTGATGCGCGCGCCGGCCAGAGGCTGGGACGGCGCGTACTCCTCGCGGATCGCCATCAGACCCGGCATTTCCGTCTGCGCGATGAGGATCTCCTTGCGGCCCCAATCGGCAAGGGCGAAATCGGCGACTTTGCAATCCTTCGGTACGGCGGCGGATTTGAGTGTGGCGTTCATGGTCGAGTACTCCAGAGACTTGGGTGAGCGCCGTATGCAGAATGCGCCGCCTCTGAGCCTGGCAGTTGCCGCACGCTCCGGGTGAGCCCGGTCGCCTTCGGCCAATCTGTCGCAACGCTCCTCAGAGGCGCCGCTCCGCCGCACCGCTGCGGCGGGAATCGTGACGGCACGGGGCGAACCCGGGCACACCGAAGTGCCCCGCCGCCGCCGTAAGTGGCGAGGCGCTGGGCGGGGCACGATGCCCCGATCCAGCGCTTCATACTAGGCTGCCTTGGCGCCCTTCGCCTCGGCGGCGAGCGCGCCCGCGCGGTCGATCCGCTCCCAGGTGAACTCGGGCTCGGTGCGCCCGAAATGCCCGTAGGAGGCGGTCTTCTGGTAGATGGGGCGGGCGAGGTCGAGCATCTCGCGCAGGCCGAAGGGGGTCAGGTCGAAGTTCTTGCGCACCATCAGCGTCAGCTGCTCGCGCGACAGGCGGCTCGTACCGAAGGTCTCCACCATGATGGAAGTCGGCTCGGCGACGCCGATCGCGTAGGAGAGCTGCACCTCGCAGCGCTCCGCGAGACCCGCCGCGACGATATTCTTGGCCACGTAGCGCGCCGCATACGCCGCGGAGCGATCCACCTTGGAGGGGTCCTTGCCCGAGAAGGCCCCGCCTCCATGACGCGCGTACCCGCCATACGTGTCGACGATGATCTTGCGACCCGTGAGGCCGCAATCGCCCACCGGCCCACCGACGACGAACCGTCCCGTGGGGTTGATGTGGAAGCGGGTGCGCTTCTCGAGCCACCGGGCGGGCAGGACGGGCTTGAGGATTTCCTCCATCACCGCCTCGCGCAACGCCTTGGTCGAAACATCGGGGCAGTGCTGGGTCGAGAGCACGACGGCCTCGAGACCGACCGGCCGGTCGTCCTCGTAGCGCAGCGTCACCTGGCTCTTCGCATCGGGGCGCAGCCACGGCAGCTTGCCGGACTTCCTCACCTGGGCCTGACGCTTGACCAGCTGGTGGGCGAGCGTGATGGGTGCGGGCATGAGGACGTCCGTCTCATTGGTGGCGTAGCCGAACATCAGTCCCTGATCGCCGGCGCCTTGTTTGCGCTCGTCCTTGCGGTCGACACCCTGCGCGATATCGGGAGACTGCTTGCCGATGATGTTGAGAACGCCGCAGCTCGCGCCATCGAACCCCATGTCCGAGGAGTCGTAACCGATGTCGAGCACGGTTTTGCGCACCAGCGCTTCGACATCGACCCAGGCGCTCGTCGTCACCTCCCCGGCGACGATCACGACGCCCGTCTTGACCAGGGTCTCACAGGCCACGCGGCCGCGGGGGTCCTCTTTGAGGATCGCATCCAGCACGGCGTCCGAGATTTGATCGGCTACCTTGTCGGGATGCCCTTCGGAGACCGACTCGGAGGTAAAGAGATAGTCGTTGGCCATGTAACCGGTTCCTGTCGATGTTTGAAAGGTTCGAATGCGATCACCGGCCCGGGATGAGCCGGGCGCCGGCGGCCACGACATCGCCGAAGCTCTCGGCGAGGCGCCGCTCGATCTCTCCGGGCGTCGCACGATGATTCTGGGTTCCCCGCGACTCGATCTTCAAGGCGCCCATGACGGCGGCGATCCGCCCGCTCGTCTCCCAGTCGAGCCCGCGCAACAGCCCGTGCAGCAGCCCCGCCCGGTAGGCGTCGCCGCAACCCGTGGGATCGACGACCGCGGACGTCTTGGCGCACGGAATCTCGAACTGCCCGCCCGGCGTGTAGATGCTCGAGCCCTTATGACCGCGAGTCACGATGAGGGCCTCCACGCGCTGTGTCAGGTCGCGCACGGTCAAGCCGGTCTTCTGCTGCAGCAGCTGCCACTCGTAATCGTTCACCGTCACCCAGTCCGCCTGCTCGATGAAGCGGTTGAGGTCTGCGGCCTCGAACATCGGCAGCCCTTGTCCGGGGTCGAAAATGAAGGGAATGCCCAGCTCGGCGAACTGTTCCGCGTGCTCGATCATGCCCTCTCGGCCATCGGGAGCGACGATCCCGAGGTCGATATCGGCGGCGTGCGCCACCTTGTTGAGGTGTGCGTGCTGCATGGCGCCGGGGTGAAAGGCGGTGATCTGGTTGTCCTCGAGATCCGTCGTGATGAACGCCTGGGCGGTGAGCTCGGAGTCGACCGTCCGCAGGTGATCCAGCGGCAGGCCGATGCGCTCGAGCCATTCCCGATAGGGAGCGAAATCCCGTCCCACGGTCGCCATCGGGACGCCGGTGTCGCCGAGGAGGCGCAGGTTGTAGGCGATGTTGCCGGCGCAGCCGCCAAATTCCCGCCGCAGCTCCGGCACGAGGAAGGCCACGTTCAGGATGTGGATCTGCTCCGGCAGAATATGCTCGCGGAAGCGGCCCTGGAACACCATCAGGGTGTCAAATGCCACCGACCCGCAGATCAGCGCCTTACGCCGGTCGTCAACCATGGTTCCGCGGGGCCTTCGCGCTCATAAGAACCTGTAATGATAAATTTTGCGCCGTCCGCTGGCTATAGAGCGCTTTCGGAGCTCTCCTGCGCGGCGAGCAGCGCCACCCCGCGAAGCGCCAGCTCGGTGAGACCCGCCCCTCGGCGCTCCTTGTAATACGAGACCATCTGGCGGCGCATGCGCGGCTCCCAGAAGCGCCGCAGATGCCCCGCGATATCCTTCGCGGCCTGCTCCGCATCCGGCTCCGAGGCGAAGTAGGCGCTGATCTCGTTGGTCATCTTGATGAGCAGATCGATGTTCATGGGGATTCCAGGCGCCAGGGATGAGCATAGACCACGTGCTGATGTTCGCGGGCGAAGGCGACTAAAGTGATGCCGGCGCGCTCCGCCAGGCGCACCGCGAGTGCGGTCGGCGCCGAGAAGGCCACGACGAACGCCACACCCACCGCGGCGCTCTTCTGCACCATCTCGAAGCTCGCCCGGCTGGTGAGCAGCAGCGCCCCGCCCGCCGGATCGGTGCCGGAGCGCACCAGAGCCCCGATCGCCTTATCGAGCGCGTTGTGGCGCCCGACGTCCTCGCGCACGAGTTGAATGCCTTTGCCGGGCAGGACCCATGCGGCCGCATGCACGCTGCCGGTGCGGGCGTTGATCGGCTGCAGCCGACCGAGCTGCGCGATGGCCTCGTGCAGCTCCGTGCTGCTCAGCCGTGCACCCGAGCCGACCGGTTTGACCTCGCGGACGGCCTGCTCGAGAGTTTCCGCACCACACAGGCCGCAACCGGTGCGCCCGGTCAGATTGCGCCGGCGATCGAGCAGCGCCGAAAAGCGTTCCCAGGCGACGGTGATTGCGACCTCGGCGGCCTCTTCGCCGTAGGAAACCTCCACACCCCGGATCTCGCGCGGGTGGGCGACGAGCCCCTCGGTCAGCGTGAATCCGACGGCGTGGTCCTCGAGGTCCGCGGGCGTCGCGAGCATCACCACGTGCGGTACGCCGTGATAGATGAGCGCGACCGGCATCTCCTCGGCGATGAGATCCCGCTCGCGCGTGAGCGTGCCGCGGCGCCAGCGCTCCACCGCAAGCTCCACCGCAACCGGCGGCACGTCGCCGGCCTGCTCAGGCGGGCGCCGGATCGCGGCTTCGCCGGCGCGCGGGACGCGGCATCGAGCGCTCCTCGGCGGTGCGCTTGCGCCAGGTGTCCTTCTGATTGACCAACACCACCTCCACGGCGGTCACCTTGTACTCCGGACAGTTGGTCGCCCAGTCGGAGTTCTCCGTCGTGACCACGTTCGCATTGGTCTCGGGGAAGTGGAAGGTGGTGTAGACGACCCCGGGAGCGATCCGCTCGGTCACCTTCGCGCGCAGCACGGTCTCTCCCGCGCGGCTCGTGAGCCCCACCCAGTCGCCATCGCTGATGCCGCGGACTTCCGCATCGTGCGGATGGATCTCGAGCAGATCCTCCGCGTGCCACACCACGTTCTCGGTACGACGGGTCTGGGCGCCGACGTTGTACTGCGTCAGCACGCGGCCGGTCGTCAGGATGAGCGGGAAACGGCTGCTCGAGCGCTCGCTCGTCGGCACGTACTCGGTGAGGCAGAACTTGCCTTTGCCGCGCACGAACTGGTGCACGTGCATGGTCGGCGTACCCTCGGGCGCGGCATCGTTGCAGGGCCACTGCACGCTCCCCAGCCGATCGAGCTTCTCGTAGGTCACGCCGGCAAAGGTCGGCGTGAGCCGGGCGATCTCATCCATGATCTCGGAAGGGTGGCGATAGCGCATCGGGTATCCGAGCGCCTCCGACAGCAGCATCGTGATCTGCCAGTCCTCGTACCCCGCCTTGGGCGGCATGATCTTGCGCACGCGCGAGATGCGCCGCTCGGCATTGGTGAAGGTACCGTCCTTCTCGAGGAACGAGGATCCCGGCAGGAACACGTGGGCGAATTTCGCCGTCTCGTTGAGGAACAGATCCTGCACGATGACGCACTCGAGCGACTCCATGGCGCGCGTGACGTGATGGGTATTGGGATCGGACTGCACGAAGTCCTCGCCCTGCACGTACATGGCGCGGAAGGTGCCATCGAGCGCCGCTTCGAACATGTTGGGGATCCGCAGGCCGGGCTCGGGCTGCAGGCTCACGCCCCACGCCTGCTCGAACAGCCCGCGCACGCGCGCATCCGAGACGTGCCGGTAGGCGCTGAACTCGTGCGGGAACGAGCCCATGTCGCACGAGCCCTGGACGTTGTTCTGACCGCGCAGCGGATTGACGCCGACGCCTTCGCGGCCGAGATTGCCCGTGGCCATGGCGAGGTTGGCCAGCGCCATGACGGCCGTCGAGCCCTGGCTGTGCTCGGTCACACCGAGCCCGTAGTAGATGGCGCTGTTGGGGCCGGCGGCATAGAGCCGGGCGGCCCGCCGCACGAGGTCGGCCGGCACTCCGGTTATCGGCTCCATCGCCTCGGGCGAGTTGCGCTCCGCGGCGACGAGCTCCTTCCACAGCTGGTAGGACTGCGCCTCGCAGCGCTCGGCGACATAGTCGTCCTTCGTCAGCCCCTCGGTCACGATGACGTGGGCGATGGTGTTGAGGATGGCGACATTCGTGCCCGGCGTCGTCTGCAGATGGGCATCCGCCGCGATGTGGGGGCTGCGCACGAGGCCGATCGCGCGTGGATCGATGACGATCAGCCTCGCGCCCTGGCGCAGGCGCTGCTTCATCTGCGATGCAAACACCGGATGGCCGTCCGTCGGGTTGGCACCGACCACCATGATGACGTCCGCCTTGGCGACGGAGCTGAAAGCCTGGGTGCCGGCCGACTCGCCGATCGTGCTCTTCAGGCCGTAGCCGGTCGGGGAATGGCACACCCGCGCGCAGGTATCGACGTTGTTGTTGCCGAAGGCGGCGCGCACCATCTTCTGCACGAGGAAAGTCTCCTCGTTGGTGCAGCGCGAGGAGGTGATGCCGCCGACCGAGTCGCGGCCGTACTTCGCCTGGATGCGCCGGATCTCACTCGCCGCATAGCCGATCGCCTCCTCCCACGACACCTCGCGCCACTCCTCGCGGATGCTCTCGCGGACCAGCGGCTTGAGAATACGGTCCGGATGGGTCGCATAGCCGAAGGCGAAGCGGCCCTTCACGCACGCATGGCCGTGATTGGCGTCACCGTTGCGGTTGGGGACCATGCGCACGACCTCGGTCGCCGCATCCTCGCCGCGCACCTCGGCCGTGAAGCTACAGCCCACGCCGCAATAGGCGCAGGTCGTGGTGACGGGACGCTCCGGCTGCCCGAGCCGGATGACGGACTTCTCCATGAGAGCCGTGGTCGGACAAGCCTCCACACAGGCGCCGCAGGAGACGCACTCGGACTCGAGAAACGGCTGATCCTGGCTGGCCGCGATCTTCGAGGCGAGGCCCCGCCCCTGCACGGTGAGGGCAAAGGTGCCCTGCACCTCGTCACAGGCGCGCACACAGCGCGAGCAGACGATGCACTGCTCGGGATCGAAGGTGAAATAGGGGTTGCTTTCATCGCGCGGCATCGGCTCACGCAGCGCATGCGCGGGGTATGAGGTGTGCGTGAGACCGACCATCTCGGCCACGTCCTTGAGCTCGCAGCGCGCCCCGGTTGGATCGAGCGGATGCTCGGACAGATAAAGGTCCATGACTCCGCGGCGCAGCTCCGTGAGCTTCTCCGAGCGGGTGCGGATCTTCATTCCGGGAGCCACGGTGGTCGTGCAGGATGCCGGGAAACCCTTGCGTCCCTCGATCTCGACCAGGCACATGCGGCAGGAGCCGAAGGCTTTCAGGGTGTCGGTAGCGCAGAGCTTCGGCACCCGCACCTTCGCCAGCGCGGCGGCGCGCATGACGGACGTGCCGGCCGGCACCGTGACGGACTGGCCGTCGATCTCCACCGTCACGGCTGCGCCCGCCTCGACGGGCGCCGGCGTCCCGAGATCCTCGTAATCGATCGCAAACATGATTAACTCTCTTGATGCGCTGCGCGCAGGACCAACGGGGTCAACCCCGAAAATGCTGCGGCGCTGCGCGCCGGTAAGAATGCACAGTTCAATGACGCACCCGGGCGGTGAAGTCGTCGCGGAAATGCCGCAACGCGCTCTGCACGGGGAAGGGAGCCATGCCCCCGAGGCCGCACAGGGACCCTTGCACCATGAGCTCGCAGAGCTCCTCGAGCTTGCGCACGTTGTCTTCCCTCTCACGCCCCTCGATGATCCGGTCGATGACCTCCACGCCCCGTGTCGAGCCTATCCTGCAAGGCGTGCACTTGCCGCAGGACTCGATCGCGCAGAACTCGAGCGCGTAGCGCGCCATCCGCGCCATGTCGACGCTGTCGTCGAAAGCGACGATGCCGCCGTGGCCGAGCAGCGCTCCGATACCGCCGAGCGCCTCGTAATCGACCAGCGTGTCGAACTGCGAGGCCGGGATGTAGGCGCCGAGCGGGCCACCGACCTGCACCGCCCGCAGTGCCCGGCCGGAGGCCGAGCCGCCACCATACTCATAGAGCAGCTCGCGCAGTGTCAGGCCGAACGCCCGTTCGACGAGTCCCGCCCGCTTGATGTTCCCGGCGAGCTGGATCGGCAATGTGCCACGCGATTTGCCCATTCCATAACCGGCGTAGTGCTCGGCGCCCCGGTGCAGGATCGTCGGCACCGTCGCCAGCGTGACCACGTTGTTGACGATGGTCGGCCGGCCGAAGAGTCCCTTGATCGCCGGCAGCGGCGGCCGCACCCGCACCTCGCCCCGCTTGCCCTCCAGGCTCTCGAGCATGGAGGTCTCCTCGCCGCAGATGTAGGCGCCCGCGCCCAGGCGCACCTCGAGGTCGAAGCGCTTGCCGCTGCCCATGAGGTCGGCGCCGAGGTAGCGCGCCTGGTAAGCGGCCGCAATCGCCTCATTCAGCGCCCGGTGCGCGTGCGGATACTCCGCGCGCAGATAGATGTAGCCCTGAGTGGCCCCGACCGCGACTGCCGCGATGGTCATACCCTCGATGAGGCTGAGCGGATCGCCCTCCATCAGCATGCGGTCGGAGAACGTGCCCGAATCACCCTCATCGGCGTTGCACGTGACGTACTTCTGGCCGGCGGGCTGCTCGAGCACCGTCTTCCACTTGATGCCGGTCGGGAAGGCCGCCCCGCCGCGCCCGCGCAACCCGGAGCCGATGATCGACTCCACGATGGCCTCGGGGCTCATCGCGAGCGCGCGCCGCAGTCCCTGATAGCCGCCATGGACCACGTAGTCCGCGACGCTCGCCGGGTCGACGACCCCGACGCGCGCGAAGGTCAATCGCTGTTGGCTCGCGAGCCACGGAATGGCGTCCGTAAGACCCCGCGAAAGTGCATGCGGCGCGCCGGTGAGGAAATCGGCGTCGAAGAGGCCCGGCACATCACCCACAGCGACGGGTCCATAGGCGAAGCGGCCGCGCGCCGTCGCGACCTCGACCAGCGGCTCGAGCCAGTAGGCCCCGCGCGAGCCGTTGCGGATGAGGGGCAGCTCGATATCCCGCGCGGCTGCCTCGCGCGCGATGGCGTGCGCCACCTCGCCGGCGCCAAGGGATAGGGCGCCGGCATCGCGGGGAACAAAGACGGTGAAAGTCATGCGGGCGCGGTCACCTCTTGTGGTCGGCGTCCGAGAGCAGCGCGTCGAAGCGCTCGGGCGTCACCCTGCCATGCAGCCGGCCATCGATCATCACCGCCGGCGAGCAGGCGCAATTGCCCAGACAGTAGACTGGCTCGAGCGAGAAACGCCCATCGGGCGTCGTCTCATGGAACTCTACCCCGAGGCGCTGCTGCGCGTGCGCGGCGAGCGCCTCGCCCCCCATGGCCTGGCACGATTCCGCTCGGCAGACGCTCACGGTGTGAGCCCCCGGGGGGGTGCTGCGAAAGTAGTGATAGAAAGAGATGACGCCGTGAACCTCCGCGCGCGAGAGGTTCAGTTCCTCCGCCACGAGCGGCACCGCCGCCGCGGACACGTACCCGAGCTGCGCCTGAATCGCGTGCAGGACCTCGAGCAGCGGTCCGGGGCGCCCCTTGAGCTCCCGCACGATCCGCCGAACCGCCTCCGCGTGCTCGGAAACCAATGCATTCATGCCTAAAGTATACGTCGGGCGCCGGTCTACTGCCCGGGAGGCGCCCCACTCGCGCGGCGGCGCGCCCGGAGCGTTCGATTTCCGGGACGGGTGTCGCGGTACCCGCCCGATCGAGCCGGGTGCTCAAGCCCCGAGCTGCCGGGCGTGGTGTCTCAGGTGATCTTCCATAAAGGTGGAGATGAAGTAATAGCCGTGGTCATATCCCTCGTGCCGTCTCAGGGTGAGCCTGATTCCCGATTTTGCGCAGGCCTCCTCGAGGAAATGCGGATGAAGCTGCGACTCCAGAAACTGATCCGCCAGCCCCTGATCGACGAGGATCGGTGGCCGCCGCGGCCCATCGGTCACCCGGGCGGCGAGCTCCGAGGCGTCATAATCCGACCACTGCCCGCCGTCCGCCCCGAGATAGGCGCTGAACGCCTTCTGCCCCCAGGGACAGCGGCGCGGTGCACTGATCGGCGCAAACGCGGACACCGAGCGGTACCGGTCCGGATTGCGAAGCGCGAGGGTGAGCGCGCCGTGTCCACCCATCGAATGCCCGAAAATACCCGTGCGCTCGGCTTGCGCCGGGAACTGTCCCTCGATGAGTGCGCGCAGCTCCTGCGTGACGTAGCGGTACATACGATAGTGCTGCGACCATGGCTCGACGGTCGCATCGAGGTAGAACCCCGCACCCACGCCGAAGTCCCAGGAGTCGCTATCGCCGGGTAATTTGACGCCACGCGGGCTCGTATCCGGAGCCACGAGCATCAGCCCGAGCTCCGCGGCCACTCGTTGCGCCCCCGCCTTGATCATGAAGGTCTCCTCCGTGCAGGTGAGACCTGCGAGATAGTAAAGCACGGGCACCCGCGCCGACTTCGCCTGCGCGGGCGTGAACACCGCGAAGCGCATGGAGCAGGCGGTGCTCGCCGCCTCGTGGCGATAGAAGCCCACCGTGCCGCCGAAGCAGCGATGCTGACTGATAACTTCGAAAGGTTGGCCGGCCATGAGCTCGCACCTGCTGCGTCGCGGGAGAAGGGTTTGTTATACCGCGCGGCGAGCCGCGAGTCATCGCATGCGCATCGCGCGAGTCTGATGCTGTTGCGCCAATGGAACAGGTGAGCTTTGCCAACCGCCGCCGAGCGCCCGGTACAGCTGCACGAGGTCGGCGGAAACGGCCGTTGTCGCCTCCGCCAGCGCAAGCTCGTTCTGCTCCTCGGTGCGCTCGGCATCGAGAACGTCGATGAAGCTTGCGACCCCGCTCTGATAGCGCTGGCGAGCGAGCAGTCGGGCCTCGCGGCTCGCCGTCACCGCCATCTGCAGCGAGGCGCGCCGCGACTGATCCGAGCCGTAGGCGGCGAGCGCATCCTCGACCTGATTCAACGCGGCGAGCACGGTCTGCGCGTAGACCACGGCGGCCTCCTTGGCCTTGAGCCGCTGCAGCCGTACCGTCGCCCGCAGGCGCCCGCCTTCGAAGATCGGCAACTCGATCGCCGGGCCGAGCGTCGCGAACCGGCTCGCCGTCGCGATGAGCGCGGAAAGTCCCTCCGACTGATAGCCGCCGGCGGCGGTGAGCGTCAGCTGCGGGAAGTAGTTGGAGACCGCGACGCCGATTTCCGCCGTGGCCGCGTGCAAATTGGCCTCCGCCTGGCGGATGTCCGGCCGCCGGCGCGCCAGATCCGAAGGCAGACCGATCGGCACGAGGGGTGGCGCGGGGGGGACCGGCCGCGCCTCTGCAAGCTCGGCGCGCAGCGCCTCCGGCGGCTTTGCCATGAGCTGACTCAGCTGGTTGATGTCGACGGTGATCTGCCGATCGGCGAGCGGCACCTCAGCCTCGGTCGTGCCGACCTCGGCCGTGGCGTTCTCGACATCCAGATCCGAGGTGAGTCCGGCGTTACGCCGGTCGCGGGTGAGCTGCAGCAGATCGCGTTGCGTCGCCAGACTGCGCTGCAGGATCGCGCGCTGACGCTGCGCGCCGCGCAGATCGATGTAGGTCGCCGCCACATCGCTCACCATCGAAAGCAGCGCCGCGTGCTCGCCCTCGACGGCCGCCTGCATCTGCGCGTTGGCGGCCTCGATCGAGCGGCGTGCGGTGCCGAAAAGATCGAGCGTCCAGGAGGCGCCGAGGCCGAGCTGATACTCATTGAAGGGATTGACCAGAGTCGGGGGTAACCCCGGGAAATGCAGGCCGAAGATGGCGCCGTTCGGCGTGTTGGTACTCAGCCGCTCGCGCGACCAGGAGGTATTGGCCGATAGGCTCGGCCAGAGCCCCCCGGCCACCACCGCGGCCTGCGCCTGCGCCTCCTCGATCCGCAGCAGCGCCTGCTGGACGTCGAGGTTCTGCCCCGCCGACTGCTCGATGAGCGAGCTCAGCGTCGGATCATCGAAGCTCGACCACCAGGCGAGGGTCCGCGCGGGCGCGGAGGTCGCGTGCGCAGCGCCTTCGCTGCCGTTGGCGAGCGCGGTCGCCGACCATTGCGTCGGCACGTTGGGCTTGGGCTTGACGAAATTCGGGCCGACCGCGCAGCCGGCGAGCGTGCAGCCGAGTGAGGCGAGCGCCAGGGAGCGCAGTGTTCGTGTTGTCATGGTGTTACTGCTGTTACTGTAGCCGATGCCGAAACATCCACGCCGCGGCCGCCAGCGTGAGCACGGACATCGCCGCCAGCGGCCAGAGATCCGGTAGCAGGATGTTGATTCCCGCTCCTTCCAGATACACCCGCTGCGTGATGTCAATCGCATATCGCAACGGGTTGATGGCCGTGAAGTATTGCAGAGACAGCGGCATGTTGCGCAGCGGCGTGGTCAGTCCGGAAAGCAGCGCGAACGGCATGATCAGCACGAAGGAGAACAACATCGCCTGCTGCATCGTATAGGTGAGCGCGGAGACGACCAGACCGATACCGACGGCGGCCAGCACGAACAGTACCAGACCCGCGTAGAGCGTCAGGAACGAGCCCTGAAAGGGAATGCGGAACCACAGCTGTGCCACCAGCAGCACACCCGATGCCTGCACGATGCCGACGAGCATCGACGGCAATGCCTTGCCGGCCATGATCTCGGCCGGCCGGAACGGGGTCACCAGCAGCTGATCGAACGTGCCCTGCTCGCGCTCGCGCGCGACCGACATCGCCGCCAGCATCAGCGTCTGGATCATGGTCAGCGTGCCGATGAGGCCCGGGATCATGTTCCAGCGCGTCATCAGATTCGGGTTGTACCACGCCCTGGCTTCGATCGTGACCGGCGGACCCGGCAAGCCGTGATCGGCGCGCCAGTCGGCGTTGAAGCCGTCGACGGCCGCCTGCACGTACCCAAGAGCGGTCCCCGCGGTGTTGGAATTGCGGCCGTCGGCGATCACCTGCACGTCCGCGCCTTGACCCGATTGCAGGCGGCGCGCGAAATCGCTCGGGATCTGCACGACGAGCAGCGCCCGGCGATCATCGATGTAGGTGCGGACGTCCTGCTGACGCCGCAGCGCCGCGATGCGATCGAAGATTCCCGTGCCGTCGAGCTTCGCGAGCAGCGCCTGCGATGCGCCGCTGTGGTCCTGGTCGAGCACGGCGTAAGGCACGTGGTTGAGGTCGTAAGTCGCCGCGTAGCCGAAAATCAGGCACTGCACGATGGGCGGCAGCAGGAGGCTGTTGCGCGCCCGCGCATCCTTCAGCACCGCGAGGAGCTCCTTGCGGGTGAGCGCGATGATGCGCAGGAGCGAGGCGAGCATGGCTCAGCCGAGCCTCTTTTGGGTGACCGCCCGGCTGGCATAGCCGAGCAGAGCCGCCATGAGCGCGAGCACCGCCGCCGCCGGCAGGATCACCGGCCAGATGTCGCCCGCGAGAAAGGTCGTCTGCAACAGGGCGACGTAGTACCGCGCCGGCAGCAGATAGGTGATCGCCCGCACCGCCAACGGCATGCTGCGCAGGTCGAAGAGAAAACCCGACAACATCAGCGCCGGCATGAAGGTCGCGAGCATGGTGAGCTGGCTCGCCACGAGCTGGTTCCTGAAGTAGGAGGAGATCAGCAGGCCGACGCCGACCGCGACCAGCACGTAGAGCATCGAGCCGCCGATCAGCACCGCGAGGGAGCCCACGATCGGCACGCCGAACAGGAACTTTGCGGAGACGATGCACAGGAGCAATCCGATCAATCCGAGACCGAAGTAGGGAACGGTCTTGCCGAGCAGGATCTCGCCGCTACGCACCGGGGTGACGAACAGCGCCTCGAACGTGCCCCGCTCCCATTCCCGGGCGACCACCATCGCGGTCAGAAAGGCGCCGATCAGCGTCATGACGAGCACGATGAGGCCCGGCACCAGGAAGTAGTGGCTGTCGTTGGCGGAATTGAACCACATCCGGCTCTCGACGGTGACCGGACCTCCCGCCGCGACCGAGGCTCCCTCGGACTGCTGACGCGCGCTCCACGCGCCGATCGCCCCTTCGACGTACGACTCGATGATGCGCGCGCGATTGGCATCGCTTCCATGGACGATCACCTGCACGCGCGCATCGCCCGCGCCGAGGCGGCGCGCAAAATCCATCGGTATGGTGACGATTCCGTCAATGGTGCGCGCCGCCATCAACCGGTCGGCTGCCGCCTGCGTGTAGACGATCTGCGGGTGGAAATACGGCGAGAGCTCAAACCCCGCCACGAGGCCGAGGGCCTGCGGCGAGCTGTCCTCGAGCACGACCGCGATCGGCACGTTCTTCACGTCGAGCGAGAGGCCGAACCCGAACAACAGGATGAGAATGGCCGGCAACACGACCCCCACCGCGATGGTCGCCGGGTCGCGGATCATCTGCCGGGTCTCCTTTCGTATCAGGCACAGGACCCGGCGGAGCTTCGCGCGCACCTCCCGCCTCATGCGGCGTGCGCTCCGGCTCGCTCACGCCGGCGCGCCGCTTCGACCACGGCGATGAAGGCATCCTCCATGGACGGCTCGCGACCGGCATCCGATGGCGCCAAGCGGCGGATCTCGCCCGGCGTGCCCTGCGCGAGCAGCTCACCGCCGTCCATGATCGCGATGCGATCGCAGTACTCCGCCTCCTGCATGAAATGAGTGGTGACGATGACGGTGACGCCCTGCTCCGCGAGCGCGCTGATGCGGCGCCAGAATGCGCGACGCGCCAGCGGGTCGGCGCCGCTCGTGGGCTCATCGAGGAAGAGAATTTCAGGCTCATGAAGGAGCGCGGCGCTCATGGAGAGCCGCTGCTTGAAGCCGCCCGGCAGCTCGCCGCTCGGCAGGTGCTCGTGTTGTGTCAGGGCGAACTGCTCCATGGCCCAGTCGATGCGCTCGCGGCGCTGGCGGCCGCGCATTCCGTAGGCGCTCGCGAAGAACTCCAGATTCTCGGTGACGGTCAGGGCGCCATAAAGGGAGAACTTCTGCGCCACGTAGCCGAGGCGCTGCCGCGCCGCCGCCCCCGCACGGCGCACGTCCACGCCCGCGACTCGCAGCACTCCGCCGCTCGGAACCAGCAGGCCGCACAGCATGCGGAACGTGGTCGTCTTGCCGGCGCCGTTCGGCCCCAACAGGCCGAAGATCTCGCCGCGCCGAACCTGGAAGTTGATGTGATTGACGGCGGTGAAGGCGCCGAAGCGCTTGAGCAGGTCACGCACCTCGACCACCGCGCCCTCGCCGCCGCTCGCGACGGGGCGCTGAAGCGCGATGGCCGTGACGGCTTCGTGGCTCGCCCGCTGGCGCAGAAGAACCATGAAGCCGTCCTCGAATCGGGGCTCGATCGGCACTGACACGGCCTCGCGGCGGTACTCGCTCGCGCGGGTGTCGGAGCAAACGAGCCGCACACGCCCGGCGTCCGGGACGGCGTCGACGATCTGCGGATCATCGAGCAACCGCGCCTGCAGGCTGCGGCCCGTGTCACCGTCGGCCGGTGTCAGCGCGAAGGTCCGTCCGGCGGCCATGCGAGTGACCGTCGCGGGCTCGCCCTGCGCGAGCACCCGGCCCTCATGCAGCACGATCACGCGAGTGGCGCGCTCGGCCTCATCGAGATAGGACGTGCTCATCAGCACCGTCAGTCCCTGATCGCGCACGAGGTGATGCACGATCTGCCACAGCTCCCGGCGCGAGAGCGGGTCGACTCCGACGGTAGGCTCATCGAGCAGCAACAACTCCGGCGAACGCACCAGCGTACAGGCGAGCCCGAGCTTTTGCTTCATGCCGCCGGAGAGCCGGCCGGCGAGGCGCCCCGTGAAGCGCCCGAGATCGGTCATTTCCATCAGCTGCGGATAGCGCTGCGCACGCTCCTCGGGCGATACGCCGTGCAGGTCGGCATAGAGATCCAGGTTCTCCTGCACGCTCAGATCCTCGTAGAGACCGAATTTCTGCGGCATGTAGCTGATGCGGTCCTGGATCGCCTGCGGGTCAAGCGCCGGATCGATGCCGAGGACCCGCAACGTGCCGGAGTCGGCCCTCATCAGACCCGCGAGCAGGCGGATGAGCGTTGTCTTGCCGGCTCCGTCGGGTCCGACGAGTGCGGTCAGCTCTCCCGGGCAAACCTCGATCGAGACACCATCGAGCGCACGAGCCTCGCCGCCGTTGCCGGGAGCGCGAAAGCTCTTGCGCACATCCGCTCCCTGCACCACCGGCATCCCGCGGGCGCCCGCGCTCATTCTTTGGGGCTCAGTGGCAAGTAGACCGTCGCCGGCATTCCGAGGCGCAGGTCATCCTCCGGGTCCTTCACGAAGACGCGCACCTCATACACGAGGCTCGAGCGCAGATCCGGTGTCTGCACCGTTTTCGGGGTGAATTCCGCTACCGGTGAGATGAAGCCGACCCAGCCGTCGAAATGCCGGTGCGGGAAGGAGTCGACCTCGACGCTCGCGGCCATCCCCGGATGCACCCGGCCGAGATCGTCCTCGGAAACGTAGGCGCGAACCCACTTGGGATCGATGATCGCGAGCGTGAACGCGGTCTTCTGCGGCGAGGCCATGTCCCCCGGCTCTGCGATCCGGGAGCGCACGATGGCATCGAGGGGCGCTTTGAGGGAGGCGTCCGCGAGCGCCTGCTCGAGCAGTGCGACATTGGCCTGGTCAGCTTCGAGCATCGCCACCGCCTGCTCGATGTCCTCCTGGCGCGGACCGATGAGGGCGAGCTCGAGCGCCTTGCGATTCACGGCAACCTTCGCCTGCGCTACGTCCCACTGCGCCTTCGCATCATCGAGATCCTGGTGACTGACGGCGCGTCCGCTCGAGCTCTGGAACACCTGCTTGATGCGCAGGTAGTTGTCGCGCGCCTGCCCGGCGTCGGCCTGCGCGAGTGCGAGGTTCGCGCGCGCTTGCGCGATCTCCTGTGGACGGCTGCCGTTGCGCAACCGCTGGAGGACAGCAGCCTGCGCTCGGGACAGCGCTCGGGCCTGATCGAGTTGGGGTGTCAGCCGCCCGGTGTCGAGCAGCGCGAGCACCTCTCCCTTGTGGACACGATCGCCCTCCTGCACGAGCACCCTGGTGATCCGCTCACTGTCGTTGAAGGCGAGGTCGACCTCCCGCAGGTCGACGTTGCCATAGAGCAGGAGCTCATTGCCCGCGGTATGTCGATGCGTGAGCCACCAGGCAAGTCCTGAGAGCGCGAGCGCCACAATGGCAACGGAGATGATTCTCTTCTTCATGCCGACCGCGCTTTCCCGATGAGACGCCCATCATAAATTGTCTATCACTTGATAGATATCTGTCAAGTGATAGAATTTCAGCCGTGGCGCCAATGATGATCCCAATATCGTGACCGCGACATCGTGAGAAACCGCAACACAGCGGCCCCGAAGGGGCACGCGATGGCCCCCGGGGCAGGCCCCCCGAGGCGGCGGCGCCACCGGCCGGGCGGCGGCTACGCCCGCGGTGAGCACACCCAACGGCGGTTGCTCGATGCCGGGATCGAGCTTTTCGCCGAGCTCGGGTACGAGCGTGCCTCGACCCGTGCCCTCGCGCGGCGCGCCGGCGTGAGTTTGCCCGCCCTGCAGTACTACTTCGGCGGCAAGGCGGGGTTGCACCGCGCTTGCGCGCAATACATCACGGAGGATGTGCGCTCCCGATTGGGTCCGGCCGCGGAGCGCGTCCGGCTGGCCCTCGATCGGCGCGACCTCGGGCGCGCCGAGCTTCTCGAGCTGTTGCGCGCGGTCATCGAGCCGTTTCTCGAAGGCCTTGCGACCGAGCGGCCGGAGAGTTGGGCGCTGTTCTTCGCACGCGCGCAGAGCGAGCACAGCGCCACATTCGATGCGGTCTTCCAACGGATCAGCGGAACTCTCATTGCGCTCGTGACGGAGATCATCGGCCGCATTCTCGGGCAACCGCCGGGGAGTCCCGAGGTCGCCATCCGAGCTGTAGCCATTGTCGGGCAGACCGCCCTGGTGCGGCGCGCGCGGCCGATCATCCTTCGCGTGCTCGGCTGGCCTGACTTCGAGGGCGAGCGGCTGAAGATGCTGAAGGAGGTCCTCTGGCAGGGAATCGCCTGGTCATTGATGGGCTCGCAAGATCGCAGGGAGCGATCCTGAACGCCTGCCGCAAGCACACAGCCCGCAGCTCGGTAGTGGGTCATGAGCGGCTCAACGCATGGCCGCCTTGCAGATCCGCTCGAGGAGCTCGGGGAAGCCGATGCCCGCGGCTCTCGCGGCCTGCGGCAGCAGGCTCGCGGCCGTCATGCCGGGGAGCGAGTTGGCTTCGAGACACCAGATCCCCCCCTGCGCATCCATCCTGAAGTCGATCCGGCTGTAGGAGCCGAGCTTCAGGGCGCCGTGTGCGCGTACCGCGAGCTCCTGGACGCGAGCGGTGATGTCAGAAGAAAGATCGGCGGGAAAGATCTCGCGCGCACCGCCCGCCTGGTATTTCGCCTGATAGTCGAACACCTCGCCCGGCGCGATGATCTCACCGACGGGGAGTGCCCGCCCCTCCAGCACGCCGACCGTCAACTCGCGCCCAGGTATGAACCGCTCGACCATGACCTCATCGTCGAAGCGCTCCGCGAGCGCGAGGGCCGCCGCCAGCGCCTCCGGTGCGCGCACGACGCTCAGCCCCACGGTCGAGCCCTGCTTGTTGGGTTTCACCACCACCGGCCAGCCGAGCGTGCCGGCAATCTCCGCCGCGCCGACCGGTGCCATCCTCCAGTCCGCGGTCGGAACCTGCGCGGCGCGAAAGAGTCGCTTCGAGAGATCCTTGTCCATGGCGGTCGCGCTCGCGATGTGATTGCTGCCGGTATAGGGCAAGCCCGCGAGATCGAGCACCGCCTGGATGCGGCCGTCCTCGCCCGCGCCGCCGTGCAGCGCGAGAAACACCACATCGACATCGCGGATGTCGGCCGTCTCGGCGAGCGCGGGCGCGCTCCGCTTCATTCCCGCGAGCGCCGTGCCCGAGGGCGGCTGTGGGCCGACGCCGCTCGTGAGCAGCCGCTGCTCCGCCGGCCCGGAGAGCCTGCCGCTCGCCGTATCGACCGCCACGACCTCGTGCCCGAGGCTGCGCAGGGCCGGGATCACCTGCGCGGCGCTCGCGATCGACACGTCCCGCTCCTCGCTCATGCCGCCAAAAAGAACCGCGATCTTCATGCCGCTGAATTGCGCCTGCACCTAACGCCGGTATCGGGAAACGCATTTTGACAGGTCGGCGCGGAGGCCGCGCTTTCGGGTGACACACCCCCGCGCGGCGGGTACGATTATCGTACTGTAGCTGCGTGTCGCGCATGCGGTGGACGTTGCACTCGAAAGCGCCTCCAAAGAACTTGAATACGTTTACCGCACGGAGTACCGACCCCGCGCGTGACCCCCGCGCGGCGCTCTACCGCGGCGGCGATCCGGACTACATGACCTCGCTCGCGCGCGGACTGCATGTCATCCGCGCGTTCTCCGGCGTCGACCGGCGCCTGACCATCGCCGATGTCAGCCGCGCGACCGGCCTCACCCGCGCGGTGGCGCGCCGGTGCCTCTACACGCTGCGGGAGCTCGGCTACGCCGACACCGACGGCCGCACCTACCGCCTGCAGCCGAGAATCCTCAATCTCGGGTACGCGTATCTCTCGACGGCGCCCATTCCCCTCGCCGCGCAACCGATGCTCGAGGAGCTGAGTGAGCAGTTGGGGGAGGCCACCTCGGTCGCCGTCCTCGATGATGGCGCGGTGGTGTGCGTGGCGCGGGCGGCCACCCGGCGCATCATGGCCGTGACGCTGAGCGTCGGCAGCCGTCTGCCGGCCTATTGCACCGCGCTCGGGCGGGTGCTGCTCGCCGGCCTGCCGGCGCCGCAGGCGGCGCAGGAGCTGGCGCAATTCGAGCTCGTTGCGCACACCCGCTTCACGGTGACCTCGCGCCGGCGGCTCGAGGAGATCCTGACGCAGGCGCGCGCGGATGGCTTCGCCATCAACGATCAGGAGCTCGAGATCGGGTTGCGTTCGATCGCGGTGCCGGTGAGGAATGTCATCGGCGCCACGGTGGCGGCCATGAACGTGAGTATCCAGGCCTCGCGAATCTCGCGGCGGGAGCTGCTCGAGAAGGAGCTGCCGGCCCTGAAGGTGGCGGCCGAGCGCCTCGGCAGTCAACTCGCACCCTCGCGCTAGCCGCCGCACCATGGAGCTGCGCGATGCCACCGAAGCGGACCTCGCCGCTCTCGTCTCGATCTACAACGGGGTGATCGCGACATCGACCGCGGTCTTCTCCTCGGCGCTCGTGACGCTGGAGGATCGGCGGCAGTGGTGGCGCGCGCGCATCGCGGCCGGCTACCCGGTACTGGTCGCGGTGAATGACTCGGGCGTCCTCGGATTTTCGACCTTCGCTGAGTTCAGGTCCTCACCGGGCTATCGCTTTACCGTGGAGCATACCGTGCACGTGCGCTCCGACTGCCGCGGCGGGGGCATCGGCACGAAGCTGCTCACCGCGCTCTTTCCCCGCGCCGCGGCGCTCGGCAAGCACATGATGATCGCCGCGGTCGATGCGGCGAACGCCCCTTCGATCCGCTTTCACGAGCGGCTCGGCTTCCATCAGGCGGGATGCCTGCGCGAGGTCGGGCACAAGTTCGACGGCTGGCTCGACCTGGTGTTTCTACAGCGCCGGATCGGCGCGTAAACTGCGCGGATGTTCCCGAAGCTCACCCCCGCCACGCGGGCCATCATTCTCATCAATGTCCTCGTGTGGCTCATCGAGAAGGTGGCGTGGGTGCCCATGGCGAAGCACTTCGCGCTCTGGCCGCTCGCGACACCGGAGGGGCTCTTTCGTCCCTGGCAGCTCCTGACCTATGCCTTTCTCCACGACCCCACGACCGTCTGGCACATCTTCTTCAACATGTTCGCGCTCTACGTATTTGGTCCGGCGTTGGAGAGCTACTGGGGCGCACGTCGCTTCCTCGGGTATTATCTCGTCTGCCTCATCGCCGCCGGCTGCACGCAGCTTGCGGTTGAGTACGCCACCGGGGCCGGCGAGCCCACGATCGGCGCCTCCGGCGCCATTTTCGGCATTCTGCTCGCCTTCGCGATGCTCTTCCCGCGCGTGCGGCTGCTGCTTTATTTCGTGATCCCCATGCCCGCGTGGCTCTTCGTCGCAGGCTATGCGGTGCTCGAGCTGTTCTTCGGGGTCACCGGCCGGGAGGCCAGCATCGCGCATTTCGCGCACCTCGGCGGCATGCTCGGTGGCGCGGTCATGATGCTCTACTGGCGAATGCGTCCCGACGGCGGCGGATGGCGGCCGTCATGAGCGGAACTTTTTTCGATTGGCGGTATCTATCGCAGCCTCGGAGGTCCCCGATCGCATGATAAAGACCGAGCATCTGAGCAAGCACTATGGGTCGGTGACGGCCGTGGAGGACGTCACTTTCCAAGTCGGTCCGGGCGAGGTGCTCGGATTTCTCGGACCCAACGGAGCGGGCAAGACGACCACCATGCGTATGCTGGCGGGCTTCGTCACACCGACCTCGGGCAAGGCGAGCATTTGCGGCCACGATGTCGAGACCGAGCCGCTCGCCGCCAAGGAACGGCTGGGCTACCTGCCCGAAGGTGCACCGAGCTACGGGGAGATGCGCGTGCGCCGCTTCCTCGAGTTCATCGCCGATCTGCGGCGCCTGGACGGCTCCCGTCGCCGCACACGCCTGCAGTACGTCATCGAGCGGCTGCAGATCGCTTCCGTGCTCGAGCAGTCCATCGAGACCCTGTCGAAGGGCTTTCGGCGCCGTGTGGGCCTGGCGCAGGCGCTGATCCACGATCCGCCGGTTCTCATCCTCGATGAGCCCACCGACGGGCTCGATCCCAACCAGAAGTTCGAGGTCCGCGCCCTGATCAACGAGATGGCGCGCGAGAAGATCATCGTCATCTCGACCCACATCCTCGAGGAGGTCGACGCGGTCTGCAATCGCGCGATCATCATCGCGCGCGGGCGGATCGTGGCGGACGACACGCCGCTGAAGCTTGCGGCCCGCTCGCGCTACTACAACGCGGTATCGCTGCAGCTCGAGCGGCCGGAGCAGCTCGCCGCGGCCCGCGCCGCGGTGGCGGCGCTCCCCTCGGTAGCGGCCGTGGAGGTCAGCGAGCGCGAGGTGCGCCTCACGGCGCTGCCGCGCTCCGGTGCCGCGATTCTCGCGGCCGTCTCGGAGGTCGCCAGCCGCCAGGGGCTCGCGCTCAAGGAGCTGCATCTCGAATCCGGACGACTCGACGAAGTCTTCCGCTCCATCACCGCTTAACCGACCAACCGGGGCCGCCATGCGCAACGTGGGCATCATTCTGCGCCGCGAGCTCGCGAGCTATTTCGCGACACCGCTCGCCTATGTCTTCATCCTGATCTTCCTCGTGCTGGCCAACGCCTTCACGTTCTACATGGGCGGCTTCTACGAGCGCGGGCAAGCCGACCTGCAGCCGTTCTTCGCCTTCCATCCCTGGCTCTATCTTTTCCTGATTCCGGCGCTCTCCATGAAGCTCTGGGCGGAGGAGCGCAAGTCCGGCAGCATCGAGCTGCTGATGACCCAGCCGGTGAAGCTCTGGGAGGCGGTTCTCGGCAAGTATTTCGCGGCATGGATCTTCGTCGCGCTCGCCCTGGCGCTCACCTTCCCGATCTGGATCACGGTCAACTACCTCGGCAATCCCGACAACGGCACGATCGTCGCGGCCTACCTCGGAAGTCTGCTCCTCGCCGGCGGCTTTCTCGCGGTGGGCTCGTGCATGTCCGCCCTCACCCGCAATCAGGTCGTGGCCTTCATCCTCGGCGTCGCCGTCTGCTTCGCGTTCCTCCTCGCCGGATATCCGATGGTGCTCAACGCGTTTCAGAGCTGGGCGCCGCAGGCACTCGTCGAGGCCATCGCCTCGCTCTCCTTCCTCGCCCACTTCCAGTCGATCTCCAGGGGCGTGCTCGAGGCGCGCGATCTGCTTTATTTCGCCATGCTGATCGGCTTTTTCCTCTTCACCACCACGGTCGCCCTCGACCTAAGCAAGGCGGACTAGGAGCGCCTCATGACGAAACGCTCGACACTCGGCTGGGGCGCGGTGCTCGCACTCGCGCTTGCCTTCATCGGCCTCACCATCCTCTTCAACTACTCGCTCGCGGGCTGGCAGCTCGATCTCACGCAGAACCGCCTCTACACCATCTCACCCGGAACCGACCGGATCCTCACGAGCATCAAGGAACCGATCGACCTTTACTTCTTCTACTCGGCGAGGGCCGCGGAATCGCTGCCGCAGATTCAGCCCTACGGCCAGCGCGTGCATGACTTCCTCGAAGAGTTGGCACAGCGCTCCGACGGCATGATTCATCTGCACGTCATCGACCCGCAGCCGTTCTCCGTGGCGGAGGACCGCGCCGCGGAGCTCGGCGTCACCGGCACGGCCATCAACGAGGCCGGCAGCAAATTCTATTTCGGACTCGCCGGAACCAACTCCACCAACGGCCAGCAGGCGATCCCCTTCTTCGACCCTGACAAGCAGCGCTTCCTCGAGTACGACGTCGCGAAGCTCATCTACCAGCTCGCGCATCCCGCCAAGCCCGTGGTCGCGTGGCTCTCGACACTGCCGATGACCGGCGGCTATGACCCGCAGACCGGACAGATGCGCCAGCCCTGGGTGGTCTATCAGCAGGCCGAGCAGCTCTTCGACCTGCATCCGCTGCAGCCGACCGCGACCTCCATCGGCCCGAACGTGCGCGTGCTGGTGCTCGTCGATCCGAAGAGCCTCTCGCCCGCGACCCAGTTCACGATCGATCAGTACGCGCTGCGCGGCGGTCACATCCTCGCCTTCGTCGATCCGGATGCGGAATCGGAGGCGGCGGGCAACCCGATGCAGTCCCTCGGCGCCGATCACGCCTCGCACATGGGCAGGCTCCTCTCGGCGTGGGGCGTCGACTTCAACCCGAATGAGGTGGTCGCCGACCGCGGGCACGCGCTCACCGTCTCCATGCGCGCGGGCGAGCCGCCGGTCGAGCACCTTGGAATTCTCGGTCTCGGCAAATCCTCTCTTTCGCAAAGCGATGTCATCACCGCCGGACTCTCCAACGTCAATGTCGAGACCGCCGGTTACCTGACGAAGATCAAAGGCGCGGCGGTCAAATTCGAGCCGCTCATTCGCTCGAGCACCGACTCGGAGCCGATGCCGGCGCAGCGGTTCGCGATGCTGCTCAATCCCGCCACGCTGTTGGATGGCTTCAAGCCCACCGGCGAGCGCTACACCCTGGGCGCCCGGATCACCGGTCTGGTGAAGACCGCCTTCCCCGACGGTCCGCCCCAGGGGGTGACCCTACCCGCCGGTCAGCGGGATCTGAAGGCCTCGATCAAGCCCCTGAATCTCGTTGTCTTCGCCGACACCGACCTGCTGTCCGATTACCTCTGGGTGCACGAGGAGGACCTCTTCGGCCAGTCGATCGCCCAGGCCTGGGCGAGCAATGGCGATCTGGTGCTCAACGCCCTCGACAACCTTGCCGGCAGCTCCGACCTCATCAGCGTCCGCGGGCGCGCCGGCTTCACCCGGCCGTTCCTGCGCGTCGAGGCGCTGCAGCGCCAGGCCGACGCGCGCTTCCATGTCCAGGAGGAGCAATTGCAGCAGGAGCTGCAGCAGACCGAGCAACAGCTGACGCTGCTGCAATCGAAGCGCAACGACAAATCGGCGCTGATCCTGACGCCCGCACAGCAGCAGGAGATCGAGCACTTCGAGGCGGAGAAGCTTCAGATCCGCAAGCGCCTGCGCGCCGTGCAGGCGGGACTCGTCAGCGACATCGATCGCCTGGGCACGGAGCTCAAGGTGATCAACATCATCGTCATGCCGGCTGTGTTCGCGCTGCTCGCGCTGCTCATCGCCGCGCTGCGCCGGCGCGGTCCGCCCGCCCTTTCGAACAAGGACAAGCTCCCATGACCGCACGCCGCGTCAGCGTCCTCTTCGGCATCGGCATCGCCATCCTCGCGCTCGCCGCCTGGGTCTCGAGTCGCAACCAGACCGGTGGGGACTCGATCGCGGGCACCGCCGTCCTGCCCGGGCTCGAAGGCTCGCTCAACGACGTCACGCAGATTCGCATCATCAAGGCCGACCACACGCGCACGACCCTCGAGCGGCGGGCGAGCGACTGGGTGGTCGCCGAGCGCGCTTATCCGGCCGATTCCGGCAAGCTGCGCAAGCTCCTGCTCGATCTCGGCTCGCTCGCGGCCGTCGAGCGCAAGACGCGTCTGGCGCGCAATTACCGCGTGCTCGGGGTGCAGGATGTGACGGCGCCGAAGGCCGCGGGCGCGCGCATCGACATCGTCTCCCCCGGCAAGACCTGGTCGCTCATCGTCGGCAACTCGATGGACGGCAATGACTGCTA
>JBAUOO010000080.1:0-4840 GCA_049579785.1 Steroidobacteraceae bacterium
CCGGCATGATGCCGGTCCGCAACGCGAAACTGCTGAGCTGCGGGCTGGCCAAGAGAGCCTGCCGCACGTAGTTCAGCTGCACGTTGACGTCCTGGTTGGTCGCGAGGCCCTGCAGGACCGGCTTCAACGCCGTGCGGGTATCCACCAACACCTCGGCCTGCGCCTGGTAGCGATCCGGCAGCGCGAAGATGATCAGCCACCCGATGATCGCCACCGCCAGCGCGGCAAACAGCGCCGCCCAGCGGAAGCGCCACGCGCCTCGCAGCTCATCGAAAAGAGGATCCAGCTTCGTGCTCATGGAATTAGAACCGGCTCTCCGGGACGACCAGCACATCACCGGGCTTGAGCGCCAGGTTCTGCGACATGTCGCCGTCGTTGACGAGTGCGCCGAGGCGCACGGGGATGTCATGCTCTGTGCCGTCGATCATGCGGACGATCCGTGCCCGGTTGCCCGCCGCGTATTGCGTAAGTCCGCCCACCGCGAGCACCGCATCGAGCACCGTCATTCCGTCGTGATAGGCGATCGCCTCCGGTGTCTTCACCTGCCCGATCACCTTGACTTGACTGAAGAGGCTGGCGGGCTTGGTGACGATGACGTTGACGTGCGGCGAGCGCACGTACTCGGAAAGCTTGACCTCGATGTCATGAGCCAGCTGGCTCGGCGTCTTGCCGACGGCCACCATGTCCTCATCGAGGGGAGTTGAGATCTTCCCATCCGGGCGCACCGGCACCGTGACGGTGAGATCGGGATTCTGCCAGACGAATATTTTGAGCTCATCCCCAGGACCGATGATGTAGCTGGGAGTCGTCGAGGAGCTCTGCGCCGCCGCCACCGAGCACCACAAGATGGCGCCGAAAAGGGCCCCCCATAGCCGCGTCGCGGTGTTCTTCTGGTTCATGTGGACTTCCACTTCACTATCGACCGTCACCACCGCTGAGCGGTTCCGCTTGAGGCTCAGGTGGTCCGAGAGCGTCGCCATCCTACCACGCGGGATGCGAGCCTTCGCGCCCCGCGCTTTTTTGACGACCCATTATGTCTGCCGTCATCGCTCTGACATCATCATGACGGAAGATTTAGTCACATGGGCAGCCTGCGAACGGTTATTCTTCCGCCGGAACTTGAAACTGTGCGCCATGTCTCGAACTTCCGACATCGGCGCAAGGATACTTGCTCTGCCATCGGGCAGAAGCCTCGGCTTGTGATGCGCGCTGGTGCAAGGAGGTCGGCGGCATCGTGGCGGAAAACGAACAGCCGGGGTCGGTAGACGCCGGCCAGACGCCAGAGTGCCGAGCCCGCAAAAAGGCACGAGAATTGCACCCTCCGTTAGGCGCTACCCGCGAGCGCCCCGGATGAAGTAACGACAAGAAGCAGTTGCAACGGCCGCGGGGCCACACGGTGAAGGGCATCATGTCAACGCTAGCAGAGTCCTTTGCGCATCGCCGGGTACGACTCGGAAACGTCGAGCCGGCGCTGGTCGCACTGCTGAAGCAGCTCGATCCCCTGATCGTCGTGCTCTCCCTCTTCGGCTGCGAGCTCGCCTACGGCGACCGGCTCTCGCCCGCTTTTGGGGCGCTGGCGCTGCTCGTCTTCATCATCTCGAGCCAGCTCTTCGGCCGCATCAGTGCCGCCGAGGAGCCCACCTTCGCACAGTGGGATTTCGGCAAGAGCTACACGCGCGTGCTGCTGCAATGGAGCTCGGTGGTCGGTCTGCTACTGCTGGCCTCGTTCGCCTTCCATGTCGATCGTGAGTTCGATCGCAACGTCTATCTCACCTGGTTCATGGTCGCCCCGGTCTTGCTGACGGGCACCCATGTGCTGCGCCGGCGGATCCGCTGGCTCACCGCTCATGGCGAGGCCGCGCCGCGCTACATCATCATCGGGGTCAACGAGGTCGGAGTCGAGCTCGCTCGTCGCCTGCCGCCCGCGGGATTTCTCGGCTATTTCGACTTCCGCAGCGTCGAGCGCCTGGCGAAGGTCCTCGACCTCGACAAGGTGATGGGCCATTGCCGGGATGTAGCCAACTATGTGCGCGACCGCGGGGTGAAGGTCGTCTACATTGCCCTGCCGCTCGCCAACGTGCCGCGCATGAGCGAGCTCGTCAACGCGCTGCGCGACACGACCGCCTCGGTGTACTTCGTGCCGGACGCCTTCGCCTTCGATCTCATCCAGGGGCGGCTGGTCGAGATCAACGGCATGCCGGCCCTCTCGGTCTGCGAGACGCCGCTTTACGGCCTGCCCGCGGTCTGCAAGCGAGCCATGGACATCGTGCTCGCCGGATTTGGCCTCATCGCGCTCTCGCCGCTCCTGCTGCTCATCGGCGCCGCCGTCAGGCTCACCTCCCGCGGTCCGGCGCTCTTCAAGCAGCGGCGCTACGGCCTCGATGGTGAGGAGATCCTCGTCTACAAGTTCCGCTCGATGAGAGTGTGCGAGGACGGCGCGCTCGTCGCCCAGGCCCGCAAGGCCGATCCGCGGGTCACCCGCGTGGGGGCGTTTCTGCGCAGGACCTCGCTCGATGAGCTGCCGCAGCTACTCAACGTGCTCGAGGGCAAGATGAGCCTGGTCGGACCGCGGCCCCATGCCGTCGCGCACAACGAGCTCTACCGCAAGCTCATCAATGGCTACATGATCCGCCACAAGGTGCGGCCCGGCATCACCGGGCTCGCGCAGATCAATGGCTTGCGGGGCGAAACCGAGACTTTGGAGAAGATGTCGGAGCGAGTGCGCTACGATCTCGAATACCTGCGCCACTGGTCCCCCCGGCTCGATATCGAGATCCTCTTCAAGACGCTGGGAGTGGTCGTTCAGGACCAGCGCAACGTCTATTGACGCCAAAAAGGCCTGGCTGCGGGCGCTCGAGCGCACCGCCGAGATAGAGCGCAATCCGCGCAGAACGCTGCCGGTGCTCCTCGAGGAGCTCGCCGCGCGCTACGAGGCCGCGCCGGCGCTCCTCTCGACCGACGCCTCCCTGAGCTACCGCGAGCTCGCCCAGCGGGCGAACCGCTATGCCCATTGGGCGCTGGCCGAAGGGCTCGAGCCCGGCGACGTCGTTGGCCTGCTGCTAAAGAACTGCCCGGAGTACCTGGCGATCTGGCTCGGACTGACGAGGGTCGGGGTCACGGTGGCTCTGCTCAACACGCATCTGACGGGCGAGCCGCTCCAGCATTCGCTGCGCATCGTCGCCCCGCGCGGCCTCATCGTCGAAGCGGGCTTGAGCGAGCGCTTGCTCACCGGCTCGGCGGCGGTTGCCTCGAGCCTTCGGTGTTGGATCCACGGCGAGGGCGCGCCTTCCCTGCCGCGGTTGGATGAGGCGCTCGAGGATTGCTCGCAGGAGCCCGTGAGCGCTGCCGAGCGTGAGGCACCCTCCCTCGCCGACCGGGCGCTTTACATCTATACCTCCGGAACGACCGGACTACCGAAAGCGGCCGTCGTGAGCCATTACCGGCTGATGCAATGGAGCCATTGGTTCTCGGGGCTGATGGGCATCACGCCGGCCGACCGCTTGTACGACTGCCTGCCCATGTATCACAGCGTGGGAGGGGTGGTCGCCACCGGCGCGACGCTGGTGGGGGGCGGCACCGTCGTAGTGCGCGAGCGGTTCTCGGCGAGCGGCTTCTGGCAAGACATCCGGGCGCAGCGCTGCACGATCTTCCAGTACATCGGGGAGCTCTGCCGATATCTCACCAATGGCCTCAATGCCGAGCAAGCGGCGGCGGAGCACACCTTGAGGCTCGCCTGCGGCAACGGTCTTCGCGCCGATGTCTGGCAGGCATTCCAGAGCCGATTTCGCATTCCGGCGATCCTCGAGTATTACGCCGCCACGGAAGGGACTTTCTCCCTCTACAACTGCGAGGGACGGGTCGGCTCGATCGGGCGGATTCCGCCGTTCCTTTCCCACCGCTATCCGGTCGCTCTCGTGCGTTGCGATCCGTCCTCCGGATCTCCCCTGCGCGATCCCGAGGGCCGCTGCATCCGATGCCAGAGCGGGGAGGCGGGCGAGGCGATCGGTCGGATCGCGGCGGCGGGCGCGGGCGGCGCCGGCGCGCGTTTCGAGGGCTATGCGGATGCCGAGGCGACGCGCGGCAAGGTGCTGCGCGATGTTTTCGAGCCGGGCGATGCCTGGTACCGCACCGGCGACCTCATGAGCCGCGACACGGAAGGCTTCTACTACTTCGTCGACCGGATCGGCGACACGTTTCGCTGGAAGGGTGAGAACGTCTCGACGACCGAGGCTGCCGCGGTGCTGGCGAGCTGCCACGGCGTCACCGATGTCGCGGTGTACGGGGTGAGCGTGCCCGGCACGGAGGGTCGGGCCGGAATGGCCGCTCTGGTCGTGGGCCCCGAGTTCGACCTGGCGGTCCTCGGGCGCGAGCTGGCCGGGAAGCTGCCGGAATATGCCCGCCCGGTGTTTCTGCGGATCGTCCCCAGTCTCGAAGTCACCGGCACCTTCAAGCTGCGCAAACAGGAGCTTGCGGATGAGGGCTACGATCCCGCTCGAGTGAGCGATCCGCTGTATTTCAACGCCGCGCCACGGGGACAGTACGAGAGCCTCGATGCGCTGCGCCACCAGAGGATCGTTGCGGGGCTGGAGAAGCTCTGAGGAGCGGTTTGTGACGACCGTCACAGATCTCGTAAGATCGTTTACGAAATAAGTCTCACCCGCGCGAATGGCAGGTATAGTGTCGCCGTTTTACGACGGCCACGAAGGCCGCGGGGGTCCGATGCTTTACATAAGAAGAGTACTGGAGCCGGGTTATGCGCCCGAGCGCGCCAACCGACCCACGCCCTTCCCAGGCAACGCCGCCCAGCGCATGATCCCGCGAAGATTTTCCGGCTGGGACC
>JBAUOO010000081.1:0-2788 GCA_049579785.1 Steroidobacteraceae bacterium
GAGTTATAGTCGTCACCAGGCGCATTTCTCCAGTGCGGCAGTGAACGACCTCCGAACAGAAGAACGAGCAGAGATTGTAGGCCACCAAGCCCTGGAGCGCCGTGCTCAGGGCACTCCGCAGCGTGCGACGGTCGGGTCCCTCGATCACCGCGCGCCCGTCGGCAGAGGAGAAGGCGCGCTTCCAGTTGCTCGCGCGACAGATCGGGATTTCGGAATCTGCGCTCGCACTGCGTGCAATCCGCACCCTTCTCTCTCGCGACGAGCCATGGCTCGCCCGCCAGCCGGATCTGAAATGGGAGCACGTCGCAGCGAGCGATCGAATCACCATCCGCCTGCGGCCCGGGCGACGGACTCGAGGTGATCCGACGCGCAACGGAGCGCGGGATGAAGCCCGCAACCTATATCAGCGCGCTCGTTCGCGCCCACGTCACGGCCAACCCTCCCCTCCCGGCCGCGGAAGTCAATGCGCTCAAGACCAGCATCGTGGTACTCGCAAATCTTGGAACGATGCTGGCGAAGACGGGCCGCCAGGGCATTCCGACCGGTCCGCAGGGAGAGATTTACGGTGAGGCGATCCGGCGAACCCGAGGCGAAATCTCTGTCCTCGAGCGGCGCATCGTTGACCTCACCAAAGCCGCTCTCATCGCTTGGGAGACGCGCTCGTGACTCGGCGTGTAGGTCAACTTACCAGGGCCGATCGGCCGCTCCTCGACGTCTTCAGCGCCGCCAGGCGAGGTCCGCCGGAGCGCTTAAGTCCCCCGCAGATCGAGGCGATCCGACGCACGGCGCGGCGCGCGCCCGAGGTCATGGTCAAAGTCACGGGCGGGGCACGGAGTCTTCGCGCCCTTGCCGCCCACATCGCTTACATCAGCCATGAGGGAAAGGTCGAGCTCGTCTCCGATCGGGGTGAGCGCATTTCCGAGAACGCGCAGAAGGAGTTCCTCGCGACCTGGCACCTGGAACTCTCTGCCGGGCAGTACCGATCGAAACCCGCCGCGCGATCTGGAGCATCGGGTATCAAGCTGGTGCACAGCGTCGTGCTCGCCATGCCCCCTGGAACCCCGCCGGAGAAGGTGCTTGCGGCCGCGAAGAACTTCGCGCGCGAGAGATTTGCGGGGCATCGTTACGTCATGGCACTTCACACGCATCAGCGCAACCCGCACGTGCACCTGGTGGTGAAGGCGGAGCGCGAGATTGAGCCCCGGCGGTTACACATCGACAAGGCGATGCTGCGCGAGTGGCGGGAGGACTTCGCTCGGCTCATGCGCGAGCAGGGAATCGCCGCCAATGCGACTTCGCGCGCAGCGCGCGGTCAGACCAAGCGCGCGCAGCGAGATGCAGCCTATCGGGCCAAGGCTCGGCGGTCCTCCTATGCCCTGCGAGATGAATTGCAGAGTATCGCGCGAGAGTTCTCGGCAACGGGCACCATTCGCGACCCAAAGCGGGGGAAGCTCATCGAGACTCGCAGGGCACTCGTCGCCGGCTGGAACGCGCTCGCCGCGAGGCTCGAAGCCCAGGGCGAAGTCGCTCTGGGCGGTGACGTGCGGTACTTCGTAAAGCATCTGCCGGCCGTCATGACGGATCGGGAGCGGCTGGCATCGGAACTCGTTCGCATCGCGCAAACCCAGCGCGCCGCGCGTACCCCGAACGACGAACGGACGCGCGATCCGACGCTGGAAAGAACGCGGTGAGAGACAAGTGTTTGGAGCAGGTCCCCATGTCCATTGACAAACAGCAGTTCCAGCTCCCCCTTACGGTCAGCGAGGTTCACCCCCGCAGATCACCCTCGATCGTCCGCAGCCGAGCCTCGAGTCAGGCATCGCAACGACTCGCCGGAATCGATCAGGTGCTGAGCACGCGGGATGTCGAGCAGATCACCGGTCGGCACCGCTGCACAATCTACCGCTGGGTCTGCGCCGGTACATTTCCACCCAAGCGCGCCGGTGATGGACGGGGCTGGCTTCGCTCGGACATCGAGCGATGGCTCAACGGCGCCACGTAGTTGCCTCAGCAGGCGAGGACAGCCGCCGCTTTGTCCTCACTTTGGATGACTCGCCACATTCTCCTCGAGCGCGCTCATCACGAAGCGACGCAGCTGCTCGTAGCGGCCATAGCGGATCATGTCGCGGGGACTGATCTTCCCGAGCAGCGGATTTTCGATCTTGAACCAAAGCGCCGTCTTGGCGACATTGCCACCGAAGAACTGCGCGACCAAGCCGCAGACGTTCGCAATCCCCTGGAGACGCTCCAGGACTCGCTTCGGAATCTTCTGATCGAATCTCACAGACGAGGGCGCGACGCCCGCCAGCCTGGCGAGATCTCCCTTGTCGAGGCCGAGAAAATCGACGACGTTGCGCGCGTTCAGGGTCTGGCCAGCCCAGAAGCCGAGATAGTCCTTCTCCGCACCCGTAGAGGACAGCGCACGCGTCGGGGCCATCGGTACCTCACCTGCCCTGCCGCTGCCTTGCCACGTACCGCGCCAGCGTGTCGTTCATGCGGGTCTGCCATCCCGGACCTGAGCGGCGAAAAAACTCTACGACATCGGGCTCGAGGCGTACGGTCACCGGCACCTTATGCCTCTCCGCCTTCGGTCGGCCTCGCCGGCGCTTCATCATCTCGGCAAACGGCACCGCCTCGGCGAAGTCCTTCGCCGTTAGCTCGCGAGTATCAGGATCGGCCTTTATGCCGGCCTTGATGCGGGCGTCTTCGGCGGCGGTGTTCCGCTTGAACTTTGCCTTGCTTGCTGCCTTGATGCTCTTCATGGCGTCGAATCTCGGTATTGGTCGCG